>NZ_JBIVBY010000047.1:0-43503 GCF_044746405.1 Pseudomonas sp. NPDC086251
TAGATGAAAGCAAGCCAAACACGCATCAAAAACAGTATTGCAGAAAAGGGGGTAACCATAGATGTAGCAGCTGCCGAAGGCTGCGTTCGGCTGCGAAGCAGCAGCAAAATTAGCCACCGCGTTTTATCAGACAAACCGCGGTGACTGATTTCACGACTGCTGCGCAGCCGAACGCAGCCTTCGGCAGCTGCTACAGAGGCCCACCGCGTTGTCCTGAATGCTCGTGCATATCCCCAAGCCGTCTACGCTCTTCAAACACCAGGAAGAATGGGGATGCGCGATGGGGTTATTGCAGAAGTTGGCCGTGCTGGGCGCAATGCTCTGGCTGTGCCTCGGCCAGGCTCAGGCCGCCGGGACGGAAAAGGAAGACAGCCAGGCCGCCAAGGCCCTGCTGGAAAAAGCCCTGGCCTACTACCATGAGAATGGTGACAAAGCCTTCGCAGCCTTCAGCCGCCAGGGTGAATTTGTCGACAAGGATCGTTATGTCTTTGTGCTCGACACCAAAGGCGTGATGCTCGCCAGCGGCGGGCCGTCTTCGGCGCTGATCGGCCGTGATGTCTCCGAAACCCTCGGGCCGGATTTGCAGAAAGCCTTCAAAGACGCCCTGAAAGTCCCGGAAGGCAATGGCATTCAGCAGGCGGAATACCGTTGGCAAAACTGGTCCGACGGCAAGGTCGAGCGCAAACACGTGTACTACCAGCGTATCGGCCAGCGGATTCTGGCGGTGGGTTACTACCTGCCACGGGCCTCGGCGGAACAGGCGATGGCGTCGCTGAATAAAGCGGCGGCCGATCTGGTCAAGGACGAGAAGGGCACGCTCACGGCGATCAACTCCCTAAAGGGCGGCTATCTGCAGGATGACCTTTATGTGTTCGTCGTCGACCTGAACACCCAGCGTTACGTCGCCCACGGCACCAACCTGCGGTTGATCAACACCGATTTCAGCAAGGTCAACGACCCGGAAGGCAAACCGGTGGGCGAGCCGATCCTGGCCTTGATCGCCAAGCAGGATTACGGCGAATACGAATACCGCTGGAAAAACCCGGTGACCGGGAAGGTCGAGGACAAACATGCCTACCTGAAAAAGGTCGGGCATTTTCTGGTGGCTGTCGGGTATTACAGCCCTTGAATGGCGGTGCCTGAGACACCGCCTTCGCGAGCAAGCCCGCTCCCACATTTGACCGCATTCCCCCGAATGAACCCGGTCAAATGTGGGAGCGGGCTTGCTCGCGAAGGCCGCGACTCGGTCTATCTATCGAACCTTATCCTCGCGCCCACGCAATACCATGTTCGGCATCGCAATCGCCGCCGCCAACCCCAACAACGACACCGCCGCGCTGACCATCAGCAAATGCCGAAAGGTCAGCAGCAGCTCAGCACGCAAGGCGTTCTGCGCATCCCCCGGCGCGGCATTTAACCCGTCCAGCAAGACATTCCCGGAATGGCCCTCGGCAATCAGCGTCGAGCCGGCCAGGTGGGCGAAACTCGAATCCTGCAACAACGCCAGCAGCAGCGCCGACATCAACGCCACGCCCACCGCGCCGCCCAACGAACGAAACAGGTTGGTGGTGCTGGTGGCCACGCCGATGTCCCGTTGCGCCACCGAGTTCTGCGTGCCGACCAACGACGTCGGGAACTGCATGCCCGAAGCGATCCCGCTGAGCAACATGAACAGGCTGCTGAGCACAACGGCTTGAGGCGCACTGAATGCCATCCCCAGAATCGAGATCGGCATCAGTAGGGCGCCGCCGAGAATCATCGGCTTGTAGCGCCCGGTCACCGAGGTCCGGCGCCCGGCGAAATAGGCGCCGATCGGCAAACCCATGGCCAGCGGCAACAGGTGCAGCGCGGCGCTGTCGGCGCCGGCACCGGTGACGCTCTGGAAGCGCAGCGGCATCAGCACGATCAATGAAATCGCCTGGAAACTGGTGAAGAAAATCGTGCACCAGCACAGAATCGCATGACGGTTAGCGAACAGGTGCATCGGCAGCAACGGCTCACGCGCCCGGCGCTCATGCCAGACAAACAGCGCCAGCACCAACACCGCACACCCGAGCAAACCCAGCACCTCGGCGCTGCGCCATGCATAACCCTGGCCAACCTGCGTGATGCCCAGCAGAAAACTGGTCAAGCCGATGATCATCAGCACGGTGCCGAGGTAATCGATGATCGGCTTGCGCTGCGGCACCGGCAGCCCGACCAGCGTGCGATGGGCCACCAGCCACGCGCCGAGGCCCAGGGGCAGGTTGATCAGAAACACCCAGCGCCAGGACAGGTATTCGGTCATGTAACCACCGAATACCGGGCCCGCCACGCTGGCCACCGCGTACATGCTGCTGAAATAACCTTGATAGCGACCACGCTCCCGAGGCGGCACGATGTCGCCGATGATCGCCTGGCTCACCGACACCATCCCGCCAGCACCAATGCCCTGAATAATCCGCGCCAGCACCAATTGCTCCATGCTTTGCGCCATCCCGCAGAACAACGAAGCGATCGTGAACACACCCATGCCGAACAGCATCAACTTGCGTCGGCCGTACAGGTCGCCGAGCTTGCCGTAGATCGGCACCGCCACGGTCATCGCCACCATATAGCCGGAAATCACCCAGGCCAGCAGGCTGACATCCTTGAATTGCGCGGAGATGGCCGGCATTGAAACGGCGACAATGGTCTGGTCCAACGCGGCTAGAAAGATTGCCAGCATCAGGGCGATCAGCACGCTGCGAATGGCCGGTTTGGTTGTTTCAGGCTGGTTGAGATTGGTCACGGGTAAAACCTGCGGTGATGGACCCGCAAGAAGCGCGGCGAGCGGGAATGCTCGCCAGTGTAAGTCGATAGCAGGCTATTCGATAGCCTCGTATGGAAGCCCGACGTAATTTTCTGCAATGGTTTTTCGGCCGGCCTCGGAGTCGACGAAGTACGCCAATTCCGACTCTGTAATGCGCTGGCTGAAGGCGTCGTGCTCATCGAAGCGATGCAGCATCGAGGTCATCCACCAGGAAAACCGTTCGGCTTTCCACACCCGACGCAGGCAGACCTCGGAGTATTTCTCGAGCAAGTCGCCCCGGCCTTCGCGGTAAACCTTCAGCAGAATAGTGAACAGCGTATTGACGTCGCTGGCGGCCAGGTTCAAGCCCTTGGCGCCGGTAGGCGGGACGATGTGCGCGGCGTCGCCGACCAGGAACATCCGCCCGTACTGCATCGGTTCGACCACGAAACTGCGCAGCGGCGCGATGCTTTTTTCGATGGACGGTCCGGTCACCAGTTTTTCCGCCAATGCTTGTGGCAAGCGGCTTTTGAGTTCATCCCAGAAGCGCTGATCGGACCAGTTTTCGATCCGGTCATCCGCCGGAACCTGAAGGTAATAGCGAGTGCGCGTGGCTGAACGCATGCTGCACAAGGCAAAACCGCGCTCATGGCGGGCGTACACCAGCTCGTCGTGGACCGGCGGGGTGTCGGCCAGAATTCCCAGCCAGCCAAAGGGATAAACCCGCTCGAAGACTTTCACGCACGCCTCAGGAATCGACTGCCGCGCCACGCCATGGAAACCGTCGCACCCGGCGATGTAGTCGCAATCGAGGCGATACAGCTCGCCGTCCTTCTCAAAGGTCAGGAACGGTTCTTCGGTTTTCATGCCATGGGGCACGACGTTGCTGGCTTGGTAAATCGTCTGCGCGCCAGCCTCCCGACGAGCGGCCATCAGGTCGCGGGTGACCTCGGTCTGGCCGTAAATCATCACGGTTTTGCCAGCGGTCAGGGCGTGCAGGTCGATGTGTACCTGGCGCCCGCCGAGGGCCAGTTCGAAGCCGCCATGGACCAACCCTTCGGCGTCCATGCGCTGGCCCACGCCGGCCTGGCGCAGCAGCTCTACCATGCCTTGTTCAAGGACGCCGGCACGGATTCGCCCGAGTACATAGTCCGGGGTCTGGCGTTCGAGGATGAGGGTGTCGATGCCCGCGTTGTGCAGCAACTGACCGAGCAATAAACCGGCAGGACCTGCACCGATAATGGCCACTTGGGTTTTCAGCATTTTCATTGTTTTTATGACTCGCAAGCTCCACGCGACCAAGGCCGGTGAATGGTTTTTATGGATCGAGTGCTTGCATTTTTCACTTGCGAGTCCGTCAATTGAAGGTGAAAACTGAGCCGATAGCTGTACATTCTGCCAATCGGTGCGATTATCGCCCGCTACCTCCCGAGGCCTGGATTGAAGTTATGAACAAGCCTGACCTGCCTTCGATTCCAGTGTTCAAACTCTATGGTGAAAGCCTGGACTGGCCGACCCCGGATTTGCTGCACTGTGAAACCATTTCCAAACGCAGCCGCGAGCATCAATGGGAAATCAAACCCCACCGCCACGCTGATTTGTGCCAATTGCTCTTCGTTTTCAAAGGTCAGGCAGAGCTTGAAATCGAAGGCAAACGCACGCAATTGACTGAACCGACAATCCTGATCCTGCCGCCGCTGTCGGTGCACGGTTATCGCTTTTCCGAGGACGTCGAAGGCTTTGTCGTGACCCTCGCCGCGCCGCTGGTGACCCATCTCCAGGCGCAACTGGGCAACTCGGTGAATGCCCTGGCCCAGGCCGAAAGTTACCCGGCGGGCAAGGACGGCGACTACCTCAACAGCCTGTTTGCGGCGCTGCAAAACGAATACACCGGTCATCAACCGGCCCGGGAAATGCTCATGCATTCGCTGGTCAGCGTGATCATGGTGTGGGTCAGCCGTCAGGTGATTCAGCGCCGCTCCGCCAGTCAGCGTCCGCAACGTGCCCGGGAATACCTCAACGGCTTTATCCAGCTGGTGGAAGAGACCTATCGCCAGCACGTCAAGGTCGAGGACCTGGCGCATCGGCTGGGGATTTCGGTGTCGCACCTCAACGGCACGTGCCGTGAACTGGCGGGGCAACCGGCGTTGCAGATCATGCACGAACGTCAATTGCTGGAAGCCAAGCGCTTGCTGACCTACACCAGCATGACCATTTATGAAATGTCCGACGTGTTGGGGTTTTCCGATCCGACCAACTTCACGCGCCTGTTCCGACGTCGTGTGGGGATCTCGCCCAAGGCTTTTCGCGACCGCTTGAAGGCCGATCAGGACAACGAGGCCTGATCCCCTTCGTTACCGGAGGGCATTCAGGGTCGCGTTATGGGGAATGCAGCGCTCGAAATTGCAGCTCGCGTATTCACGGGGCAGTTGTCGCAACTGCTCGACACGCCAGGCCGCCGTGCCATACAACGCAAGCGTGGCCGCGCAGGTGATGAAAATCGCGAGGTATCTTCTTGTTCTGGTCTTCATGGCGTGGACCTCTGAACGAATACCCTGAGGTATTACTTTCAGCATAGGTCAGGGGCGGTGAGTTGCCAGTCACGCAGCCTGCGCATGTAACCCGATATTCAGGCCGCTGATTCCCTGTGGGAGCGGGCTTGCTCGCGAAAGCGATTGTTGATTCAACACCGATGTCGACTGGTCTACCGCTTTCGCGAGCAAGCCCGCTCCCACATTGGATCGGGTTACAGACCGATATCCCATTCGGGTTCTTCGGGAAACCTCAGCACCAGAAAATCCAGCATGCTGCGCAGCGCCGCCGGCATATGTTTGCGTGAGGCATACACCGCGTACACGTTCATCTGCCGGGGTTCGGCCTGGGGCAGCAGGCGGATCAGCTCGCCGCTGTGGATATGCACACCGGCCTGATAGCTGGGCAACATCGCCACACCCGCGCCGGCCATCGTCGCGCGCAACAGCGTGCTGGCCTCGTTGGCGCTGATGTTGCCCTGCACCGGCACCGAGACTGGCTCGCCGTCCTGCTCGAAGTGCCAGAGGCTTTTGCCGAAGTAGGAATGGGTCAGGCAGTTATGCAGGCTCAAGTCCTCGACCCGCTGCGGCGTCGGGTGTTCGCGCAGGTAGGCCGGGGAGGCGCAGATCACCGAGCGACAAACCGTCAGCCGGCGCGCGATCAGGTTCGGGTCCAGGTCATTGCTGGTGCGAATCGCCAGATCGATGCGCTCATCCACCAGGTTCACCGTGCGGTCGAGCATCTGCAGGTCGATGCTGACGCCGGGGTAGCGCTTGACGTACGCCGCCATGGCGTCCGCCAGTTGCGCCTGGCCGAACGAGGTGCTGACGCTGATCCGCAGCAGGCCACGCGGTGCATCGTCCGGTTCGCTGACGGCGGCTTGCATGTCTGTGGATAAGTCGAGCATCTGCCGGCAACGGGGGAGGATTTCGCTGCCGGCGGCGGTCAGGCTCAATTTACGTGTGGTGCGGTGCATCAGGCGCGCGCCGACCCAGTCTTCCAGCTCCGCCAGATACCGCGAAACCACCGGCCGTGACAGGTCCAGATGATCGGCGGCGGCCGACTGGCTGCCGAGGTCGACCACCGTGACGAACACGCGCATTGCTTGTAGACGATCCATGATTTGCCCGCTTTCAGAAACAAACTATGTTCCAGCATCGCATTTTTTGTACTGAGTCAGGCAACTAAGCTCTGTCCCATACGTGCAGGACGTGCACGACGTGTAGGAGCTGTCGAGTGCAACGAGGCTGCGATCTTTTGACTTTGTTTTTTAAAAAGATCGCAGCCTCGCTGCACTCGACAGCTCCTACAGACGGCGACCATTGGACAACGGAGCAACAGATGATCGGATTCACCTCTTTCAAACGCGTTTTTCTAGCCGCCATGCTGGGATTCTCAGCCCATGCCGCAGCGGCATCGACGTTGACGCTGGATGTCTATAACCCCGGCGACAAGGCGATTTTTCCGGTGACCTCGGTACTGGTCAGCGGCGAGAAGGACGCGATCCTGGTCAACGCGCAATTCGGCAAATCCCAGGCCGAGCAAGTAGTGGAAAAAATCCGCGCCAGTGGCAAACGACTGACCACCATTTACATCAGCCACGGCGACCCGGATTACTACTTCGGTCTCGACACCCTGACCCGTGCATTCCCCGACGCCAAGGTGCTCGCCTCGCAGCCGACGGTTGACCACATCAAGCACACCGTCGACGGCAAACTGGCGTTCTGGGGCCCGAAAATGGGCGCTGACGTGCCGACCAAAACCGTCGTGCCGGGCATCCTCAAGGGCGACAGTTTGATGCTCGAAGGGCAGAAGTTGCAGGTGGTTGGTCTTGATGGCAAGCAGCCGGATCGCAGCTTTGTGTGGATTCCGTCGATCAAGGCCGTGGTCGGTGGTGTGGTGGTCGCGGAAAACATTCATGTATGGATGGCCGACACCCAAACGCCACAGTCCCATGCCGATTGGTTGGCTACGCTGCATTCCATCGAATCCCTGAAACCTAACATCATCGTGCCGGGGCATTACTTGGGTGAGAGCGCCCGTTCCCTGGCCGCCGTGCAGTTCACCGCCGAGTACATCCAGGCGTTCGACGAAGAAACCACCAAGGCCAAAGACGCCACCGCGCTGATCGCCGCGATGAAAAAACGCTACCCGACACTGGGCGACGAAAGCTCCCTGGAACTGAGCGCCAAAGTCGCCAAGGGTGAGATGAAGTGGTAACCCGTTTTACCGAACGCACCTGACCCTGTAGGAGCTGTCGAGTGAAACGAGGCTGCGATCTTTTGATCCTGTTTTTTAAAAGCGACGTCAAAAGATCGCAGCCTCGTTTTACTCGACAGCTCCTACAGAGGGCGGTGGTGAGCAAGTTAATTATTTAAGCCAACGGAGTACGTCATGAGCAAAATCGCAATCATCGGTGCCACCGGTCGAGCCGGTAGCCAGCTGTTGGAAGAAGCCCTGCGCCGTGGCCACAGTGTTACGGCCATCGCCCGGGATACCTCGAAGATCGGCCAGCGTGAAGGTGTGGTCAGCAAGAACGTGGATGCCCTCGACGCTGATGCCTTGCAAGCCGCCGTTGCCGGCCATGACGTGGTGATCAGCGCGGCGCACTTCTCGACCCTGCCAGCCAAGGCCGTTATCGGGCCGGTGAAGCAGGCCGGTGTGAAACGTTTGCTGGTGGTCGGCGGCGCCGGTTCGCTATTACTGCCGAACGGAACCCGCGTCATCGACAGCGAAGGTTTCCCCGCGGAGTACAAGGCCGAGGCCGGCGCGGGCGCTGAGTTTCTTGAGACCCTGCGTCAGGAAAGGGATCTGGACTGGAGCTTTTTGTCGCCGTCGGCTGAGTTTGTCGAAGGCGAGCGCACGGGCGTGTTTCGGATCGGCAAGGATGATTTGCTGGTGAGCAGTGCAGGGCGGAGCTGGATTACCTTCGCCGATTTTGCGATTGCGATGATCGATGAAGTGGAAGTGCCAAAGCATTCGCGGCAGCGGTTTGCAGTCGGCTACTGAAGCTCGCCACACCGCCACATCTGTAGGAGCTGTCGAGTGAAACGAGGCTGCGATCTTTTGACTTTGCTTTTAACAAGATCAAAAGATCGCAGCCTCGTTTCACTCGACAGCTCCTACAGGCCTACAGGGCGGGACTCATCACCGCGACTGCGCCTGTTCCACCAACCACCCCATCAATTCGCGTAATTTCGGCGAAGGTCCGGGTTTTTCCGGGAAAACCAGGTAATACGCCAGCCCCGTTTTTACCTTCAATTCAAACGGCATGACCAGTCGTCCAGCACTCAGGTCATCGCCGATCAACGACCAGTCGCCAATCGCCACGCCTGTCCCCTGGGACGCCATCGACATCGCCAGGTCCAGGGTTTCGAAGTGCTGGCCCTTGGCGACATTGCTCAAGCGCACGTCAGCGGTCGCCAGCCAGGCTTTCCAGTCGCGTTCATCCCGGGTCGGATGCAGCAACATGTGCTGTTCCAGATCCTCGGGCGCCAGCAGCGGCACCGGGCCTTCGAGCATGGGCTTGGAACAGACCGGTGTCAGTTGCTCATCAAACAGTTTTTGCGACACCAGTGAACTGTCCGGCGGCGCGCCGTACATCACCGCCGCATCGAACTGCTCACGATGAAAATCCACGCCGTGCTTGACCGTGGTGGTCAATTCCACCGGCACATCCGGACGCTCCCGCTGCCACTGCACCAGCCGCGGCAACAGCCAGCGCATGACGCATGTCGGGGCCTTGAGTTGCAGGGTTTCGCGCTTCTCGCCGACCTGTTCGACCGCCTCGTCGATCAACTCGAAAATCTGCTGGACTCGCGGTAGCCACTCACGTCCTTCGGCGGTCAAGTCCAGGCCCCGGGCCTGGCGAATGAACAGCTCATAACCCAGATGATCTTCCAGCCCGGCAATCTGCCGGCTCACCGCGCCCTGGGTGATGTGCAGTTGCTCGGCAGCCCGGGTGAAGTTGCAGCACTGCGCGGTGATCAGAAAAGTGTGCAGTGCCGGAAGAGGAGGCAGTCGTTTCATTGGGATCCAAGGTATGACGTGAGGACATGGCTAGTATGACTTTTTATCCATTGTTGCGGCTACGTGTCGCCCGTTCCAATGAGGCCATCCCTGGACCTGCCCATCCATCATAAACACTGCGCAGGCCCAGCGTCTCAAACGAACAAAAAGGGCAAAGACATGGCGACGTGCGGCGAAGTATTGGTCAAGTTACTCGAGAATTACGGCGTTGAGCAGGTGTTCGGCATTCCCGGGGTTCACACCGTGGAGCTGTATCGCGGGCTGGCCCGTTCGAGCATCAACCACGTCACTCCGCGTCACGAACAGGGCGCCGGCTTCATGGCCGATGGCTACGCTCGCACCAGCGGCAAGCCGGGTGTGTGCTTCATCATCACCGGCCCCGGCATGACCAACATCACCACGGCGATGGGCCAGGCCTACGCCGATTCGATCCCGATGCTGGTGATCTCCAGCGTGCAGACCCGCAACCAGTTGGGCGGCGGTCGCGGCAAGCTCCACGAGCTGCCGAACCAGAGCGCCTTGGTCGGCGGCGTGGCAGCGTTCTCCCACACCTTGATGTCGGCGTCTGAGCTGCCGGGTGTACTGGCCCGCGCCTTCGCCCTGTTCCAGGCCGGTCGTCCGCGCCCGGTGCACATTGAAATCCCGTTGGACGTGCTGGTCGAAGAAGCTGATGACCTGCTCGCCAGCCTGCCGGTGAACATCGACCGCGCCGGTGCCTCGCCGACCGCCGTTTCGCGCATGACCGAATTGCTGGCCGGTGCCAAGCGTCCACTGATTCTGGCCGGTGGCGGTGCCATCGATGCCGCCGCTGAACTGACTGAACTGGCGGAACTGCTGGACGCTCCGGTGGCGCTGACCATCAACGCCAAAGGCATGCTCGAATCCAACCATCCGTTGCTGATCGGTTCGACCCAAAGCCTGGTCGCGACCCGCGCCCTGGTAGCCGAGGCCGACGTGGTCCTGGCGATCGGCACCGAACTGGCCGAGACCGACTACGACGTGACCTTCGCTGGTGGTTTCGAGATCCCTGGCAAGCTGCTGCGCGTCGACATCGACCCGGACCAGACCGTGCGCAACTACCCGCCGCATGTGGCGCTGGTGTCCGACTCGCGCAACGCCGCCCAGGCCTTGCTCAGCGCGTTGTCGCACAAGTCGCTGGCCGAGCGCCGCAACGATTGGGGCCAGGTGCGTGCCGCGCGTTTGCGTGAAGAACTCGCCGCCACGTGGGACGCTCCGACCCTGGCGCAGACGCGCTTCCTGGAAACCGTCCTGCACGAATTGCCGGACGCGGTCTTCGTCGGCGATTCGACCCAACCGGTGTACACCGGCAACCTCACGTTCAACCCGGAACGCCCGCGTCGCTGGTTCAACTCGTCCACCGGTTACGGCACCCTCGGTTACGCCTTGCCGGCGGCGATTGGCGCCTGGCTCGGCGGCAGCGTCGAAAGCGGTGCGCGGCCTCCGGTGGTGTGCCTGATCGGCGACGGTGGCTTGCAATTTACCCTGCCGGAACTGGCCAGCGCCGTTGAAGCGCGCACGCCGGTGATCGTCCTGCTGTGGAATAACCAGGGCTACGAAGAGATCAAGAAGTACATGGTCAACCGCGCCATCGAGCCGGTCGGCGTGGACATCTACACCCCGGACTTCATCGGTGTGGCCAAGGCCCTTGGCTGTGCAGCCGAAGCCGTCAACGGCGTCGACCAGCTGCGCAACGCATTGCGCGCCGCTGCCGATCGCCAAGGCCCGACCCTGATTGAAATCGATCAGACCGTGTGGATGAAGGCGGTGTCGAAATGACTTTTCCGACAACGTTGGACGGCCTGTTCATTAATGGCCAATGGTCCGCTGGCGACGAACATTTACGCGTGATCAACCCGGCGACTGAAGCCCTGTTGACCACCGTCAACGGCGGCGATGCACACGCCGTTGAGCGCGCCGTCAGTGCGGCGACCCAAGCCTTCGGCGACTGGTCGAAAACCACGGGGGCCGAGCGCGGCGCGATCCTGCGCAAAATCGCCGCCGGCGTGCAAGCCGGTCGCGAGCAGCTGATGCACTTGCAGTCGAGCAACAACGGCAAACCGTTGTTCGAAGCGGCCATCGACGTCGATGACGTGATCGCCACTTTCGAGTATTACGCCAGTCTGGCCGAAGGGCTCGATGCCAAGCAAGACAGCAACGTGGAACTGCCCACCGACGACTTCAGCGCCCGTGTGCGCCGTGAGCCGTGCGGTGTGGTCGGGCTGATCGTGCCGTGGAATTTTCCGATGGTCACCACCGCGTGGAAACTCGCCCCGGCCCTGGCTGCCGGCTGCTGCGTGGTGCTCAAGCCTTCGGAAGTGACGCCGCTGCCGGAACTGCAACTGGCCGCGATCATCGCCGAAGCCGGTTTGCCCAAAGGCGTGTTCAACCTGGTCTGCGGCACCGGCCTGGCCGTCGGCGCGCCGCTGTCGGCTGATCCGCGCATCGCCAAGATTTCCTTCACCGGCAGCAACGCCGTCGGTGTGCAGGTCATGCAGCGCGCGGCGGAAACCGTCAAAGGCGTGAGCCTGGAACTGGGCGGCAAATCCTCGCTGCTGGTGCTCAAGGACGCCGACATCGAACTGGCCGTGGAAGTGGCCTGTGGCGGTGGCTTCTTTAATGCCGGGCAGATGTGCTCTGCCACCAGCCGCGTGCTGGTCGCTGATGAACTGGCGGAAGAATTCCTCAGTCGTCTAAAGGCCCGCGCCGAAGCGATTCGCGTGGCCGACCCGTTCGACCCTGCCGTCGAGATGGGCGCACTGGTCAATCAGGCGCAATACCAGCGTGTACTGGGCCACATCGATCGCGGTTTGAGTGCCGGCGCCACGCTGGTGTGCGGCGGCAATCGTCCCGCAGACCTGACCCGCGGCTATTTTTTGCAGCCGACGATTTTCACCGACGTGCCCCTCGACAGTGCGCTGTGGTGTGAAGAGATTTTCGGGCCGGTGATCTGCGTACGCAGTTTTGCCTCCGAAGCCGAGGCGATTGCCCTGGCCAACGACAGCCAGTTCGGCCTGGTGGCCAGCGTGGTCACCCGCGACAACGCAGCCGCCGATCGCGTCGCCAACGCTTTGCAGGCAGGGCTGGTGTGGATCAACGCACCGCAAGTGATCTTCCCGCAGACCGCCTGGGGTGGCTACAAACAGAGCAGCATCGGCCGCGAATTGGGCCCGTGGGGCTTGCAGGCTTTCCAGGAAATAAAACACGTGATTCGCGCCCTCTGACACCGATCACCTGTAGGAGCGAGCTCGCTCGCGATGAACGTCAACGATGACGCGGGAAGCCAGACAGCCCGCGTCGTTCGTGCCTCTTTCGCGAGCAAGCTCGCTCCTACATGAGGCATGCGTCGGCGTCATGGCTTCAATGAGTTTTTATCGATAGTCAGTCGTTTTGTACAACCTCAGGATGAACTTGCCGGTGTAGCCAAGCCCCGAAAATATGGGGCCAATGCTGATCCGGTCGCGCGGATGCAACAGTTTCGACCTGCCTTATACCTACAAAAACAAAGGGAGTCCGTAATGGGCGAGCATGATCTGAACAGACGTCAATTCATCAAGACCGTGGGCGTAGCCTCGGTTGCTGCGGCCGCCATGAGCTTGCCGTTCGTCAAGGCCAATGCCAGTGACACACGCTTCCAGGGCAAGACCCTGCGTTTGCTGACCTGGTCCGATGACACCGGCCTGGCCGCACTGCGTAACATTGCCGCGACCTTCGAAGACAAGTACGGCTGCAAGGTCATTGCCGACCGCACCGGCAGTACTTCGGAAATGGTCGCCAAACTCAAGGCCGGCGGTGATCGTCCGCAGTACGACATCATCACCCTGGCCGGCGTCGGCGCCGAAGGTCTGGCCGCCGCCAACCTGCTGGAAAAACCCGACCTCAACCGCATCCCGAACCTGGTCGATGTCCCGGAGAAATACCGCACCGGCGCCAATGGCCACGGCATCGGTTACCTGCTCTGGTGCAACAGCCTGGTCTACAGCACCCGCACCATCAAGGAAGCGCCGGACAGCTACGCCGCCCTGTGGGACGCGGAACTGTCGCCGAACATCTTCCTGCCGCCGCCGAACTGGACCGAGGCCATGGACCTGATCATCATCGCCGCCAAACTGGCCGGTGGTGACGAACACAACATTGAGCCGGGCTTCAAGAAACTCGCCGAGCTGAAAGATCGTGTGGTGACGTTGGGTGAAAACCCGAACCAGATCGCCGAACTGTTCCGCACCGGTTCGCTGGACATGGGCGGCCTGTACGCGCCGGCCTTCTTCCCGAAACAGATCCGCGATCCGGCCTACGGCCTGGGCGCCACGTTCGGCATGAAGGAAGGCTTCTACACCGACCTGATGCTGTCGGTGATGCCGAAGAACCGTCCGGGCGACACCGACCTGGCCTACGCCTTCATCAACCACTCTCTGGACCCATTGGTGCAGGGCAAGATGGCGGAAGACATCTACAACGGCCCGGTCAACGCCAAGGCGATCATCTCCGCCGAAGCGCGCAAGAGCCCGTACATCCTCACGCCGGAGCAGATTGCCGAGAAGGCGATCATGCACGACAACGCCTTCCTGGCCACCGTGCATGACCAATGGATTCGTCGTTACACGGAAATCTTTTCTTCCTGATCGAGTGGCGTACGCAAGCCCCAAGAGCACCACAAATCAAATGTGGGAGCGGGCTTGCTCGCGAATGCAATCGGTCAGTCGACATCAATGCTGACTGACCCACCGCTTTCGCGAGCAAGCCCGCTCCCACACTAGAACGTCGTTGCTTCAGGTCTTGTGTTCGTTCAGCTGCTTTCCATTGACGAGACCCTTGCTATGGAACACCAACCTCTGACCCATCCGGTAAGCGCCATTCCAGCGCGTGCCAATCGGGGTGTTTCGCCGACGACGCGCGCCTGGCTTTTTCTCTCGCCGTCGATGCTGTTTCTGGGTGTGCTGATTGCCGCGAGCCTTCTGGTACTGCGCATGAGCGTGGGCACCAAAGGCGCGGAATGGACCGGGTTCAGCCTGGCCAGCTACGCCCAATTGCTGGAACCGTATTACCTCAAATCCTTGCTGCTGACCCTGCGCCTGGCCTTGATCAGCGCAGTGATTGCCGTGGTGCTGGCGATCCCGGTGGCGTACACCATGTCGCGACTGACTTCACCCTTCGTGCGACGGATCTTCCTCGCCGCGGTGCTGTTGCCGTTGCTGGTCAACCTGCTGCTGCAAAGCTACGGCTGGCTGGTGATTCTCGGCCCGGGCGGGATGCTCAATCAGGCGCTGATGGGCCTGGGCCTGATCAAGCGACCGATCATGCTGTTGTACAACCAGAACGGCGTGTTGATGGGCCTGGTGCAAACCGCGTTCCCGTTGGCCGTGTTGCCGATTGCCAGCGCCATGCGCGGCGTCGCCCGTACTTACGAAGAAGCCGCCGCGACCCTGGGCGCCAGTCGCTTTCAGGTGTTCCGCCAAGTGGTGTTGCCGATGAGCATGCCGGGGATCATCACCGGTGCGACGTTGGTGTTCGCCTACAACGCCAGCAGCTTCGTGGTGCCTTTGCTGCTCGGTGGCCGTCGCGTGCCGATGCTGGCGGTGATGGTGCATGACCAGATCGCCCCGTTGATGAACTGGCCCGCCGCCTCCGCTGCCGGTGTCGTGCTGATCGTCACCACCCTCGCGATCATGACCTTGTCCGAATTCATTACTGGCCGTCGTCGGCGCATGCTGGAGGCTTCGCAATGAGCACTGTGACCAAGAAGCGTTATGGGCTGTTGCCCGGCGAGACCGGCAAGTTTGCCGGCATCCTGTCAGGCTTCATCCTGCTGCTGGCGGTGTTGCCGATCCTGACCATGATTGTCATGTCATTCAGTGGTGCATCGAACCTCGACTTCCCGCCGAGCAGCTACAGCCTGCAATGGTACAAAGCCGCCTGGCACACCTTCGTGTCGCCGGATTCCAGCGATGTGCTGAGCCTGGGCAAAGCCATGACCACCAGCCTGATGGTGGCGTGCCTGACCATGGTCTTCGCCACCCTCGTCGCGGTGCCGGCGGCTTACGCGCTGACCCGTTGCGAGTTTCGCGGCAAGGCCGTGGCGCTGCAATTGATGTCGCTGCCGCTGGTGTTTCCGATGGTAGTGTTGGGGCTGGCGTTGCTGCTGGTGTTCGACAGCCTGCCGTTCCAGATGACCACCTCGCGACTGGTGATTGCCCACGTGATCCTGGCCTTGCCGTTCGTGGTGAAAAACTGCACCGCGGCGATGCTCTCCATCGGCAGCGAAGTCGAAGAGGCTGCGCAAATGCTCGGCGCTTCACCGCTGCGGGCGATTGTCGATGTGGTGGTGCCGCTGATGAAGTCGGGGATTCTGGCGGGGATGCTGCTGGCGTTCATCGTCTCGTTCAACGAGTTCACCGTGACCTATTTCCTCTACACCATCGACGTCATGACCGTGCCGATCTGGATGTACAGCCGCACCGTGTCTTCGCTCGACCCCACCGTATTTTCGTTTGCCGTGCTGATCGTGCTGATCGACTTCGTCCTGATCTGGGCGTTGGAGAAGCTGGTTGGTGAAGGTGGCGTTTCGTTCTGATTCTTGAGGTGCAACATGACTGGTCTGATTCTGGAAAACGTCGAGAAACATTACGGCTCGGCCTGCGCGGTAAAGGATGTGAACCTGCATTTGCCGGAAGGCAAACTGGTGTGTTTCCTCGGCCCTTCGGGTTGCGGCAAAACCACTTTGCTGCGGATGATCGCCGGGCTCGAAACCCTCAGCGGCGGCGAGATTCGCCTGGACGGTGAAGACATCGGCCACACCCCGGCGCACCAGCGCAACTTCGGCATGGTGTTCCAATCCCTGGCGCTGTTTCCGCACATGACGGTCGGCGAGAACATCGCTTATCCGCTGAAACTGCGCGGGGTCAGCAAGGCTGATCAGCAAGCGCGGGTGGTGGAGTTGCTTGAGCTGATTCAATTGCAGGAAATGATTGATCGCCCGGTGGCGAAACTGTCCGGTGGCCAGCGTCAGCGCGTGGCGATTGCCCGGGCGATTGCCAACCACCCGAAAATCCTCCTGCTCGACGAACCGCTGTCGGCGCTGGATGCCAAGCTGCGCGAATCGATGCAGGTGGAAATCCGTCAACTGCAACAGCGCTTGAACATCACCACCATCATGGTGACCCACGACCAGCGTGAAGCCATGACCATGGCCGATATCGTCGTCGTGTTGGGCGAGCATCGCGTGCAGCAAGTGGGGACGCCGATCGAGATTTACCGGCACCCGGCCAACGAGTTCGTCGCGGACTTTATCGGTTCGGGCAACATCTTCCCGGCGACTGCGCTGGGCAACGGCAAGATCAGCTTGCCCGGTGGCGATGCGCTGGAAGTGCCGATCTGCAGCAGCATTGTGGTCGGTGAGAAAGTGAAGATGCTGATTCGCCCTGAAGACCTGCAACTGTCGCATCCGCAGGCAACGGCGGGTAATCGCTTGCTGGGCAAGGTGACGTTCGTGCGCGATATCGGCGCGACGATTGAAACGACCGTGGAGTGTTCAGGGGTTTCGTTTACCGCGCTGAGCACGCCGTGCCAGGGCTTTGGGTTGAGCATTGGCAACCCGGTGTCGGTGACCCTTCCGGCCGAGTCTTGCCGCGTCCTCGGGGCCTGACCCTTAGAGGTGGGTTGACTGTACTGGCCTCTTCGCGAGCAAGCCCGCTCCCACATTTGACCGCATTCTCATGAAGGAACTCGGTCAAATGTGGGAGCGGGCTTGCTCGCGAAGGCGTCAGTCGCAGCATCACAAAAACTGAATCAAACCGACAACCGCAACCGCGCCAAATCCCGGAGTGGCGGCGCCCCGAACAAGCGGCTGTACTCCCGGCTAAACTGCGACGGGCTTTCATACCCGACGCGATACCCCGCTGCTGACGCTTCCAGCCCCTCCGCCAGCATCAGCCGCCGCGCTTCCTGCAATCGCAGCTGCTTCTGATACTGCAACGGGCTCATCGCCGTCATCGCCTTGAACCGGTGATGCAACGTCGACACGCTCAGGTTCACTTCCTTGGCCAGATCATCGATGCGCAGCGGCTGCTCGAAATTGCCGTTGAGCCATTTGATTGCCTGGCTGATGCGGTGGCTCTGGCTATTGGCGATGGCAATTTCGTACAGCCGATAGCCCTGCGGGCTGCGCAACAACCGATAGAGAATCTCCCGACGAATCAGCGGCGCGAGCATGGCGATGTCTTTCGGCGTGTCCAGCA
Organism: Pseudomonas sp. NPDC086251; assembly: GCF_044746405.1. Lineage (NCBI taxonomy): Bacteria > Pseudomonadati > Pseudomonadota > Gammaproteobacteria > Pseudomonadales > Pseudomonadaceae > Pseudomonas > Pseudomonas sp. NPDC086251. The sequence goes on from NZ_JBIVBY010000047.1 coordinate 17,584, forward strand.
GGCGCGCCAGGCGCAGCACGGCGTCGAGCATCGCCGTGTCGATCCGTTCGACATACAGGCCGCGGCCGGTAGGGCGGGTCGGTACGCCCAAGGGGCCGGCATCGGCAATCAGCGCAGTGATTTCCGCCGGATCAATGTCCAGTCGCACCGAGAGGATCGGTTCTTCAGACGTAACATTCACCACCCGCCCGCTCAGCGGCATCGAAACCGAGACCACCAGGTAATTCAGTGGGTCGTAATTGAAATATTCGTCGGCCAGCCTGACCTCTTTGCTCCCCTGCGCCATGATGCACAACGCGGGTTGCGCCAGTACCGGGGCAAAGTCATGGGACTGGCTGTGTTTCGCCATAAACAGCGAGCCGACGGCAGTCGCATAATTGCCATCCTCCATCGTGTTGCGACGGATGATCGCGGCCAGTTCTGCGCGCTGTTTCTCCATATCGGCGTCCAGCGGGGCTTGAAAGTGATCGAGCGACGACATGCACGGCATCCTCGGTGGGGCATGGGTAATGAGTCGAGCTTAAATTTGTGCAAGACGAAGCGGTAGACACATCCTGCCTCAAGCTTGCCTGATTCTGCACTGAGTGCAGCCGCCGTGCCTCTACATCAGGGCAGCCCCAGGCAAACTTGCTTGAAAGCCACGTTTCGTTGATGGGTATGCGTTTACAGGTTGTTACAGGTTTCTCTTGAAGCCGCGCAGGATTGTGCAATACGGCGGCAGGAATCGACTAACCGCAATGGACCGGGCGCCCTTAACCTTTGATCCTGTCGCAGCCCGCCCCACGGCTGCGGTCGACTACCTGGGAGGGTTGAACATGTCTACGCAGATCCCCGTCAGTCATATGGCCTTTGTCCGTGCCCGCGCCGGGCGTTCGTCGGAACTCGGTGCGCGCCTGAGCGCCTTGATCGAGCCGTCCCGCACCGCGCCGGGTTGCCTGAGCTTTGCCTTGCAGCATTCGCAATGCGATCCCGAGTTGTGGCTGGTGTCCGGTTTCTGGACCAGCCAGCAGGCCATGACGGCTTATTTCGGTAGCCCGGCCATGCAGGTTTTTGCCGAGTTGGTGCAAGACCTGGTGGTCAACAGCCTGGATTTCCATACCTTCCGGGAAGTGTCGGCAGCACAAGCACTCGGTCACCCACAGGCACCGGTACACAAACTGGCCGGTTGAGGGTTTGGCCCCATTCTCAATCAGCCAGGATCCGCGACATGGCACGTAAAGCCTTTGATCATTTCGAAGCTGTTTCCGCTGTAGTACCGGGCGAGGGTGGCTACCACGCCGCGATCGCCGTCAAAGCCATCGGTGGCACCGGTGCGCCGCGTTTTCATAAGGTGCTTGAGGAGCAAATCTTCAAGACTGCAAACGAAGCCGATCTGGCCGCCGCCAAAGAGCTGACCCGCCTCAAAGACGTCAAAGAAGACGCTGACCTGCTCTGGTAAGTTATTTTTTCGCCCCCGGGCGATACATTTTGAACAATGCCTCAGGCCCCAGCTGGAAATAATCCGCTGGCCCGCCGCCGCGCAGAATCGGTTCTGCCGCGGCGGTGTCGTACACACCATCCTTCAACAGCCATTTGGCGATATGCACGGCGACCACTTCGCCGAGAATCAGCCAGCTCGGCACCACGTTTCCGTCGGCCCGCTGCAACTGAATGATCTGCGTGACCTTGCACTCGAAGGACACCGGACTTTCGGCCACCCGTGGCACTTGAATGAGGGTCGAGGCAACCGGCGTCAGCCCGGACAGCTCGAATTCGTTGGTGTCGGGCGGGACCATGGCGCTGCTCTGGTTCATTCGCTCGGCCAATGGCCGGGTCGCCAGGTTCCAGGCGAATTCGCCGGTCTGTTCGATGTTGTTCAAGCTGTCTTTGCGCCCGACGCTGGAAAAACCAACGATCGGCGGAATGTAGTTGAAGGCGTTGAAGAAACTGTAGGGCGCCAGGTTCAGGCGACCCTCGGCATCCTGCGAAGAAATCCAGCCGATGGGGCGCGGGCCGACGATGGCGTTGAACGGGTCGTGGGGCAGGCCGTGGCCGTTGGCGGGTTCGTAGTAGTGGATGTCGTCGGGCATGGAAGGCGTTCCTGAGGCTTCATTCGGGATCGCGCCATAGTGCAAGGACGAACGGTTAATTTCCAGTCACCCAGATCCCTGTAGGAGCGAGGCTTGCCCGCGAAGGCGGTGTGTCAGTCAGTTGATTTGTTGGATGTGAAGTCGCCTTCGCGGGCAAGCCTCGCTCCTACAGGTTTTGTGTCAATTTCGGGATTTATGTTCAGCATTCAACCTATAGCCTCTGCGGTGCCGGTTTTATCGAAGCCGTCGGCGGCATAGGTGTCCGAGTGGGTGCGCTCGATGGCGGCGCTGGCTTCGGAGGCGAAAGAGGCCGAGCCGGTTTTGTCGTATCCGTCGGCAGCGAAGGTATTGGCGGCCAGTACGGAAAGGGCCAAGGCGAGGATCAATTGGATTTTCATGATGTGTACTCCAGATTCGTTCGCAGTGAATACGGTTCAGGCGCTGATTCAGGGCCTGTAACGGATATACGTGCGCCGCGTTGATATGGATGCGGTCAGTTGCAGAATGCTGCTGGAGCATTAACCGATCGTTATCTGCTGGAGGGGTGTAGCGAGGTTGTCTTGATACCGAGGTGCGGCCTTCGCGAGCAGGCTCGCTCCCACATTGGATCTGCATACACCAGAACCCTGTGGGAGCGAGCCTGCTCGCGAAGAGGCCGGCACAGCCGACCTCATCCTTACTATCAGTCGGTCTCGATCCGCGAATGCTTGCGGGTGTCTTTCATGGTCACATAGACCAGCAACGACACGGCAATACAGGCAGTGACATACCAGTAGTAACCGGTTTCCATGCCAATGCTCTTGAACCACAGCGCGATGTATTCAGCGGTACCGCCGAAGATCGACACGGTCAAGGCATACGGCAAACCAACGCCCAGCGCACGGATTTCAGTCGGGAACAGTTCAGCTTTGACCACGGCGTTGATCGAGGTGTAGCCGCTGACGATGATCAGCGCTGCCATGATCAGGAAGAACGCGCCCCACCAGGTGGTGATGGTATGGAGGGTGGTGAGGATCGGCACGGTGAACAGCGTCCCCAGAATGCCGAAGGCAATCAGGATTGGCCGGCGACCGATCTTGTCCGACAGCCCGCCCACCAGCGGTTGCAGGCACATGAACAGGAACAGCGTGGCGGCGGAAATCGTGGTGGAGTCGGAGATGCTCATGCCGACGGTGTTCACCAGGTATTTCTGCATGTACGTGGTGTAGGTGTAGAACGCCAGGGTGCCGCCCATGGTCAGGCCGACCACGGTCATCAGTTCCTTTGGATGGCGCATCAAGGTGCGCATCGCGCTTTCCTTGGCCTTGGCTTTCTTGGTGAACGACTCGGTTTCTTCCATGCCACGACGCAGGTAGAGCGCGACCACGGCACACAGGGCGCCGATGGCAAACGGGATACGCCAGCCCCAGGCATACAATTCTTCGGTGGTCAGCACGTTTTGCAGCACGATCAGCACGCCCAGCGCGATGAGCTGGCCGGAGATCAGGGTCACGTACTGGAAACTGGAGAAGAAGCCGCGACGTTCCTTGGTCGCCATCTCGCTGAGGTACGTCGCCGAGGTGCCGTATTCGCCACCGACCGACAGGCCTTGCAGCAAACGCGCGAACACCAGGAGGATCGGCGCGCCGATGCCGATGGTTTCATAACCGGGGCTGAGGGCGATCAGCAGGGAGCCGAAGCACATCAGGTACACCGACGCCATCAAGGCCTTTTTGCGCCCGACTTTGTCGGCATACAGGCCCATCAGCCAGCCGCCGATCGGACGCATCAGGAAGCCCACGGCAAAGATCGCAGCGGTGTTCAGCAGTTGTGCGGTGGTGTCGCCCTTGGGGAAAAAGGCCTTGGCGAAGTACAGGGAGAAGGCGGCATAGACGTACCAGTCATACCACTCGACCATGTTGCCGACCGAGCCACTGAAGATCGATTTGATGCGGCTGGACGTGGTTCTTGCTTTGGCCGGCACGGCAGCCGACCCAAGCGGCAGGGTATTGGAGTTATCCATTGAAGGATCCTTCGTTTAATTGTTTTTGTGGAGCGCGTTCAAACGCAGCCTGCCAGGGCTATAGCAGGAGCTGTGCCAATCGAAGGAAGGCCGGTTTAGAGGGGGTTAGCGGGTTTTGTGAGCGGAAATCCGCTTATTTGATGTTGGGGGCGAGCGGAAAATCGCTTACCCGGCTCGTGGATTGAAGGTGCTTGCACTGGCCCCTTCGCGAGCAAGCCCGCTCCCACATTCGACCGTATTGATCTGATGGAACTCGGTTAAATGTGGGAGCGGGCTTGCTCGCGAAGGGGCCCGATCAAACACTACAAAAATCAACTGACGGGCAAAAACATCTCGCGTGTCAGGCCATGCCGCTGCAGCTTTTCATTAAAGGTTCGGCGTGGCAGTTGCAGCTCTTCGAGCACCGCCTTCACATCGCCTTTATGCCGGGTCAACGCCGCGCGCAAGCAGTGGGCTTCAAACGCTTCCTGCTGGGCCGCCAGCGACTGCCCGGGATCAATGCCCGCCGGTACTGGCTCGCCCAGCCCCAACACCTGGCGCTCGGCGACGTTCGCCAGTTCGCGCACATTTCCCGGCCAGTCGTGGCTCAGCAAATGGCTCAACTGCGGGCCGCTCAACGGCGGGAACGTGCGGCCCAAACGCTCGGCGGCATTCTGCGCAAACGTCTCGAACAACAACGGAATGTCTTCGCGACGCTCGCGCAACGGTGGCAGACGCAACTCCGCCACGTTCAACCGATAGGCCAGATCCTCGCGAAAACGTCCGGCCCGTGCTTCATCGAGCAGATCCGGTTTGGTCGCGGCAATGATCCGTAAATCCACGCGGATGCTCTGATTCGACCCCAGCCGCTCCAGCTTCTGCTCCTGCAACACCCGCAGCAGTTTCACCTGCTGGGCCAGGGGCATGCTTTCGATTTCATCGAGAAACAGCGTGCCGCCATCGGCGTATTCAAGCTTGCCGATGCGCTTGCCCGAAGCGCCGGTGAATGCACCGCTCTCATGCCCGAACAGTTCGGCCTCGAACAGTTGCTCGGGGATCGCCGCGCAGTTCAGCGCCACAAACGGCTTGTCGGCGCGGGGCCCGAAGTCATGCAGGCAACGGGCAACCAGTTCCTTGCCGCTGCCGGTTTCACCACGAATCAGCACGTTGACCGGCAACGCCGCCAAATCCAGCACTTGCCGGCGCAACGTCTGCAAGCCACGGGACACACCCAACAGCGTTGCATCGAGTTTGCTGCGGTTATCGGCCAGCTCGTGCAGTGCCCGGTTTTCCAGCACCAGCTGGCGTTTTTCCAACGCTCGGCGCAGGCTGCCCAACAGGGTTTCGGGGCTGAAAGGCTTTTCGAGGAAGTCGTAGGCGCCATCGCGCATGGCGTCGACGGCCATCGGCACATCGCCGTGGCCGGTCAGCAGGATCACCGGCAAGTCGGGATCGCGCCGCTGAACTTCGCTCAGCAATTCCAGGCCGCTCATGCCGGGCATGCGCACGTCGCTGAGAATCACTCCGGGGAAATGCCCGGGCAACTGCGCCAGGCACTCATCGGCGCGGCTGAACAGCTGCACGTCGAAACCCGACAGGCTCAGCCATTGTTCGACGGCGCTGCGGATGCTGCTTTCGTCGTCGACCACCATCACTGAATTCAGCATGAGCCATGAGCCTCCAGATCGATCGGCAGGGTGAGGGTAAACGCCGCGCCGTTGCCCTGATTTTCCACACTCAGGCGACCGCCTGATTCGTGAACAATGGCGAACGATACCGCCAGCCCGATGCCCAGGCCATCACCCACCGGTTTGGTGGTGAAAAACGGATCGAAGACCTTCGACAGATTTTCTTCGGCGATGCCGCCGCCGTTATCGGCAACGGTCAGGCGCCACAGTTGCTCGTCGGCTTCGAGACGGATCTCCAGGCGTTTGCAGGCTTTATCGTGCATCGCATCGAGGGCGTTGCGCAGCAGGTTGATCAGCACCTGTTCCAGACGAATCGCGTCGCCACGCACCCAGGCCGGACGCGTCAGGTGCAGCACGGTGCTGACCTGTTCGTCGCGCAGCCGGGTGTCGAGCAGTTGCAATGATTGATCCACCACCGCCGCCAGGTCCAGGCGTTCACGCAGACCGCTGGGGCTTTTGCGGGCAAAGGTTTTCAGGTGGCCGGTGAGGGCGGCCATGCGCGTCAGCATGTCATCCACCGGTTTGAGCGCCTTGTAGGCGTCGTCGACCCGGCCGTGATCGAGCAGCAGCCGCAGCGTCGCAAGCTGCATACGCTGGGCGGTCAGCGGCTGATTGATTTCGTGGGCCAGCGCGGCAGACATCTGCCCAAGCGCGGCGAGCTTGGCCGATTGCACCAGACCGTCCTGGGCCGTGCGCAAGTCGCGTGTGCGTTCTTCCACCAGTTGTTCGAGCTCTTCGCGGCTGCGCTGGCGCATTTTCGCCAGGCGCCAGCGCTGGTTGAGAAACAGCAGCAGGAACACCAGCGTCAGCCACACACCGGCGGCGGCCAGTGCGGCGTTGCGACTGTCTTCGAACGCCACTTGCGGGCGGCGCAACAGGTGCAGCGTCCAGCCTTCGGCGCTCAGCGGCAGGGATTCCCACAGGTAATCGGCCTTGCCGTCGGGGCCATCGACCCGCGCCAGGTCACTGTTGTCGTCGAAACGTCGCAGCGAGTGATAATCCAGCAGCGTCAGCGGCTGCTTGTCGTATTGGCGGGTGACCTTGAGTTCGGCGTGATCGCTGTCGTTCAGCGGTTTCAACAGGCGATAGCGCCAGCCCGTCTGGTTGGCGATGAAGATGATCCCGCGCGCATCGCTGACCAGCAGCGTGTCGCTGCCCTGGCGCCATTCGCGTTCGAGCTCGGGGAATTCGAGTTTCACCACCATCGCGCCGAGAAACTGGCCATCGTCGTTGGTGACGGCGCTGGAGAGGAAGTAACCCGGAATACCGCTGGTCACCCCCACGGCGTAGAAACGCCCGGTGCCTTGGGTGCGGGTCTGGCTGAAATAGGGGCGAAAACCGTAATTGTGGCCGACGTAACTGCTGGGCAAACGCCAGTTGCTCGCGGCCACGGCGAGGCCGGTGTGATCGAGCAATTCGAGGGTTGAGGACTCGGCGGCGCCGTTGATCTTTTCCAGTTTGCGGTTCAGTGCATCCTGCTGTTCGGGCGTCACCGGGCCGTTGAGCGCCGAGCGCAATTGCGGGTCCAGCGCCAGCACGGCGGGCAGGGCGCGGTAGCGTTCGATCAAGGTGTGCAGCGATGTGGCGTACAGCGCCAATTGCTGATTGGCGCGGGCGGCGTCTTCCACCAGGGCCTGGCGCTCGGCGTGTCGCATGGCGAAGGTGGCGGCGATGGCGGTGCCGGCCAGGATGAGCAAGGTGTACAGCGTCAGGCGCAGGGGGCGGGAAGACTCGAACATGCGGGGCATAACACAATGATTACAGGGGGCCGCACGATAACATGTCCCTCTGTAGGAGCGAGCTTGCTCGCGAAGGTGTGTCAGCTAAACAGGTGTCGACTGACACTCCATCGCGAGCAAGCTCGCTCCTACAGGGGAGTGGGTGGGCAATAAAAAAGGCGACAGGGTAAGCCCTGTCGCCTTTGCTGGATCAGTCGAAGCGCTTACTGCACTTCCACCGCCAGGCTTTCACTGATCTTTTTCTGCCAGATGGCAGGACCGGTAATGTGGACCGACTCGCCGTTGCTGTCGACTGCAACAGTGACGGGCATGTCCTTGACGTCGAACTCGTAGATCGCTTCCATGCCCAGTTCGGCGAACGCCACCACGCGGGATTTCTTGATGGCTTGCGCCACCAGGTAAGCCGCGCCGCCGACAGCCATCAGGTACACGGCTTTGTGGTCTTTGATCGCGTCGATGGCGGTCGGGCCGCGCTCGGATTTGCCGATCATGCCCAGCAGGCCGGTTTGCTCGAGGATCTGACGGGTGAACTTGTCCATCCGCGTCGCGGTGGTCGGACCGGCAGGGCCCACCACTTCTTCGCGCACCGGATCGACCGGGCCGACGTAGTAGATGAAGCGACCCTTGAGGTCCACCGGCAAGGTTTCACCCTTGTTCAGCATCTCGATCATGCGCTTGTGCGCCGCGTCGCGACCGGTGAGCATCTTGCCGTTGAGCAGGACGGTTTCGCCCGGCTTCCAGCTCTGCACGTCTTCCGGGGTCAGGGTGTCGAGGTTGACACGGCGGGCCGATGGACCGGCTTCCCAGACGATTTCCGGGTAGGCGTCCAGCGGTGGCGCTTCCAGCGAGGCCGGGCCGGAACCGTCGAGCACGAAATGCGCGTGACGAGTGGCGGCGCAGTTCGGGATCATGCACACCGGCAACGAAGCGGCGTGGGTCGGGTAATCCATGATCTTCACATCGAGCACGGTCGTCAGGCCACCCAGGCCCTGGGCGCCGATGCCCAGTTGGTTGACCTTCTCGAACAGCTCCAGGCGCATCTCTTCGATACGGTTGGACGGGCCGCGCTTTTTCAGCTCGTGGATGTCGATGGATTCCATCAACACTTCCTTGGCCATGACCGCCGCTTTCTCGGCGGTGCCGCCGATACCGATGCCGAGCATGCCCGGTGGGCACCAGCCGGCGCCCATGGTCGGAACAGTCTTCAGCACCCAGTCGACGATCGAGTCGGACGGGTTGAGCATGGCCATCTTCGACTTGTTCTCGGAACCGCCGCCCTTGGCCGCCACGTCCACTTCCACGGTGTTACCCGGAACGATGGAGTAGTGGATAACGGCCGGGGTGTTGTCCTTGGTGTTCTTGCGAGCGCCCGCCGGGTCGGCGAGGATCGAGGCACGCAGGACGTTTTCCGGCAGGTTGTAAGCCCGGCGCACGCCTTCGTTGATCATGTCGTCCAGGCCCATGGTGGCGCCATCCCAACGCACGTCCATGCCCACACGAACGAACACCGTCACGATGCCGGTGTCCTGGCAGATCGGGCGGTGGCCGGTGGCGCACATGCGCGAATTGATCAGGATCTGCGCCATCGAATCGCGAGCTGCCGGCGATTCTTCACGCAGGTAGGCCTCGTGCATCGCCTGGATGAAGTCAACGGGGTGGTAATAGGAAATGAACTGCAGGGCGTCAGCAACGCTCTGAATCAGGTCGTCTTGCTTGATCACGGTCATGAGTCGCGCTCCTCTAAAAGACGGGAACATTCAATAAGGTGCTTGCAGCTTGGGTGCATCGGTCGGTTGCAAGCACCTTTCAAGGCACGCCGGGCATGCTGGCGCGACGCTAAAAAGGCGCGGCAGTATAACGCGCCTCGGTCCCGTAAACACCCGCCGACATTCAATCGTTGGTCGCATAAGCCGGCGACGCAGCTGAACCCGCGATGGCGGTCCAGCATTCGACATAAAGGGTGAAGGTGATGGCCCCATCGCGGGCAAGCCCGCTCCCACAGGTTTATGTGAAAATTTGCGGGAATCCGGGTCGTGGTTGAGCCAGCAGTTTTTTCGCCCTGAAAATTGAATGGTCATTTATCGGTCGCGCCACTAAAGTGGCAGCCGGCCTGTAGAGTAGGACACTCTGACAGTCTCCTTTCGCACGGTGAGTCAACGATTGACCCATAACGCTATCCAGCGCCTTTTGCTCAAACGCTTTGCCCTCGCAGCCGGCACCTACGCCCTGGCCTTGCTGCTACTGTGGCTGGCGTTTTTTACCGGGCATTACGATCAACCGCTGTCCAGCGTGGCCGTCGGCAGTGCACTGGTCGTCATCAGCCAGGGCGCCTTGTTTGCCGTGTTTTACAGCGGCTGCAATTTACGTTTTTCCGACCCCAGCCTGACCGAAGTCCAGGTGTTGTTGGGCCTGGGCTGGCAAACCTGGCTGATCGCCAACCTTGACGAGGCCCGTGGCGCGTTTCTGGTGTTCTACGTGCTGATCCTGCTGTTCGGCCTGTTCCACCTGTCGCGCCGGGCCTTCCTGCGTTGTGCAGTGTTGGTGTTCTTCAGTTTCAGCGCGATCACGCTGTGGGAGGGCTACCACTTCCAGTTGCTCGACCCGGCGCTGGCGGCGTTGCAGGTGTGCGTGCTGTATATTGTGCTGGTCTGGCTGGAGCTGTATGCCCGTTACGTCCAGGCTTCGCGACAACGCATGCGCCAACGGCGTTTTGCTTTGCAGGCGCACCAGGACACGCTGCGCGGGATGATGCGCCAGCTCGAAGACCTGGTCGCCACCGACGAGCTGACCGGGTTGTTCAATCGCCGGCACTTCCTGCGCCTGGCCTCCCGCGAGCTCAACGCCATGGACGCCGATGTCGTGCACGGCCTGGCGCTGATCGACCTCGACCATTTCAAACGCATCAACGATGTGCACGGCCACGCCGCTGGCGATCAGGTGCTGCAAGCCTTTGCCGCCGTGGCCACCGCTTGCTTGCGCGAGGGTGATGTTCTGGCCCGCTACGGCGGTGAAGAATTCGTGTTGCTGTTGCCCGACTGCAACGCCGAACGCCTGACTTCGTGCTGCGAGCGGCTGCGGATTGCCTTCACCGATGTCGAACTGATCGGCCTGAATGTCAGCCATCTGAGTTTGTCGGCGGGCATGACGTTGCTGGAGTTGGGCGACGACCTCGACGACGCCTTGCAGCGGGCCGATCAGGCGCTCTATCGGGCCAAGCGTGACGGCCGCAATCGTTGCGCGGCGGCGTGGGAGAACGTCGATGCCTGAACTGCGCGTCGGCGAGCGCCAATGGTCGGTGGCGGCGGGCAGCAACCTGCTCGATGCACTGAATCAGAACGGCGTATCGGTGCCCTATAGTTGTCGCGCCGGCAGTTGCCATGCGTGCCTGGTGCAGTGTGTGCAAGGGCTGCCCAGCGACAGCCGCCCCGATGCCTTGAGCGCCGAACAGCGTCAGCAAGGTTGGCGCCTGGCGTGCCAGTGCCAAGTGGTCGAGGATTTACAGATTCACACCTTTGACCCGCAACTGGACGGTCGCCCGGCCGAGGTGGCGGCGGTTGATTGGCTGAGCGCCAGCGTGTTGCGTTTGCGCCTGACTCCGCAGCGTCCGTTGCGCTACAGCGCCGGGCAACATCTGGTGTTGTGGGCGGGCCTCGTTGCCCGACCGTATTCCCTGGCCAGCCTGCCGGGCGACGACCGATTTCTGGAATTCCATCTCGATTGCCGCCAATCGGGGGCGTTCAGCGATGCGGCCCGGCAATTGCGGATCGGCGATTCGATCCGCCTCGGCGAGTTGCGCGGCGGCGCCTTGCATTACGACGCGGACTGGCACACCCGACCGCTCTGGCTGATGGCCGCCGGTACTGGATTGGGGCCATTGTTCGGCGTCTTGCGCGAAGCACTGCGCCAGGATCACCAGGGCGCCATCCGCGTGATTCACCTGGCCCATGATGCCGAGGAGCATTACCTGGCCAAACCCCTGCAAGCCATGGCCGCGAGCCGCCCGAATCTGAGCATCGAGCTGTGGACCCCGGCCGAGTTGCCAGACGCTTTGGCACAACTGCGGCTTGTTTCCCGGCAAACCCAAGCCTTACTCTGCGGGGCCCCCGATAGTGTCGACGCCTTTGCCCGGCGCCTGTACCTGGCGGGACTGCCGCGCAATCAACTGCTGGCCGATGTTTTCCTGCCTCGCGGTTGAGCGCTGACTTTTCAGACGCGAGACCTGCCATGACCGATGCCATCACTGTTGAGCGCGAACGGGGCCTGCTGACCCTGCGCCTGAACCGCCCCGACAAGAAAAACGCCCTGACCCGCGCCATGTACAGCCATCTGGCCGAAGCGTTGAAGCAGGCGGACACCGACCCCGAAATCAACGCAGTGCTGATCACCGGTTCAAGCGAGTGCTTCACCGCGGGCAACGACATCGCCGATTTCCTTCAACAACCTCCGAGCGACCTCGACAGCCCGGTGTTTCAGTTCATGCTGACGCTGCTTGAATGCCGCAAACCGGTGATCGCCGCTGTGGCCGGCGCCGCGGTGGGTATTGGCACGACGCTGCTGCTGCATTGCGATCTGGTGTATGTCAGCGCGGACGCGCGGTTACGCATGCCGTTCGTCAACCTCGGGCTCTGCCCGGAATTCGGTTCCAGCCTGATCCTGCCGCGATTGCTCGGCCACGCCAAAGCGGCGGAGCTGTTGCTGCTCGGCGAAGGTTTCAGTGGTGAACAGGCGGCCGCGTGGGGCATTGCGACCGAAGCATTGAGCAGTGGCGAAGCGGCGTTGGCCAAGGCGCGGGAGATGGCGTTGCGCTTCGAGTCGCTGCCAGCGGAGGCGGTGCGCATCAGCAAACAATTGATGAAAGCCCCGGACCGCGAGCCGCTGCGCAAGGCCATCGAAGAAGAGGCTGCACTGTTCACCCAGCGGCTGCGTTCGCCGGAAGCGGTGGCGGCGTTGACCGGGTTCATCAAGCGGCATTGATTTTTTGGTGACTGGGCCGGCCCCTTCGCGAGCAAGCCCGCTCCCACATTCGACTGCATTCCTGTTGGAATAACTCGGTTAAATGTGGGAGCGGGCTTGCTCGCGAAGGCGGCAGCCCAGACAACACATTGTCCGGACCAGAAACGCAAAAGCCCCGCCATTCACCATGGCGGGGCTTTTGTTTTTCAGCAACCGATCACTCAGACCATCGGGTCGCCAACGTGCAGGATTTTCATCCCGTTGGTGCCGCCGGTGGTGTGGTAGCTGTCGCCCTTGGTCAGGATGACCCAGTCGCCTTTCTCAACCACGCCGCGCTTGACCAGCTCGTCGATCGCCTTCTGGCTGACTTCGTTCGGTGCCAGAGAAGCCGGGTCGAACGGGATGGTGTACACACCACGGAACATCGCCGCACGAGCCTGGGCTTCGCGGTGTGGCGTGAACGCGTAGATCGGCACCGAGGAACGGATGCGCGACATGATCAGCGGGGTGTAGCCACTTTCGGTCAGGGCGATGATCGCCTTCACGCCCGGGAAGTGGTTGGCGGTGTACATGGTCGCCAGTGCAATGCTCTCGTCGCAGCGCTGGAATTCCTTGCCGATGCGGTGGCTGGAGGTCTTGCTGGTCGGGTGCTTTTCAGCGCCGATGCAGATACGCGCCATGGCTTGCACAGCTTCCAGCGGGTACAGGCCGGCAGCACTTTCAGCCGAGAGCATCACGGCGTCGGTGTAGTCGAGCACGGCGTTGGCCACGTCGGACACTTCGGCGCGGGTCGGCATCGGGTTCTGGATCATCGACTCCATCATCTGGGTCGCGACGATCACCGCCTTGTTATGGCGGCGTGCGTGCAGAATGATTTTCTTCTGAATGCCCACCAGCTCGGCGTCGCCGATTTCCACACCGAGGTCACCACGGGCAACCATCACCGCGTCGGACGCCTTGATCAGGCCGTCGAGGGTTTCGTCGTCAGCCACGGCTTCGGCACGTTCGATCTTCGCCACCAGCCAGGCAGTACCGCCGGCTTCGTCGCGCAGTTGACGGGCGTATTCCATGTCGGCGGCATCACGCGGGAAGGAGACCGCGAGGTAATCGACTTCCATTTCAGCGGCGAGCTTGATGTCGGCCTTGTCTTTCTCGGTCAGGGCCGGTGCAGTCAGGCCGCCACCGCGACGGTTGATGCCTTTGTGGTCCGACAGCGGACCGCCGATCAGTACGGTGCAATGCAGTTCGGTGGCCGTGGCGGTATCAACGCGCATCACCACGCGACCGTCGTCGAGCAGCAGCTCGTCGCCCACGCCGCAGTCTTTGACCAGGTCCGGGTAGTCGATGCCGACCACTTGCTGGTTGCCTTCGGTCAGAGGATGGCTGGTGGAGAAGGTGAATTGATCACCGATCTTCAGCTCGATCTTCTTGTTGGCGAATTTGGCGATACGGATTTTCGGGCCTTGCAGGTCACCCAGCAGGGCGACGAAGCGGCCGTGCTTGGCCGCGAGGTCACGCACCAGCTTCGCGCGAGCCTTGTGCTCGTCGGGGGTGCCGTGGGAGAAGTTCAGGCGGGCGACGTCCAGGCCAGCCAGAATCAGCTGTTCGAGAACTTCCGGCGAGTTACTGGCCGGGCCAAGGGTAGCGACGATTTTGGTGCGACGGACGGACATGCATAGACTCCTGAGTTCAAGCGCTGAGTGAGGCTACTATGGTCGGAAGTTGTAGTCATTGTTCGTGTGCACTACTTATTCGTTGTTTCTTTGAAACGCGCAACTTTCGTTATACAGGCATCCTGAAGATTTCCGCCAACGGGTCGATACAGAGCTCAAGACAGGAGATCCCCATGCGATTCGTGCTCATTGCCGCCCTTGCCCTCAGCGTTACGGGTTGCACCCGTTTCTCGATGAACCATCATTTGAACAATGCCTACAGCGCTTACGACCGAGGCAATTGCGAGCAGGTGACACTCGAACTGTCCAAAGTCGAACGCGCCAGCCGTGCGCGGCCTTATGTATGGCCGGAAGTGTCGATGTTGCGCGGTTTGTGCCTGGAGCGGCAGAAGCTGTTTGTCGATGCGGCCCAGACGTATCAATTCATCATTGCGTCGTACCCGCAAAGCGAATACGCCTATCGTGCCCATGCGCGCCTGGAAACGTTGCAGAGCCTGGGTCACTACCCGTTACGTTCCGCCGCTGTCGTGCGCCCGACCCGGTTTTGATTGCGGTTCTCATTCATTCGCTGGCCGACCGGCGGTGGTGAGCTATAGTCGAATAAATCGTTTTTAGAGTGTTTTTTCTAAACCGAGGTAATACCTGAAACTGGCAGAAGTCAGCGGCGGTGGTTTGTTGGATTGTCGCACCGGGATCGGGGAGAGCGGCCAGCATCGTTGATGCAGGCTCGTTCCGAAGCATTAGTGCGGTCCTGCTTAAGGGCCTTGCATAGCGAATTCAGCATGTTTACCGACCGCCGGATCGAGCGGCATCAACTGCCGTATTTTCTGAAAGTGTTCAACAGCGTCACCGATAAACCGATTGGTTATCTGGGCAACGTTTCCGAGCACGGATTGATGCTCATCAGCCAATTGCCGATGATGATCGGCGCCGATTTCGATTTGCGCCTGAAAATCCCGGCCAGCGACGGCATCCTGCAGGTCATCGATCTGCGGGCGTGTTGCCTGTGGTGCCATGAAGACGCGACCCCCAACCATTATGACGCCGGCTTCAGCCTGCAACAGGCGCCCCCGGAATATGGGCAATTGGTGGATGCGCTGAAGCAGTACTTCAGTTTTCAGCCGTTGCCTGCGTCTGCCTGAGATCAGCGGTGCCTTGACGATCGCCTTCGCGAGCAAGCCCGCTCCCACATTGATCTACTGTGTACACAAAATTTTTGCTCGACATCGATCAAATGTGGGAACGGGCTTGCTCGCGAAGGCGTCAGCTCACACAACCCACCCAGGACGGATAAACGCTAAACCGGGCAACCTAAAACACCCCGGCCTTTTTCCATTCCAGATAACGCGTCACCAGCGTAGCGCCCAGTTCGCGGGTGGTGGCATCCAGCACGGCCACGCCATGCGCATTCAATCGCTCATGCAGTTCGGCCCGTGCGTTCAAGTAATCCACCGTCCCGCAATAGGTCAGCGCCTCAGGCAACGTTTGCACCGGTGTCTGGCGTAGCCGGTCGAGCACCTCTTCGCGCAGGCTGGCCACCAACACCCGATGCTGTTTGCTCAGGCGTTTAACGGCAGTGAGCAATTCGTCGTCGTCTTCGTCCCGCAGGTTGGTCACCAGCACCACCAGGCCCCGGCGTTTCTGTCGAGCCAACAGTTGGGTGGTTGCCGCCTGATAGTCGGCGCTGCGCTGGGTGCTTTTCAGGTCATAGACCGTGTTGAGCAAGACATTGAGTTGCCCGGTGCCTTTTACCGGGGCGAGGTAGCGCGGTTGCTCGACCGCAAAGGTGCTCAAGCCGACGGCATCGCCCTGGCGCAAGGCGATATAACTGAGCAGCAGGCAGGCGTTCAGCGCGTGATCGAAATGCGCCAGCTCCCCGTCCTGACTGCGCATGTGCCGGCCGCAGTCGAGCATGAAAATGATCTGCTGGTCGCGCTCGTCCTGATATTCCCGGGCAATGGGGGTGCGCTGGCGGGCAGTGGCTTTCCAGTCGATCTGGCGCAGGCTGTCGCCTTCGCGAAATTCCCGTAACTGATGAAACTCCAGGCCCAGGCCGCGTCGCTGTTGCTGGCGAACGCCGAGTTGGCTGAGCCAATTGTCCACGGCCAGCAATTGGCCGCCGTAGAGGCGGGCGAAGTCGGGGTAGACGCGGGTGTTGTCGGTCACGGTTGACAGGCGTTTGTCGGACCACAGGCCCAAGGGGCTCGGCAAACTGATTTCACAGCATTCGAAGCTGAAGTGGCCACGCTTGAGCGGGCGCAGGCGATAGTTGATCAGGCTGCGCTGACCGGGCTGAAGCTCGACCGACAGTGGCAGGTTTTCGAAGCTCAGGCCCTCCGGCACATGGTCGAAGACCTCGATGCTCAATGGATGCTGGAAATCATGTTCGACCTCCAGCCGCACGTCGCCCCAGCGACCGAGCGCCAGGCTGCCCGGCATCTGTCGGTGTACGCGGGGAGACGGCAGGCGTTTGAGGCGGATGGCGTCGAGTATCGCCAACGCGAGCAGCGCCAGTAGTAATCCCCAGTTGATCGACAACAGACTCGGTGGAAGCGCGATGTCCAGTGCCTTTAACGTGCCCGACAGGATGCCGATGGCCAGCAGCGTGGCTAACCAGATCAGCAGCAGGCGCGACGGTTTCACAGGCGCGGCGCCGGCACTTGATCGAGCAGTTGGCGCAGAACGTGATCAACTTCCAGCCCTTCAATATCCAGTTCTGGCGCAATGCGCACACGATGGCGCAGCACCGCCAATGCGCAGCCTTTTATGTCATCCGGAATCACGAATTCACCGCCGCGCAGCAAGGCACGCGCCCGGGCGCAACGCACCAGGGCGATGGAGGCCCGAGGCCCGGCGCCAAGGGTCAGGCCTGGCCAGCTGCGGGTGGTGCGGGCCAGGCGCACGGCGTAGTCGAGGACCTGGTCGTCCAGCGGCAAATCGCTGGCGATGCGTTGCAGGGCCAACACATCCTTGGCCTGCAATACCGTGCGCAGCGGTTGAACATCGAGCATGTCGGCCCTGGTCGAGCGACTGACCTGACGAACCATGTCCACCTCCTGATCCGCATCGGGGTAATCCATGCGGACCTTGAGCATGAAGCGGTCGAGTTCGGCTTCCGGCAGCGGGTAAGTGCCTTCCTGTTCAATCGGGTTTTGCGTGGCGAGCACCATGAACGGTTGCACGATCGGCAGGGCACGGCCTTCGAGGGTGACCTGGCGTTCCTGCATAGCTTCGAGCAGCGCTGCCTGGGTCTTCGCCGGCGCGCGGTTGATTTCGTCGGCCAGCAACAGGTTAGTGAACAGCGGACCTTTGCGCAGTTTGAATTGCTCGGTCTGCAAGTCGTACACCGCGTGGCCGGTGACGTCGCTGGGCATCAGGTCCGGGGTGAACTGGATGCGTGCGAATTCGCCGCCGAAGCAACGCGCCAAGGCTCGCACCAGCAACGTCTTGCCCAGTCCCGGCACGCCTTCGAGCAGCACGTGCCCCCCGGCGATCAGTGCCGTGAGCACGTCGTCGATAACCGAGTCCTGGCCGATCAACGCTTTTTGCAATTCAAGGCGCACGGCCTGGGCCAATTGGCTGGCGCGCTGGCGTTGCTGCACGGCGTGACTCGGTGCGCCGGGCTCGATCTGTTGACTCATAAGGCGTTCCTCAAGGTTTGCAGGTGGGCGACCAGACGGCTGAATTCAACGCTGGAAAGCCGCTGCTTCGGTCGCGGGCTCATGGCCTGGCTGATGGCGCGTGTGGGTTGGCCGGTCAGGCGTGCGAGCACCAGCCATTGTTCGGCGACGCCGAGTTGTTCAAAACCGGGATGACGGTGCCGCACGCGGCGCAGAATGTCTTGTTGCAAGGCGTGCAGCAGGTTGCCCTGGCCCTTGCGGCGCAACATGAAATCGGCGCTGGCGCGCAGGTGTTCCTGAAGTTGCCGGCGCGCCCTGGGAGCCGGTTCCAGCACAGGGCCGTGGCGCACGCCGACACGCCAAAACCCGAGACCGATCAGGGCGACGAGTGCGATCAACGCCTGGGGGAAATAGCGCAGCAGCAACGTCAGCAGGCTGTCGTAATGGCTGTTGAACAGCAAGGTGACCTTGGTGTCGGCGGTCAGGTACCAGAGCAGCCAGGCGTTGTCGTATTGGTCGATCGCCGGAGTTTTCCACAGGTCGGCATCGGTCACCACGATGATCGAACCGAGCCCGTGGTTCAGCTGCATCATGTGCGTCGCCTTGCCGCTGTTGGCCCAGGCCTGGGCCAGGTTTTTCGGGTCTTCAAGATGGAACGCGGTGTCGAAGCTGGCGTAAGCCGGCGCGATTTCATCTTCAAGGTACAGCTTGGTCAGTTTCGGGTAGGGGTCATCGAGGATGTCGGGCGGCGGGTCCCGCAGGTCTTTGCTCAACGACTGGTGCAACTGCACCCGGTCGAGCAGCAGGTCATTACTCTGGCCGGTCTTTTCATCCCACAGCGATTGCGCAACAAACAAAAGGCGCCCGCCGGCGCGAGTCCAGTTCATCACCTGATCAATCTGCCGTGGTGTCATGTTGTAGCGGTCCCCGAGCAACAACAGACTGTGTTGACGCGGGTCCAGGGTCGGCAGGATATCCAGGCTGTTGGCATGGCTGACGTCCAGGCCCTGTTTGCGCAGAAAGTGCTCGGCGGCCAGGTAAGGATTGGCCTGGGCTTCGGGAGCGGGGCCGTGATCGATTTCTGCCTGGTAAGGCGTGGCGTTGAGGTACAGGTAAACACTCAACGCGCCCAACAGCACGGCGATAAACACGCCGGCCGCCTGCCACCTCTGCCGGTTCATCGGGCGGCTCCCGAGCCGAACAAGGCACGCCAACCGTCGCAGAGTTCCTGTTGCAGATGCGCGGGTGGCAGACGATGCCCGTAGGCCATGTTCTGCCAGTGACCGGTCAGGTTTTTGCTGAAAGCCAGCAAGGCCGGTTGTTGCAATTGCTCGACGCGTGCCAGCACCTGGCCTTCGGTGTCGGCGACTTTCAGCGCAATATTGAAGTCATGCAGCAAGTGGCTGAGCAGGGCACGATAGAGCAACCCGAGCGCCTCGCGAGGGTTGGACTGCCAGAGACTTTCGGCGCTGGCGGCGATGTCGGCGGGCAGGGTCTCGCGATTGAGGTCCAGGCCAAAAGCCTGCTGCGGTAACGGTCGGGTAATTTTACGGTTCAGGGCCGGTCGACGGCTGACAAAGGCCTGCAACCAATCGCGGTAATACCAGAACAACAGTCCAATGGCCGCGATCACGGTCCCCCACAACATGGCCTCGATCAGCGTGGCCAATGTGCCGAAGTGTTGGCTGTTCAACAGCTTGAACAGTGCCTTCAGCCATTCGGGCGTTTCGCTTTCGTCCGCGCCTTCGGCGGTCGACTGTTCTTCACCAAAACGATAGCGAGTGACCGTTTCCTTGTTCTTGAACGGCGGCTGGTCGAGGATTGCCTTGATGCTGTCCCGGGACGCCTGGCTGGTCAGTGGCTGATCCAGCAGGCGCGGGCTGTCGGGTGAAATGACCGGCTCGGCGGCCCAGGCGGTTGGCGCCGCGGGCGTCAGCAGGAACACTGCCAGCAGCAGGGCCAAACCGGCACCGCTCAAGCGTTGGCGCAGGCGGCGGAACACCAGTTCAATATCCCAGGCTTCCAGCACCGTGCGGCGGTTCAGGTAAAGGCTGAAGCCGCAGGCCACGTAAATCGGTTCCCATACCACCAGCACCAGTGCGTAGAAGGCGTTGGTCAGGTGTTCCAGCCAGCGCCAGTCCTGTGTGGCGGCGGTGATCAGGGTCTGCCAGCTCCAGTCGAGTTCGACCTGTTGCGGCAAGAGCAAATAGAACAGCACCATCAAGCCAATCCACAACGCGCTTTCCAGGTGCACGCCGATGATCGTCAGCCATCGCGAGGCACCGGCGTCACGCTGCAACAACACCTGCAAACGCTGTTGTCGTGCCTCGCCACTCAGGCCTTCGAGCTGCACCACCGGCATCAGGAAACTGCGGCTCGGGCTCAATCGTCGCCAGGTCAGGCTGGCCAACAGTTGCGGCCTGAGCAGCCGCGGCCATTCAAGTAACGCCTGTTTCAACGTGGGTGTTTCACCGAACATGGCTTTGGACAGGATGTACAGCGGCAGGCGGTCGAACGCCGGTTTCAGCCACCAGAAGATGAACACCGCGAGGGACGGCGAATCCCACAGCATCACGCTGAGCAGGGCGAAAACCGGCAAGGTCACCATGGCCCAACTGGTCATCAACAGGTGTCGGTGCCGCTGGCTCAGCAGCACGCCCAGGTCCATGGCTTCCCAAGTCGGGCGCGGGCGGATGACCACACTGGCGTCACTCAGGCGCATGGCGGGTTCGTCCGGCAAACAGCAAATAGGCAATCACTAATAACCAGAGCGCGGCACCGACCAGGTATTTGGTCATGGGTGCAGGCCCGGTCATGGACGACCAGTAGGCTTCAATAAACGCGGCAATCAGCAGAAACAGCATCACCCCGCAAATCAGCAGCACGCTCTTGCGCGCCGCCAATCGCAAGGCCTCGGTGCGACGCAAACGGCCGGGGGCGATCAACGCCCAACCCAGCTGCAGGCCGGCGGCCCCCGCGAGGGCGATGGCGCTCAGTTCAAAGGCACCATGGCCGATCACGAAGGACCAGAAAGTTTGCCCGTAACCGATGTGCGTCAGGTGCCCGGCGACCGCGCCGATCATCAAGCCGTTGAAGAGCAGGAAAAACGCGCTGCCCAGGCCAAACAGCAAACCGCTGGCGAAGGTCTGAAAGGCAATGCCGATGTTGTGCATGATGTAGTAACCGAACATCACCCAGTCTTCACTGGCGGCCCGTTCTACCGAGCGACCGAGGTGCCCGGCATCAGGGTCATACATGCCCTGCATTTCGCTGACCTGCTCGGCCGGGATCAGGTTGTAGACCAGGTCCGGGAACAGATACACCAGCAGCGCGAAGCCGATCAGGCTGCCAAAAAATATCAGGCTGGCGGCAAGCACGAAACGCCACTGTTCACGCACCAGTCGCGGGAAATCGGCCAGGATGAAGCCCAGCACATGGGCACCCAATCGGCTGCGATGCCGATAAAGCTGTTGGTGCCCGCGCAGTACCTGCTGTTGCAACGAATCGATCAGAAAGCTGCTGTAACCGCGCTCCTGGGCCAGCGCCAGGTGTTGGCAAAGACGCCGATAGTCACTGGGAAAACTTCCGGCGTGCGAGGCGTCCTTACCCTGTTCCAGCCGTTCAAGCAGCAGGGAAAACCGCTCCCATTCGGCCTTGTGGCGATTCTCGAAAAGACTTTGCTTCATGCGGGGCCCAACAAGCCGCGGGCGATGCCATTAAGTTCAGCGACCGCCAGTGGCGCGGGAACGTGCAGTGGTTCAGCGAGGATGGCGGCGAGCTCCCTGACCCTGGCGTCGGAGAGCTCGCCCTGGCGTTCGGCAAAACCGAGGATGGCCCGTTGTTCGGTCAGTTTCAGGGCGAATGCCGGGCGCAAAGGTTGGGCATCGGGCAGTTGCGGGCGGGTGAGCGGTTGTTCGCGGTAGATCACCAGCGTGCCGGCGGCCAGGTCACCGAGGCGCTTGAAACTGGGGTGTTGCAGGCAACTGATGGCCCCGAGGAAATAGCCAAACGGCAACATGTCGACCACTCGCAGCAGGTTGCGCAACAGCGAAGCGGACCAGCCGATCGGTGTGCCATCGTCCTGCACCACCCGCAAACCCATCCACTGTTTGCCTGGCGAGCGCCCCTGATTGAGCACTTCGAACAGCACCATGTACCACCAGCTCACGCCGAACAGCAGGATCGAGCCCAGCCCGGCCCCGAGTTTCCCGAGGAACGCCAAGACGATAAACAGCAGGCCGAGAATCAGCCCGCGCAACCCCAGGTCGATGGAGAATGCCAGTGCACGAACCATCAACCCGGCAGGACGCAGTGGCAAGTCGATGCCTTCCGGCGTTTCGACCTGATACCGCGTATCCAGTGGCGGGGACAGCGATGCTTTCCTTGGCAGTGCTGTAGTCTCGAGCATGGGCTACCTGATGATGTGGCCTGATCGGGATTCTCTGTCCGTTCGATGCTAGCAGCCTCTCGGGGAAAAACGACATAACTATGTATTGCACGGTGAGTAGCCAGAGGTGATTGAATGACAAGACTACTGGCCGGGGCGGGATGTGAACGCCTAGACTTCGCCGATCTTCAGTTCAGGAATAGCCCGTGACCTCCATCTTCTGGTACGACTATGAAACCACTGGCATCAACCCCCGTTGCGACCGCCCGCTGCAAATGGCGGGGCTTCGCACTGACTTTGAGCTCAATGAGATAGACGAGCCGGTCAATCTCTACTGTCAGCCCAGTGAGGACATCCTGCCGCATCCGGCGGCCTGCGCGATCACCGGCATTACGCCAACTGTCCTGGCCGACCAAGGCCTGGGTGAAGCCGATTTCATGACCCGCG
Organism: Pseudomonas sp. NPDC086251; assembly: GCF_044746405.1. NCBI lineage: Bacteria > Pseudomonadati > Pseudomonadota > Gammaproteobacteria > Pseudomonadales > Pseudomonadaceae > Pseudomonas > Pseudomonas sp. NPDC086251. The sequence continues at coordinate 40,141 of NZ_JBIVBY010000047.1, forward strand.
TGCATGCCCAACTTGCCGCGCCCGGCACCTGTGGCGCGGGGTACAACACCTTGCGTTTCGACGACGAGATGACCCGCTACAGCCTGTACCGCAACTTTTTCGACCCTTATGCGCGTGAGTGGCAGGGCGGTAACAGCCGTTGGGACCTGATCGATGTGGTGCGTGCGGCCTATGCCTTGCGCCCCGATGGCATCGTTTGGCCGACGGATGAAGAAGGGCGGGTGACGCTCAAACTCGAACGCCTGACCGCCGCCAATGGCATTGATCACGGCAATGCCCACGAAGCGTTGTCGGACGTTCGCGCCACCATCGCCCTGGCGCGCCTGATTCGGCAAAAGCAGCCGAAACTGTATGACTGGCTGTTTCAATTGCGCGGTAAACAAAAGGTCATGGATCAGATTCGGCTGTTGCAGCCGATGGTGCATATTTCCGGGCGCTTTTCGGCGGCACGCAGCTATGTCGGTGTGGTGCTGCCATTGGCCTGGCACCCGCGCAACAAGAACGCCTTGATTGTCTGTGACCTGCACCTGGACCCACAGGGTTTGCTCGACCTGGATGCCGACACCTTGCGCCAGCGGTTGTATACCCGTCGCGATGACTTGGCCGAGGGCGAGTTGCCGGTGCCGCTCAAGCTTATCCACATCAACAAATGCCCGGTGGTGGCGCCGTTGTCGGTACTTCGTCCTGAAGACCAGCAACGCCTGGGGCTCGATATGGCGCTCTATCAGGAACGTGCGCTGCGGCTAAGTGACGCACAAAAAGTGTGGCGAGATAAAGTTCTGGCGATTTATGCCAGCGAGGACTTTTCATCAAGCCAAGACCCCGAGCAACAGTTATACGCCGGTTTTATCGGTGATCGGGATCGGCGTCTATGCGAGCAAGTCAGAGCAGCCGACCCTGCGCAATTAGCGCAAGAGCAATGGCCGTTCGATGATGAACGCTTGCCTGAATTATTGTTTCGATATCGCGCACGCAACTTCCCCGATACGTTGAGTTTCGAAGAGCAAGAGCGCTGGCGAATATTCTGTCAGCAACGTCTGTCAGACCCTGAATGGGGTGCACCCAATACACTGGAAACTTTTGTAGAGGCTGCCGCCCAATTGACGGTTGCTGCTACATCGTTTCAGCGAGAGGTGCTTGATCAATGGCAGGATTATGTAGAGGGGTTACGCAAACGTTTAAATCTTTGAAAACGAAAATACCCATGGCCTGAAAGTCGCGCATAAAAAAACGCCAGCATTATGCTGGCGTTATTTTTTGTCGCGGATAAGTCTTTGACAAGCTCTGCGGCTTAGCCCAGCAGAGTAGCCCAGCCTTCAACCACGTCACCGCCCCACTTGGCTTTCCACTCTTTCAGCGTCTTGTGGTTGCCACCTTTGGTTTCGATGACTTCGCCGTTGTGCGGGTTTTTGTATTGTTTAACTTTACGAGCACGTTTCGTGCCAGTAGTTTTTACTGCGCCGCCGCGTGGAGCCTTGGTTTTAGACTCTGGATCCAACAGCGCGATGATGTCACGCAGGGACTTGGAGTATTCGCCCATCAAGGTGCGCAGTTTGCCTTCGAATTCCAGCTCGGTTTGCAGTTTGTCGTCTTGGGACAGGTTCTTCAAACGGGCTTGCAGCTCTTTGATAGCTTCTTCGGTGGCGCGGTATTCGTTGATCAAGGACATGAGGACTACCTTATGTTGGGCGCTGGATGGCAGGTGACAGTGGCGCAATAATAGTCAGGGTGTTTCATCAAGTAAACATTAAACCGGAGTTTATTTAATTTAGTTGCGATGTGTCGGGCGCAAATTGGATGTGCAGTTAAATAAAGTGTCATGCAGTCATCACGAATATTCACAATTGCGCTCTTGAAGATTGGCTTAAGAGCACCAACGCGCGGGCAGCGCGTACCGCCGGAACCTGCGTCGCCGACCCTTTGTGCAACGTGCGGCGTCATCAATACTGCAGTTTTGCTGCGCAATCGCTAGAATGACGGCCTTTGCGAAGTTCTGGAGTTTCCCCCTCATGCGCACTTTTCGGCTGGTGATTGCTTGCCCGGACCGCGTCGGCATCGTTGCTAAAGTCAGTAACTTTCTGGCGTCACATAACGGCTGGATCACTGAAGCGAGCCATCACTCGGACAATCTCAGTGGCTGGTTCTTCATGCGTCACGAAATTCGTGCCGATTCGTTGCCTTTCGGTATCGAAGCGTTTCGCGAAGCGTTTGCACCGATTGCCGAAGAGTTCTCGATGAACTGGCGCATCACCGATACCGAGCAGAAAAAGCGCGTGGTATTGATGGCGAGTCGCGAGTCTCACTGCCTGGCCGACTTACTGCATCGCTGGCACAGCGATGAACTGGATTGCGAAATTTCCTGCGTGATCTCCAACCATGACGACTTGCGCAGCATGGTTGAGTGGCACGGTATTCCTTACTACCACGTACCGGTCAATCCGCAGGACAAGGAACCTGCCTTCGCCGAAGTCTCGCGGCTGGTCAAACAGCACGATGCCGAGGTGGTGGTACTTGCCCGCTACATGCAAATCCTGCCGCCCGAGTTGTGCAGCGAATATGCGCACAAGGTGATCAACATTCACCACAGCTTCCTGCCATCGTTCGTGGGCGCCAAGCCGTATCATCAGGCATCGTTGCGGGGGGTGAAGTTGATTGGCGCCACTTGCCACTATGTGACCGAAGAGCTGGACGCCGGTCCGATTATTGAGCAGGACGTGGTGCGGGTCAGCCACAGCGACAGTATCGAAGACATGGTGCGTTTCGGGCGCGATGTCGAGAAGATGGTGTTGGCTCGCGGTCTGCGTTATCACCTGGAAGACCGGGTGTTGGTGCATGGCAATAAAACCGTGGTGTTCTGATAGTCATACGGCACGGTTGAAATTCGAAGGGCCTGGGCGTTCGATCGCTGCAGGCCCTTTGTTGTTTCTGACCTGAGGATAGGTTTATGGCTGATCCACTCGATAAAGCGACTTCCCGGGCACCTGCCACGTTGGGGGAAGGGTGTTTGAGTCGTTATGACCCGGATGAGCTGGGCGCCGAGGATGGCACTGAGTTTCCGGGGGCGGTGGAGTTGTGGGAGGCGTTGAATTCTGAGCCTGAGGTTGTGCCTGCTGAAGAGGCGTGAAGTCTGGTTGAGTGGGCGCTTTGATGGTGTGCATATCCGTTATGTCGGTAACGGCTGCTATTGGTTCCGCCCTTACGGCGGGTCACTTTCGAAAAGCGCGAAAGTAACCAAAGCGCTTTTGCCCTTACGTTCGGTGCCTCGCTAAGGCTCGGCATGCCCTCGCTCCGGTCCTGCTCCGTGGGCCCGCCGCCATCGGCCATCCTTGGCCGGGGGCGGCTAACCCGGCATCCATGCCGGGT
>NZ_JBIVBY010000048.1:0-40046 GCF_044746405.1 Pseudomonas sp. NPDC086251
CAAAGTGAAGCGGGTTACTCGCATTAATAGAAAATACTGACGCTGACATACGTGATGTAAGGCGAGGTATTGGATTGGATAAAGTCAGGGGTAATCAGTGGACGGGACAACGTAAAACCGAGCATGGCGTGCGGCCAGGCCAGCCGCGTGCCGATACTTGCACCAGCAATGGTGGCGTCTTCGGCATACCCGGGTTGCTCATAAATTTCATCAACGTAGCCCGCATCCAAGCCAACAAACGGAGAAAAATTGCCGTAACTCGATTGGATTGGCAGCGTTATGGTGTTGTTGATGAAGATGGCCCGATCCCCCCACAAAGCGGGCCCCTGAAAACCACGGACGGTGTATTCATCACCAATGCCTTGCTTGTACGTGGTCACCGTGCTGTCTTGGGCATACTGGCCTCCGACGTGCATGGCGTATTCAAAACCCAGGTCATACAGTTGCAGGGGGCCTGACCAGGCCGTATTAAAAGCGAACAATCTAACGTTGGTGGGTTTGCCATTTTTTTCAAAGGCCGCATCACTACCGCCAAACGCCGTCAGGCCTTGGGTCAGACTCCAGTCGCCATATAAAACCCCGCCTTGGAGTTTATTGACCATTTGCAAGCCCATGGTCAGCGCGTTGTACCGTAAGCTGCTGGCTTCCAAATACGTGTCTTCCAAGTAGTTCGCGCTTTCTTTGCGCTCCAACTGCGAATACGCGGAAATTTTGGTATTCGTGTCGCGCCACAAGGTGTGCGACAGCTTGACATCGTAAGTTTGCGAGTCGCCATGGGTGGCATACTCACCGAAATCACCGCTCAGGATGTTGCTGTAATACGAGTCGCTGTAGCGAAGTTCAACGAGGCTGTAACCCACCGGGAAGGAGTAATTCACCCCTGCGGAGTATTCCGACTTATGCTCGTCATCCTGGAAGCGCCGCCCGTTGCCATAGACCGATAACGAGTCATTGCCCAGTAACAAGTCATTCAGACTGGACGACAACACGTATTGATAGCGCCCATTGCTCGGAGAATTCACCCCTGAGTTGTTCATGCTGAGCGAAACGGTGTTGGCTTTGGTAGGGCTCGTGACAATATTCAGGAATGAATAACCTGAGCGTTTAGACGGCACCACGTCGATAGTGGCCCGTTTCGCGCCGTTGTTAAGGTTTTCGATCGCCTGATCCAAATCAAAAATGTTAAGCGGCTGACCGACGACGCCCGGCATCGCTTGGAACGTCATCATCTTTTCTGCACTGGAGCTGGGGGCATTCCCATTGACCAGCCAGCCTTCCACCAGTCCCCAGTCAATCACCAAGGTTAAGAGCCCAGACTTCATATTGCCGGGAATGACCTTCACTGCCGTGGTCGAAAAGCCCTTCGCGCTATAACGATTGGTGATATCGCGAACCAGGTAGAATACGTCGGCGCCGTCGAGCTTTCGCCCGGTGTAACGCTGCAAGATGTCGTCAATCTCCACCGCGTCGGCTGCGTACAGGCCGGTGTCCACTTCGATGTGGTTGATCATGAAGCTCGGTCCGCCCCGGATAGCCGCGGGCTCAACCGTTTGATCGGGTTCATCGACCAAGCCTTCCGGGCTGCGACGCGCTTCGCTCAGGGCGCGCTTGATCATGGTGTCTTGATAAATTTTATTCTGTTGATCCTGTTCTCGGCTCGCCGGCGTGGCTTGTTGAGGTGCCGCGACCACCCATGAAGGAGGGGCCGCAATTAGGAGTAAAAGCGCTGAGGCAATAAAGCGTCTTTTACTTTCCAATAAACTCATGGCGGCTCCTCGTGATCCCAAAAATAATAAATAGTTGTTGAAAGATGCGTTCAAGCCATGCCTCAATAGTGTTCAGATGAAAGCCCAACATACACAAAGCCTACGCGCCGCGGCACACTTCGCCAGAATCAAAAATTGTTATTTTTAATTGTCAAAATAAATCAATCCCGGCGATCGCCCGGCGTATTATATTGAGTGGCTTAATAATTGTTATTTGCCGTTCATCGCTATTTCGCTCCGACCTGGCAACGGTCTATCATTCCGAAACTTACGCGCTATGGCCTAAGTTCAAAATTCCTTACTTATATAAATTCGAAGAGACATATTTTATGATGACCCTGAAGAAGTTTGCATTCGCGGCCAGCGTTGTAGTGGCGACGGTAATGGCGCAAACAGCAATGGCCGCCGATACCGGTGTGATCGATTTCACTGGAGAAGTGACGGACACCACGTGTGACGTTTCTGTTAACGGCGGTGCTGCTGACGCCACCATCACCCTGCCGCGCGTCTCAAGCAGCGCATTGGCCAATGCCGCGGATGTCACTGGCCGAGTATTTGTGCGCATGAACCTGAGCAACTGCGGTCTCGTGGCGGGTGGTACCGGCACGCCAGCCACCACTGTGCATGCGTTCTGGCAAGCTTCTCCGATCATTAATGTCAATGGTCGCTTGAATAACCAGACTGCCGCCGGTAGCGGCGGTGCTAGCAACGTTCAGATTCAAATGCTGAACGACACCCTGCAGCCGATTGACCTGTCCAAGCCGGACGGTCAGCAAAACACGACCAACGCCACCATCGTTGGCGCAGCCGGTGCCGGTACCGCCGAACTGGTTCACTACGCCCAGTACTACGCCACTGGCCAGTCCACTCCGGGCCTGGTGACTTCGCAGTTGGAATACGTGCTGAGCTACAACTGAGTTCCAGGATTAGTTAAGTAGAACCTGTCGGCGTTCCGCCCGCCTCGGAAGGAACGTCGGCTTTCTTGGCAGTGTCATCGTCGATGCCCGTGCATCGTCTGACTGAGTACTTATATGAAGCGGCCTATTTATCACTGCGGCGGGGGACTGCTCGTCCTGTTGGTGCCGTTGGTCACGATGGCGGATACGCAAACCGTTACGGTCATGGGTGAACTCAAAACGTCGACGTGTGAAGTGCGAATTAACGGCGCCACCGCGGATGCCATCGTTGCTCTCCCTCCCACCACCGTGGCCAAACTGGCTTCGGTAGGCAATGTAGACGGTAAAACGGGTTTTACCCTCAATTTGACCAATTGCAGTTCGAGCGGCGAGGTGGTGCCGTATTTCCAGAACACGCAAAGCACCATCACCCCGCAAGGTCGACTCAGCAATACGGCCAGTTCAAACCCGGCGAACGCCGTTGAACTGCAGCTGCTCGATAGCAATTCGGGGGTGGTGAACTTGAGCCTGGACAGCAGTTCGCAAAACGCGGCAACGCCTACCGCGCCAACGGCAGGTGCCGTCAACTTTTCTTTTTACATTCAATATTACGCAACTGCCGCGGCCAGCGCCGGCGCGGTCAGCAGTGCACTCACCTACATCATTAATTATCTCTAGGCCTTCGGGCCCAACATTGGTGAAATACCCATGTATCGCCACCCTAATTGTTCGTTCGTTACTTGGTTGACGACATTTCTAAGTATTGTGTTATGCATGTCGACTGCTCACGCCTCAATCGTGATTGACGGTACGCGAGTGATTTATCCAGCCAAGGCGGCGGAAGTGACGGTGCGCCTGACCAATAAAGGCAAAGCCCCCCGGTTGGTACAAGCTTGGATTGACGATGGCGATGAGAAGTCCAGCCCGGAAAAAATCGACGTACCGTTTGTGATTTTGACCCCGATTTTTCGCATGGATCCAGACAAAGGGCACGCCTTGCGAGTTCGCTACACCCAAAGTAAACCGGTTCCCACCGATCGCGAGTCGGTGTTCTGGCTGAATGTCCTGGAAATTCCCGCCAAGCCGGCGGGCGATACCAGTGACACCAATTACCTGCAGTTTTCCCTGCGTACCCGCATCAAATTATTTTTCCGCCCCGAAGGCTTGCCCGGTAGCGCGGCGGCGGCGCCAGAACAATTGGTCTGGCAGGCGCAACCGGGAGGCCTGCTGGTGAAAAACCCCAGCGCCTTCAACGTTTCTCTCAAACGCGTCGAGCTGGGTGTTAAAGGCGATAGCGGAGCCGTCGAAGGCATCATGGTGGCGCCCTTGTCAGAGGTGGTGCTCAAACCCCTAGGCGCCAACACTGCGACGCCGAGCAATGCGATTACCTACTTTCCGGTCAATGACTACGGCGGAACACCCGAACTTAAAGCGACGGCCCTGCCTTCTCACGGCCGGGCAGACTAAATCATCATGGCTCGTATAAACCCTGCTCATTTCCCTAAAGGCCTCTTTTGTGTTGCCCAAGCCTTCAGTGCCCTGTTGATTTTGCCCACAGCGGCGCATGCCAGCGACCAGGCACAGTATGCCGACGTTGAGTTTGATCAGCGCATGCTGTGGGGGGCCGAGGCCGATAAAAGTCATGTGGACCTTTCGCGCTTTTCCAAAGGCAACCCGGTATCGCCTGGCACCTACTCGGTCCAATTGTATGTCAATGACAATTTCTACCAAGAACATAGCGTACTGTTCACCGCCGGCACCGACGGTAGCAACGCGACGGCGTGCCTGACGCCTTTGCAAGTGCGCACTGTTGCGCTGGACATGACCAAGCTGGAGGCGGCGCAACGTTTGTGGGTAATGGGGGTCGACGCCCCATTGCCCCCCTGCCAGCCCATCAGCGCGATCATTCCCGGGGCCTCGTCGCGCTACGATGTCAGTGAGCAGCGCCTGGACATAGAAATTCCGCAGATTTTTCTGGCGGAGCGGCCGATTGACTATATCGATCCGTCGTTGTGGGACAACGGCATTACTGCCGGTCGACTGAACTACGCCCTCAACGTGTTCAGCAACGAGTCTCAGGGACAACAAACGACCGACGGCTTCTTACAACTGGATGCCGGTTTCAACTATGAGGGGTGGCGCTTTCGTCAATTGTCGAGTCTCAGTCGTAACGACGACACTCAGACCTATCAGCGCCAACGCACTTATGCGGAAACGGACGTGCCATCGCTGGCCTCGACCTTGAGGCTCGGGGAAACGTACACCGATGGCCAGGTCTTCGATTCGTATAACTTTCGCGGGGCCATGATGGCAACCGATGAGCGAATGCGACCCGCCTCGCAACGCGGGTATGCCCCGGTGGTCCGCGGGACGGCCAACAGTAACGCCAAGGTCACCATTACCCAGGGCGGGATGACCCTGTACCAGCGCTCGGTGGCCCCGGGCCCCTTTGAAATTAGAGACCTGGCACCGGCAGGCTACGGCAGTGACCTTGAGGTCACCATTACCGAAGCCGACGGCCAAAGTCGAACCTACACCGTACCGTATTCAGCCTCTGCACAATTGTTGCGCCCGGGTCAATTCAACTATTTTACGGCCATCGGTCAGGCTGAAGGTCCGGGGCTGGATAATTACACGCCTAAGGTGGCGCAGTTTACGACCACCTACGGGCTAAATAACGCCCTAACGCCGTATGGCGGTATTTTGGCCAGTGAGGACTATCACTCGATCGCCTTGGGCAGCGCGCTCAACACACCCATCGGTGCGTTCTCGGCTGACTTTACCTACGCGAAAAATCTTCTGGACGATGTCGCCGCGAACGAAGGCAGCAGTGTGCGCGTGCTGTATTCCAAGCTTTTGGATGCCACGCAGACCAACATTACCTTGTCCAGCTATCGCTATTCAACTGAAGGCTATTGGTCATTCAGTGACATGGTCCAGAGTGAAAATAACCGGCGTGACGGCGGCAGCGTTCGGGATAACTCGGTGTTTTCGGTCAACGACAAACAAAAAAGTCGATTTAGTGTCAACCTGACCCAATCATTGGGTGAAGGCTGGGGCAGTCTTTACCTCAACGGCGAAACTCGCGATTACTGGAATCGTTCAGGCACCGACAGTTTGTATCAAATGACCTACAACAATTCGTTTAAAAATATCAACTACAGTGTCGAAGTCGATCGCACTATTAATCAAAACGGCTTTAACACAACCCAATACATTTTAAGTTTCACCATGCCGCTCTTCCCGTCCGACAGTGGCAATCGTCAATACCTGACCAGTCGCAACACCTTCGATGACAACAACAACGGGCAGTCGCAAGCGACGCTGACCGGCACGGCAGGTGCTAATGGGCAGTACTCCTATGGTGCGACCGCCAGCCAAGCCTTGGGTAACAGTGGCGACAGCAGCAGTTTGAGCATGAACGGCGCCTATCAAGGTGCCTTGGCCAATGTCAACGTTGGCGTCACCAAAGGTGACGGTTATACACAGACCAACGCCGGTATTTCCGGCGGACTGCTCGTGCATGCCGATGGCATTACCTTGAGCCAGAGCTTGGGGCAAACCGTGGCGCTGGTGGAGGCCGAACATGCGGCACAGGCAAAAATCCTCAACGGTTACGGAACCAAGGTCGGTGATAGCGGTTTCGGCGTTGTTCCGACGCTGACGCCCTATGCGCGCAATCGCGTAGAGCTGGATCCATTGGGGCTGTCGACCGACGTGCAATTGGACTCCACCAGTAATGAGACCATTCCCGCCTCCGGGGCCATTGTGCGAGTCAAGTTCAAGACTTCACAAAAAACCTCCGGATTGATCACCTCCACCTTAAGTAACGGTTCGCCGCTGCCTTTTGGTGCGGATGTCAGGGACGCTCCCGACGGCAGCACTGTGGGTTACGTTGGGCAAGGTGGTCACATATTTGTTCGCGGCATCGAGTCCACCGGCAAGCTATTCATTGCGCTGAATAAAACCGATGTCTGTGTGATCAACTATACGTTGACCAAGAAAGCGCCTACGGCCAAGGGGATGGCTGCCATGGCCCAGGCCACAGGGATTTGTGAACCTTTTGCGCTGAGTACCGCCCATGTCCAATAACCTGGCAACATCCCCTCAAAGACGCTGGGCATCGCCCCTGGCCGCCCTGCTGGGCGTCTACCTGGCTTGTTCCGCTGGCAGCGCCTACGCAGGAGGGTGCTCGATTATCCTCAATGGCACGGACGGCAGTGTCAGCGTGAACAGTCCCTTCATCCTGTCCTCGATTTTTAACATCGACACCGGCGGCAATGGTCCCCCGTCGTGGATGGATGCGGCCACCGTTCCGATCAACGCCCTCATGACGGACATCAGTTTGCCGACGACCTCCCTGGGTGGCTGTTCGGTGGCGTCCACAGCATTTGGCCACAAAGTGCAAATCTTGTTCGTCGCGCCCCCCGGCTCCTTGCCCAACGGTAGCGGTTACACCGTGCCGAGCAATGTTCCGGGGGTGGGATTGCGCTTGCAATTTCCGGGCAAAAGTAATGGGCCGGTTGCCAATTCCATCGTCGTGGCGGCGCCAACCGCCAATGTCAATCCTTCCGGTGTGGTGACCTACGTGCCGTTCACGGTTCGAGCTAGTTGGGTGCGCACCGGACCGTTTTTGACGACTCCCGGGGTGACCACCTACCTGAACGTGAGCAACGGCGGCGCATTCAAAATTTATGACCTGACACTCAATCAGATGACGTCAGATGCCGGTAACGCTGTCTCGACCAACCTGCGGCCCAGCGCCACTGCGCCTAACAACATTCCGAGCCTGGTGGTGAGAACCCCCACGTGTGAGGTCGGCAGTGTCGGGGGCGCTAATGTGGGGCGTCTGGTCACCATGCAAAGTGTCAATGTCACGGACTTCAATGCGGTGGGCAATCAGGGTGCCATTAGCACCAGCCAGAATGAGACCGGGTGGTATTTTGTCTGCGAGGCTTTGGCCAATCAAAGCATGCCGGAAGTGTCCTTTAATACCGCATTTCCGGGGCCGGAAGACGGTGTGGCGTTGCCCTCTGCTGACAGTACCCTGGGCATCCAATTGTTGATGCGGGGCGTGCCCGTCCAATTTGGGGTGACCTATCCTAATCAACCGCTGGGTGGTCCCGGTGAGCCGTTAACCGGTAAATATTCCAGCGACGATGGCGCGACGTTTCAAACCCAATACCTGCAAAACAACATATTCAACGGCGATGTGTTAAACATTCCGATCACGTTTCGCTACTATAAAAATGGCTCGCCTCTGGTCCCCGGCGCCTTCTCGGTGAATTATGCGTTTACCATTAACATCTTCTGAGGGTGAGGCCGCACTGGCGTCGTCGCCAGCGGCCAGGGGCAGGCTGACCGTGGACCCGATAGACCGCGTCCGGTTGAGCCAGGGCGGTATCGGGTGCAGGCGTATCGGGCAAGGTTATCAGGGGGCCTGGCAACCCGTACGCGACATGGGGCGGGCGATCCTCCGCCAAACCCTCACCGGCTGGTGGGGCGTTAGGGGTTCATGCAGCGCAGGCGACTCAATTCATAAATGTACAAACACAGAGCCTCGTCGTTGGAGGCACTGAGCACTTGAAAGTTAAGGACCGCGCCGGGCTGGGTGGCATACTGATATCGCGCGATGAGTTCGGCATTTTCTTTGTACGGGCTCCACTGTGAGCGCTGATCGGTCAGAACGTTCTTCACTTGTAACTGCCCGCCGAGGGGGTGGGAGTTGAGTATGTCGGCATAGAAGGTTTCATAATGGGTGGTCCCGTCGACTTGGTGAATTTCCGTTAACGTAAACATTTGTTGATTGAGCGTCAGGAACTCTTCGGTCACTGGCTCGACGTTGGGCCAGGATTGTTTAAAGAAGGTCTGGTATTCACCGTTGTATTTGCGCGCGGCCAGCGGTGAATACAAAAGCGCGGCGCATATACAGGCTAAACCACCCAACATGAGCCAGGGTATCGTGACGTATAAAAAGGCCTTCAGAGCGCGGATTCTAGGCACTGTTGAACAACCTCCATAGGTTTTATAGTGTTGTGCTCGAACTTGAGATTCATGGTGCTGCCATCTGCACGGATGCATGAAACGGCATAGGTGTTTTTGCTGTGAAGGAGCCAGACCTCGCCTTTTAACGTAACGGGCAGCTTGGCCAGGTCACGAGCCAGCGTGTTTTGAAACGCCAACGCCTTATCGCGTGTGGCCGCAATAAAATGTAACGTCACATTGTCATGGTGTCCGTCGGTAATCTGAATTCGGGAGTCTTCAGTGTGAGGTGCCTGAACCAGCGCCACCACGAGCAAGGGCAGCACAACCGCATAACCGAGGATCAACTTTCTGCAATTGCTCATGTGTTGCATTGCCGATAACAGTGGGGGCATATCGATGGAGGGGAGATGGGTCACATCCGAGGGTGTCGGGCCTACCTGAGGATCCCCGGGGTCACCGATATGGCCTGAGTCGTCAATGACATACTGACGGTTAAAGCGATACCCTCGTCGAGGCACCGTCATCAAGATCTCATGCTCCCGGCTGTCGTTGAGGATGGCCCGGAGCGAAAAAATAGCTTGATTCAAACTGCCCGAGGCGACGACGCGGTCATCCCACACGTGCTCGACAATTTCGCTTCTGCTTTTAACACTGCCAGGGGCGCTCAGCAGAAAACTCAGCAGGCGTGATTCGGCTCTACCCAGTGTGGTGTGATCAACTGTTTCGTTCGATGACAGAATGGACAAGGTGGAGTCCTCCGGGTTGAACGTCACCATTTCTCCCCGTTTTAATCGAAACACATAATGCATGCTGGAACTCCCGTCAGATGAGCTTATGAGGTGCCCTCGTCATCGATCACATCGAGAAAGTGAGGTTGCCGCTCAAGGGCAATGGTGCATAACGCTCATTGACCGTTCTGCCGTGTGTCGTGGCGATTTAAGCCTGTCATTTTTTCTTTTTAAATTGAACTGCACGGACGGGATAGCTGGCTGTAGGGTAATCCTGCAAGTGATGGTCATGCGCTGGCAGCGCGGGCTGGGCGCGAGATGGTGTCACTTCCGTCACGTGCCACTGCTCCATTACCGCCCTTTCAACGCCGCAAGCCCGACGGCCAGTGAGAGGCTGATCGGACCATGAGCGAAAACCTGGTGGTCATTCCGCGAGCCATTGCCTCAACGCTCAGGCCGCGCCGGAGTTGGGCACACCGGTGCCGATAAGCCTCGGCGGCGTCCGATTTTAAGGATTTCCCTACAGCGACTGAGCAAAGCCTGCGGTTCAATGGGCTACAGCCGGTGATCCTGTGGTCGTCGGTGCCGATTGGGTTGTGCGTCCTCCGTATCGCGGCTCTTTCAAGAGCCGCCCTGTGCGGACCCACGACCTGTCCGCCCCCATTTCAGTAACGACCACTCAGGACGTCCCCAAGCCGAGACCTGCAGCGGGCATCGCCTGACTGCTGAGGGTTGCAACCGGCAAAAAACCACCTGGCATCTGCTCAGTCGCTGCATAACAATCGTAATCAAGGACGCCTGAATGAACCTGTTCCGCAAGGTGTGCGCTGTTATGGTTATGGGCAGCGTCCTGCTGTCCGGTTGCGTGTCCACGGTCACACCGAACACTCAATTTTCCGGATACTTCGACAGCTACCGTGAACTCAAACCTGCCCAATCGCCCTCTGGGCAACCTGTCCTGCGTTGGGTCGCTCCAGGCTTTAATCCGCACCGGTATTCAACTGTGGTTTTTGACTACCTGGACATCTACCCGCTTCCTAAGGCCACCGATCGCATTGACCTGCAAACGTTTGATCGTTTGCAGAACGAGGCCAGCGAAAGCGCTCGAAATGCGCTTTCGCAGCATTACCGCGTAGTGGACTCGCTGAATGCCGTGCCAGTGGGCAGTAAAACCCTGATCCTGTACGCCGCCATTACTGGTGTTGGCGCCGAGAACCAAGGTATGCAGTGGTACGAAGCGATGCCGCTGGCCGCTGTGGTGGGAGGGGTGGCGGCAGCCACGGGGCATCGTAGCCAACACTCAGAACTTTATATCGAGGCTTTTCTCGTCGACGCCGAGACCCACCTGCCGGTGGCAAAAGTGGTGCGTAAAGTTTTTGGTCGCGACCTCAACAACAGCGAGGCGCCAATCACCGCCGATGATTTCACCGTGGCGATCAACGCCGTCACTGGCGACTTGGGGGCGTTTCTTCGATGAAAGGCGCGGCGCTTGGGCGATGGTGGCCACTGACGCTGTGGATTCCCGGCGCCCTGACCGTGGTTGCCGTGACCTGGTTAGTCAGTGACCGGTTGACGCAGGTGCAAACGGTGCGCGGCATGGGCGAACTGGTCCTCGACGTCCATGCACGGGCTCAGCAGATCGACGAGCAGGTCAACCGCGTCTTGGCGGCGATGAGCGCGCTCAGCGTCTCGGATAAAGGCTGTACGGTCTCGGTGTTCAAGGCCTTGGCGACAGCGGTCAGAGCCGATCGGTATGTGTATGAGGCGGCTCTGCAGATGCCCGACGGTACCGTCTGCTCATCGTATGGTTACCCGCTTGCCACGGCCGTCCTGCCGCGCAAAGGAGCGATCAGCTATTACCCGCGAGGAAATCGCGGGTACTGGTTTCCAAACAGCCTCACCGGCGAGGTGAACCGGGATTATATTGTCATTGCCCAAGATCAGGCGTTTGTCTGGGTGAACAAGGAGCTGTTCTTTGATGGACTGCCCAGCCCCTCATCTAGGGCTTATCGACTCATTGATGGGCGCGACGCGCACGTGGTGATGGCTCAAGTTGATGCGCCACTCGCCATTGAGCGATCACCACCGATAGGCCGGCTGGCGACCACTGATCACTACTGGTACCTCACGCTGGCCACACCATGGCCCAATTTACTCGGCGTCGTCAGTGAACCGGTGACCGAGATCAACCAGGCGCGGTGGATGATATTTTTCGCCGTGTTACTCGCCAGCGGTTTAACGGGCTTTGGCCTTGTGCAGTTCGGGCGCTATGTTTATCGGCATCAATTGTCGCTGGCTGCGCAGCTAACGCGAGCGATGCGCCACAATCGTTTGACCCTCCACTATCAGCCGATCGTCGATCTTCGCACGGGGGATTGGCGCGGCGCCGAGGCCTTATTGCGCTGGAGTGTCAAGGGGCAGGCGCTAAGTCCTGCCATGGTCGTCGCCGAGGCCCAGCGCTGCGGCTTGACCTGTGCGTTGACCCGCTGGATATGTCGGCGGGTCGCCGAGGAATATTCCGCTTTTTTTCAATACTGCGATGGTTTGTACATCACCATCAACCTGTCGGCCGAGGATTTGGCCGACAGTCATTTCAGCGACTTTGTCAGCGCATTGTTCAGTGAATACCACGTCCCTGCCGCGGTAATTGTGTTTGAACTCACCGAAAGCGTGGTGCTGGACAAGGAGGTCGCGGCCACACAGATGCAGCGGCTGAAAGCCATGGGGTATCGCATCGCCGTTGACGATTTTGGCACCGGTTATTCCAACTTGGCGTATTTGGAACAGCTGCCGATCGATATTCTTAAAATCGACCGCTCCTTTTTAACGCTCGACCGCTGCCATGCGTCCAATGCCATGTGGCGACAGGTCCTGCGTATTGCCCAGGCGATGCACTATAGCGTGGTGGCGGAAGGGGTGGAGTTCACAGAGCAGGCCCACCTGCTCAGTCAGGCTGGGGTCACGCTGGCGCAGGGCTGGTTATACTCCCCTGCTTTGCCTGCGCGCCAACTCGCGCACCAACGCGCCGCCGGGTCTCCTTCGTCTCTTTAACGAGCCGCGGCTGCTCAGCGGTGAGGCCCTCCCCTGATTATTACCTTCAAAGACCTCGTTTTTGGCCGGACGGCCGTTACGGCGTGCCAGCCTCTTACTGAGCTCTCATTGTTGGACGCCCGCATTGGCCGCTTACACGGCGATGTTTCAGTATTGCCTTACAGAAAAGTCTGCTGCGATGACGCTTACTGGACCCAGAGATCGCGATTAAGCAGATGGAATCTGCTCAGCGTTTATCTCTGGCGTGCGCTCTGATGTTCAGCTACGTCGTTATCAACGAGGAAGTCATCATTCAGCTGCATTCACTTACTTTTTCTTTTGGAAGCGACGTATGAAAAGACTATTGGTGTTGCCACTGTGCCTTTTAACGCATGCCGCCGTGGCGGCTATGTCGGTGGACCTTACCGTGACGGGCATCATCTCGCCGCCCGCTTGCGATATTGCCATGACGGGCAATGGTCTGGTCGATTTTGGCGAGATTATATTGGCCCCATCAGGCGACTCGGATGCCCCTCAGCGACTCAGTCAAACGCTGAGTATTACCTGTGCGGCCCCCTCTTATGCAGGCTTTAGATTGGTCGATAACCGAGCAACCAGCGTGCCCGCGGCGCGCATTGGATCTGATCATTTCGGCTTAGGTTTGGATGGCGCAAGCAATCCGATTGGCTATTACGACATGGCGCTCCAGACCATATTGGCCGATTCTGCCACCGGACTGGTCAAAGTCTCGGTGAATAATGGCAGCACGTGGGCGGATGCGTCGGCCGCGCTGCTTAAAAGCTATGCGTTAGGCTCCAACACATACGCCTTTGATTCCGCGACGACCCCAACCACGGCGCCCAAAGCGCTGACAACCGCCTCAACCCTGGTTGCGGTCGCTTACCATATTCAGCCGCGCAATACGTTGGACACTAATAGCCTAATCAACCTCGATGGCTCGGCCACTTTTGAGCTTATTTACCTGTAAACGTGAGCGTTAGCGTACGAGGAAGTGTCCCTGGCAGCGGAGCTGCTGCTGGATTGGGAGAAGACTGTCATGCCAGGCGCCGAAAACACCGCGTCGGCGCTTACGGAGCGCAGTAGCGTCTGGCGCGAACTGCGTGGGGTGGCAGCGCAACTTACGTAAGGGCCTCCTGGTTGTGGCTCGATCTATTGGAGGGGCTCCCTATGCATCGAACTCTTGACGCCCCCTCGGTGCTTACCCAGCTGAGGGCCCGCCCCTGCGTTGTTTCTGCCATGCCTCCAACGTCGCTGACGTTGGGGGGCTGCAAGCGCAGAGCCCGCTTATAAGCCCTTTGCGGGCACGGTCGAAGCTCGCGAGGCGAAGTGCACGGAACCATCCTCTTCACGAAAAAGTGGTACGGCCAAGCAGGACGCCTCCACTGCCGACGCGCCACATGGTGGCGGGCTGTGCCGGCTTGAAGCAACGCGCAGCTTAAGGCAGCACGTCATAACCGCGCTGCTGCAAACACGCGCTGTACACTGAGTTGTTGGCCCTCACCGCCTGATCGGTGGCCGCCATGTCTTGTTGGCGTTGGTGTCGCTGTCTGGCGCCGCCAACCACTGCTCCTGCGGTCGCGGCGCTGACCGCGTGGCTTTGACGATAATCTTGCTGGGTGCCGTGACTGAGTTGATCATAGATGCGCTCATGTTGATTGCCTTTGATCTGCGCGGCTGTAGCCCCCGCCACTGCACCGGTGGCAGCCCCCCGAACCCGGCCACCGACGGCCACATCCGTGGAAATCGGGTGTTGATCATTGGCTTGGGTGCGACAGGTTTCCGTATCTTTGTGAATCGTATCGGAACTTTGATTTTTGAGCGGGACCACCGTCGCGGCCCCTGCCGACACACTGAAAATCAAGCTAACCGCCAACACGGTCATGCCACATAATTTCATAATTAGCGTCCTGTGGAGTTGTGATGCGTAAACAGCCTTCGCTCGGGCCGGGTGTTGATGTCGTGGCGAATGCTTGATGCCATTGTCTGAAGGGGCGATCGGTCCAGCACACGCCCCTGCCTGGTCCGCGGTTTGATGGGCGCCGAAAGGTGGTGCGGGTGCTCCACCCAGCATGAGTACCGCTGCAACAGCGCATTGCTAATCTTTCCACCATGCGAACCGCATGAATGTTCCCGGCGATGACGGCCTAAGAAAGACCTAAAAATTGGTAAAAGATCAACGCTGACAGTAAACCGATGACCGTCCCGGTGAGCATCGCCAGGCCCAGGGCTGCAAGCTTGCAGGCCCACTCCCGGGAGCGGGATTTCGGAGGCGGTAACGGAACGCGCAATGAAGGGCTCAGGAACTCTGGCGAATCAGCCCTGTTTATGCATGGCGCGCCCGATTTTGCTCCGTTCATTTCGCCTGAGGGTCCGGACGGCCTTTATTTCGGTCGCGCAAGGATTGTGCTTTGCTCTCAATTTGGATGTACGGGTGCGCGTCAAGGCTTAGTTGAACAGTGTCGCTGTCGATGCTGGTGATTTTCAGCACGATGTCATCGCCGATAAATATGCGTTCGCCGGGGAGTCGGGTCAGTATGAGCATGTCTGCTCCTCCAAGAGGGAGAATTTCACGGGTTGCCAAATTGCGAGGAGCCAAGGGCGGGTGCCGGGTTCGACACATCGGCTTGATCCAAGGCTCGTCGCCATGGATCATCGCCCTCGCCAGTCCAGGTCGTCGCTAAGCGCGCTGGATTTAAGCGGGCTGGACAGGCGTCGGAATCCGAGGAAGGCGCCCTCCTAGCGAAGGAACACCTGCAGATCGTTGGTAAGCGCCTTGATCGCGCCTTTGAACACCTGTGCAGTCACCGGTTGACTGGCATTTTTAAGCTGTTCGCCAAACACTTTGCGCACGACTTTGGCCATTATCTGCGAGGTCCGTGCGTCGACCAGTTCGGCCTCGAGGTACAGCTCGGTGTTCTGATCTCGGTGGCCGGTGGCCGCACTCACTCCGCCAATGACCGCGGCCACGGGCACCACCTCATACCATTTCATGCCTTCGTTGGAGGCACTGACGCCCGTGATCGCGACGCGAACCTGCAGGACGCGAGCATTGGCCGGGGCTGCGGGTGCATGGGTCAGCAAGTGGTATTTTTGGCTCAGGACGTTCCTGGCGCTGGTGGTCATGTAGGTTTGTAGCTGATCCAGGGTCGCTTGGTCCACGCGCTCATTGGGCTGGGGCGACGGAAACAATTCCAGTTGCTGGAAAGCGACCGTATCGTAGGCATCCGGATTCCACGTCGGATTGATCCATCGCAGGGCTTTATCGCCACTTGGCGTGGTGACCGTTTTCAGATCCTCGTAACTGTTTAGAAAGCCGGAGTATTCGGCTTTGCTGGTAATTTTGGAGGTGCAAGCGCCGAGCAACAACGTGCTCACTAGCATGCCAAACAAAAGTTTTCGGGAGGCGTTCATCTGGTTATTTCCTTTGGACAAAATCTAGGGCTGCGAAGCTGTTTCAAAAGGACGAAGTAGGTGGCCGCTTGGACGCTACCCGGTGGCGTCAGCGCCAACTCTCCACCAGCCAGTGCCGAGGGAGGCCCGTGTCATGCGGCGGCACGTGTCACCGTTCAAGCACCTGGACCGTGCATCGCGATCGCCGGGAGTGTCCACGTCGGATCGTGCCTGAGGGGCGGCGAACTGATCGACATCCCCGGGCTCGGTGGCGGCAAGCGACGCTATTCTCGACAGGCGTTCACTCATCGGATACGGCGCGCCTTGGCGCGACTGGTTGTCAAACGGCGGTGTGCAATCACGACGCCGGGTCTGTTCAGATCGCCAGGATGGCGCGGGCCAGCTCGTCGTCGCTCAATGGGTTCAGCTCTGGCGTGGTGTGACGAATGTATTGCAAGGCGCTTTCCAGCTGCGCGCCGCGAATGACTCCATCGGTAGCCACAAAGCTGGCCGCGTCATCCTGGGCCGCGAGTACAATTTTATTGTCTTTGAGCGAGGACGACAGTTTGGAGGTGGCATTGGACGTCCCTTTTAGCGCCCCGGTAATGGAGGCACTGATCATGCTGGACGCTTGGGCATTCGCCGCCAGAACTAGCAGTAGAGCGGCCATTGCTGAACAGATGAAACGAAGCATAGAGGGTTCCTGTGGTGATAAAGGTAAGCCTGGGCGCTGGACGAATATGCCGTCATGTCGACGCCGGTGAGACCGTCGGCCAGTTGCAGAAAACTGTCCTTGGGCATGCCGCCGCGTCTAAGCTCGTTACGTACAGACCGTGTTTAAAGGACCTGAAACGATTAGAGGTCAAAAGCCGTGCTATGGCTGTAGGCAAATCCTGCAAATAAACACCGGCAACCCGAGAGGAACTGGGCCGGGTCGGTCTTCTAGGCGCGGGTTTGTAGCGCGGCTCAGTCTTGGGCATGCATCGGTGCGCTCGGGGCTCAAGGCCTTCACCGTGATTGGCACTGCCGTTTTCGTATTGGGACAGCGCGTTGGGCCGCAACCCCTTCAGCGGACGGCTCGGGGAATGGCCGTGGACGTCGCGCCATCATCGCCAGGAAAAAAGAATCCAGCCCCTGGCAACAGTCGCGCCGATTCACCTTGGCTTGACTCATCGTTGTTAGCGTGATAATCGGCCGTCTGTAAAGCAGAAAACAGGGGTCACACGTGCCGATGTCAAGCTTCTCGAAAAATGCACCCTTGAATCCACTGCGGGGGTGATTCGCTGGTTTTTGCCCCTCATTCAGGTAAGCCCTACGTCCAATCGGGCTAATACCCTGCATCTTGGCAAGGCGTACACGGGTAGCATAGATTTGTGTCGCCGCGGTTTTTGCGCGGGGATATCGGCTTTCATTCGTTGCGCTGAAACGATCGCCAACAGTTCTTGTGAGCACTTCGTCGCTGAACCGGCGCCCAGAATATGGGGACTGTCTGAGTTTGCTCTGGTGATAAACGCTTGATTGACGCTACGATGCGGAATATGGCTACGGGTAGTGGCCTTGTGACAGTATCGCAAAGGGAAGTGGCTGCTCTACTGCGGGATCTTGGACCCCAGGAGTTTGAAGGTCGCCATTTGAACTGGAACATTAGTGTTGACTCAATATACCCACCCGCCACAACAAGGTTTACCACATGTACCGAAAAAGGAATCAACTTGGTGAGGGCCGCATTCTGATTGCCGATGACGATCCCGTCATTCGTACCGTATTGGCCATGCGCCTGTTGCGCGAAGGCTACGTTGTGGCCGGCGAAGCCTGCAGCGGCGTTGAGACACTGCGTCTCGCCCAAAGCTGTGCGCCGTCACTGGTGTTACTGGATCTGGATATGCCCTTGATGGAGGGATTGTCCACCTTGCGACAGTTGCGCGAGCATCATCCTTCGTTACCCGTGCTCGTGCTAAGCACCCTTGATGCCAATGTTTACAGTTATCGCTGTATCCGTCTGGGTGCGAAGGGCTTTATTAGCAAAAATGCCGGCGTCTCGTTGATTTTGAATGCCATTGCGCAGGTATTGGAGGGGCGAATGTTGTTTCCTTACCAAACCACCGCTGGCGTCGCCAGCGATTTGTCCGATGGGGAGATCGTTGCGCTTCGCTGCTTGGTCCTGGGCGGTAGCCACGACAGTATTGCGTCAGCCCTGATGATCACCGCGACCGATGCCGAAAAACTCAACAATCGCCTCAACGCCAAGTTGGGAATGGCTGGCAATCACGAGTTGATCAGTTTCGGTCGGAGCTTGACGTGGAGTTGAGCCGTGCGCAGACGAACCATTCGAGGACAGGAGTCCCTATGTCGATTCGTAGCAGTTTTTGTTCACCCTGCGCTAGCCCTTGGTGGGTGCTCCGCTGTAGCGCGTTATTCGTCATATTCTTGGGTTGCTGGCTTTGCACCCAACAAGTACAAGCCCTGGAAAACTTGCATTTAGAACCGCAAGCCAACCTGCCGCTGATTAGGTTCGAATTGACTCCTGATGAATCGACCTGGCTACAAGCCCGACGGGTGGTCCGTCTGGGCGTCAGTGAGCACGACTATGGTCCGTTATCCATATTGCGTAAGCACAAGATCAAAGGATTGATGGCCGATTATTTATCGATCGTCGCCAGCAGTCTGGGGTTGAGCGTCGACATACAGACCTACCCCGACGGTCCGAGTGCGCTGCAAGCCTTGCGCGCCGGTGAAGTGGATGCGCTGGGCTTGGGCTCTTCTTACGAAGCCCAACTGCCGGGCCTTTTGTTGTCCGACCCTTACTCAATCAATCAGCCGGTATTGGTCGGACGCGATGAAAGCATTGCCGGCCGTCTGCTGATGTCACGATCCAAGCTGGCCACCGTCGACGGGTATGCCTCCGTTGACGAATTACGTTCGCGCTTTCCAAATGTGCAATTACAACCGTATCCCTCGGTGCGCGACGCCCTGCATGCGGTGGAATATAAGCACGCTGACTGGGCAGTCTGTGATGCGGTGACCGCCGCCTACCAGATGGGTTTAGGCGAGCTGCCTAATTTACGCATGCGTCCGTTAACCGGGTTGCATGAACCGGGCTACAGTTTCGTCTTTCGGGCGGATGATGCGCCCCTGGTGGCGCTGTTTAACCGAGTTCTCGCCCAGATCCCCCAGGTAACTCAAGCCGATATCCTGTCCAATTGGGGCGGGAATGCACGTTTTGATTCATTGTCCGCCACCCCGTACACCCCAGATCAGGTGCGCTGGCTGGCAACCCGCCCTGAAATACGGGTAGTGGTTAACGGAGCCCTTCCGCCCTACAGTTTTTTTGACGATGATGGCAATTTTAGCGGTCTGGTCGCGGACTTGTTGTATGAGATCGGACTGCGCAGTGGCCTGCGCTTTAACGTGGTCGAGCGCACCACGGCGACCGATAGTTTTGACATGCTCGCTGATGGCGAGGCGGACCTGTCGCCGATTGTGCTATTGATGCCCGATCTTCAGGCCTCCAGCACGTCTACCGAACCGTTCGCGACCAGCAGTTTTGCGTTGATCGGCGTACGCGGTATCACTGCCAACAGTCTGGCCGATCCACAGATCCGGCAAGTGTCGCTGACCCGAGGCTCGCCGATCATTGACTGGCTGCATAAACAGTATCCGCACATTCAGGTTCATGAAACCGACAGCCCCTTGGAAAGCTTGGTCGCAGTGGCCAACCACGACGTTGACACGGCGGTATTGTTGCTGCCTTTGGCACGTTATCTGATCAATCAATACTTCGCCAAAACCTTAAGCGTATTGACATCCCTGCCGGAGCATCAAGCCGGTTTGGCCTTTGCTGTGGCGAAGGATCAGTCCATGCTCTTGGGTGTGATAGAGGCCACCTTTAATCAGTTTGAGCCCAGAATGGTGAACAATCTGTTGGAGCGCTGGCAAGGCAGCCGACCGGCCATCAGCCATATCTGGGGAAGCTATGAGCGGCGCTTGCACTGGGTGGTGGTCATTGCCGGTACGGTCTTGGGGGTGCTGCTATTGTGGTCGGTCTATGCGGTGTACCGACGCATCCAGAATCGCACCGAGCAAGCGCGCCAGGCCTTTCGGGGGGCGCTGTTGGACGGTCTTCCCCAGCCCGTGGTGATGCGCGATATGGGCGGGACCTTTGTGTTGTGCAACGACGCCTTTTATGAGGTCTTCGGCTTGCAGGCGTCCGACGTTATTGGTCGCAAATGGGACGACATCAAAGGATTGGAAGGTGCCCAGGTAAACATCCAAGCACAAGATTATGAAACGCTGTTGCGGGACAACGAACCCGATATGCGCCAGGTGGAATTAAAAATCCGCGGTGAAGTGCGCAGCTATCGTCAGTGGACTGTGCCCCATAAAGACATCAACGGGCGCAGCGTAGGGTTGCTCATGGGCTGGATCGACATGTCGAAAACGGAGCGCCTGCTACGGCAGCTGCACGACATGCGCGATCAGGCGGTGCAAGCCAGTGAGGCCAAAAGCCGCTTTTTGGCCGTGATGAGCCATGAGATCCGCACCCCGCTCAACGCCATTATTGGCCTGCTGGAACTGACGTTGGCCCGCGTGGACAACAATGAGCCTTGGGACCGATCCTCGATCGAGGTCGCCTACTCATCCTCCAATGCGTTGATGTTGTTGATTGGTGACATTCTTGATTTATCCAAAATAGAATCTGGAAAATTACTGCTGGAGCCGCACCGCAATAGTCCAAAGGAAATCCTGCAATCCGTGGAACGGGTGTTTCAAGGTGTGGCACGCCAGAAAGGTTTATACCTGGACATCGACTTGCAACTGGAGTCCGACAGTGATGCCTGGATCGACGGCGGGCGTTTGAAGCAGGTGCTGTCCAATTTGCTCAGTAATGCCATTAAATTCACTGACCGGGGCGGCATCCGCATTTCCCTGCACACGCGTCAGGTAGAGGCCGAATTGCAGATGACGTATATCGTGGAAGACACTGGTATTGGGATTTCCTCTGAGAATCAGCAAAAGCTGTTCCAGCCATTTAGCCAGGTCCATGAGCAGGCCAGTGGTCGAGGTGGCACCGGCCTGGGGCTGGTGATTTGTCAACAGCTGGTGGAGATGATGCAAGGCGACTTGCACTTGGCGAGCACGCCAGAGCAAGGTACACGGATTATCGTAACGCTCAGTGCACCCGCCTTGAGCGCCAGCAGTCCGGAGTCTCGACCCCAGCTCACCAATAAGCGGTCGACGTTACGGGTCCTGTTGGTCGACGATCACCCAGCCAACCGCTTACTGCTCGGGCAGCAACTGGTTTTTCTCGGCCACACCGTCAAAGAGGCCGAAGATGGCCAGCAGGGGTCCGCGCTGGCGGAAACCGAGTCGTTTGATGTGGTCATCACCGATTGCGACATGCCCGTCATGGATGGCTATGAGTTCACCCGGCGGCTGCGTGAGGATGAAGGCCGAAGCGGCCGTGCGCCCCGCTTTATCGTAGGATTTACCGCCAATGCGCAAGAATCGGAACGCCAACGCTGCTTGGCGGTGGGCATGGATGATTGCCTGTTCAAACCTGTGAGCTTAGACATGCTCAGGGCCTGCCTGGAGAAAGCCTCGGTCGATCCGTTGCTGGCCATGGCGCAGACAAGTTCTACCGAGGACGCGCCAGAGGCCGCAATATTCGATCTGAACATGTTCAATTCACTCACCGGCAGCGATCCAAATCTTGCGCGTTTACTGCTCGACAGTTTGTACACCAACAACTGCCTGGACCTGCAGCGGTTCGATGAGCACTTATCCGCTAAACGTTGGTTCGATTTAGCGCGCGTGGTTCATCGTGTCAGAGGCGCGGCGCGCATGGTGGGGGCACAGGGACTGATCGAGGCGGCCAAGGTCTATGAGGAGGGGCTGCGCCAGGAGTTGACCGAGCAAGAGGCGACGCTGCGAGCCCTCCAGGTGCGCACGGCGATAGAGCGCCTGCAAGAGGCCGTGGCGGGGCATATGAATGCATGAGCCGGGCTAGACGCGCTGGGTGCTGGAGGCCGAGGAGCCGCGCAATGCCGGCAAGGCAAGGACAGGCCCCGAGGCATTCGTCCTGACTGCTGGAGGCATTTGAGGGGCCTGTACTCCGACGTTGCGCCTGACGAGTGCGGTGACCATCATCAGCCAGCAAGCCGTCCCCCAATCATCCAGAAAAAGGGTTGAGGGCTTTGGTCGATCCCATCGACTCCAGCGCAATGTCAGACCGACCACCGTTGATCAGGCCTGGTGTGGCGACGTTACCCGTTGAATTGGTGGGCAAGCGCGGGAATCACCTGGTCAGGGTGATCAACGGTTTACTCGCCACGTCATGGGTGGGCATTCTCTGTGGCCAATGACGTCAACTGGTCAGCAAGGCGCTGCTCATGGCGACAGCGGTACAACGTGCCCGCCGCGGCGTCACGAGGACCAGCGCTGTCAGCAAACCCGTGGCCAATTTCAAGAAGTTCGCGCCATGGCATTTCGCACAACATGAGTCATCGCGGGCAGTGCATGCTGGCCCTGCTTCAACAGGGCGTTTGTTCGGCACTGCTCGAATGCAAGAGCCTCAGCTTGCGAAGATCGATACTTCCTTGGCATGAGCAGCTCGCAGGACATTGCGGCATAGCGGGTCAGGCGACACTTGATCCATGATCGCTTCGATCACTGCCCAAAGTACGCAGCGCTGGGTCGTCACGGACTCCTGCCTGAGAGGCGGCGAGGCTATCCGTTTCGATGTTCCACGGTTTTTCACAGCGTGCAATTGTCAAAATAACGATTTTTGACTGTAATTGTCAGCTGCGTGTCAGCCCTCATGGTCATCGTTTGGGCTCACATGGACAGTAGGAATAAATCGATGACTAGATTTATCAATGCAGGAATCCCTCTCTGCGAAAAAAGCGAGAACTGTGTTTCATCTGGGGCCGTCGCGGGTTCTTACGCTGGCAGTTCAGCTAACCAAAATCATGGTGGCGCACAGCCGAACGAAAGAACCTCGGTCTGCGAAGCTGAAACAGTTGGCTTGCCTCCTCATATTCCGAATGATGTGCATAACGACGCGCTAAACATTTTGATAGCGAATAGTAGCGCGCCCGTCGAAAAACAACTCGAATTGTTAAGGCAGGCTAAGGTTGGTCCGTTTTTACGCGGTGTAGAAAATGCGGAGTCCATTGTCAAACGATTGGCGAAGTCCGTCGCCGATGCACAGTCACCGACCCGATTGGACGTCATGAAGGGGCGCAGCTGCTGCCCGCTCAGTACGGCGCAGCAGGAGGTCGCTTTGGCGATCGGTCGAAGCCAAAGTAACCTCGCCTATCATTTGTGCGATGTCGTCGAGCTTCATGGGAGGTTGAATCTGGCATGGCTCGAAATGGCGATCAATGCTCAGTTCCAGCAAACCGAAACCATGCGCGCAACGTTCGAAACCGATGTGCGCACCGGCGAACTCAGGCAGTTGATTTACCCCGCCAACAGTTTACCGGTTAACGTCTTCCTAAGTCGGGACGTCAGCGGCAAGCCGGATCCAGACCAGGCTTTTCACGAGGTCCTGGAGCAGCTGTTGCAGCAAGACATGGAACTGCACCAAGGGCCGCTGGTGCGTTACGTGCTACTGCGCCTCGCAGAGCAGCGCTATCGCTTGATCGAATTGGGCTCGCACTTGGTGCTGGACGGCTACGGCAACGGCATTTTGATCAGTAACATCACCGCCCATTACAATGCGTTAAGCCGCGGTGAGACAATGGCGCCACTGAATCTGGCTTCGCTGACCACCGTGTTTGAAGCGCAAGAGCATTACCGCCAGAGCGAAACGTACGTCAAGGATCGTACCTACTGGCGCCAATACTGCCTGAAACTGCCCGCCGCCACACAACTGGTGCCGGGTGACGCCCCGTTAAACAAACTCAATCGCTTGCGCAAGGTGTTTACGGGCCACACGTTACTGCAGCTGCGCAGCGCTGCTGGCGAGCATCGATTGCGAGTGTCCAGTATATTGCTGGCGCTGTGCGCCACGTATCTTCAGCGCATGACTGGACAGGCGGAATTGGCCATCGGCATGCCGGTGGCGGCGCGCCAACTTAAGGCCCTGCGCCCTATACCGTCGATGGTCGCCAATATCCTGCCGCTGCACTTATGTTTCCCCCCTGAGAGTACGGTGCTGTCGGTAGCTGCCAATATTCAGCGCCAGTTGCGCAGTCACCTGTTACACCAGAATTATCGCAGCGAAAGTATGGTTCGCGACCTGCACCACGAGCGTGGTACCAAACCCTTATTCAAAACCTTGATCAACATTGTCGCCTATGACCAGGGCCAAGGATTCACAGGGTGTGAAACGACGATTCAGAATGCCGCCAACGGCCCTGCGGATCATCTGGGTATCGACATCTTTGACCGTCACGACGATGGCCGGTTGGAGATAGGCTTCAATGCCAACGCCGATCTCTATGGCATGGAGGCGCTGGAGCTGCATAACCAACGACTGACCTGGCTATTCGCACAATTTGCGGACAGCCCTGAAACCATGACCGCCGATTACGAGCTGTTGTTACCCCAGGAGCGCCAGCGTGTCTACCCAGCCCCCCTCCCCGGCAAGTCCCTTCCTGTATTCGCTGACGCCTTCACCGACGCCGTGCGCGGGCACGCCGAACGCCCGGCGCTGGCACAAGGTGACCGGCGTCTGACTTACGCACAACTCAACGACTACGCCGCGAATTTGGCCGCCCATTTGCATGAGCGCGGTGTGCGTGCAGGCGATTGCGTGGTGGTGGTGTTTTCCCGCAGTCTGGAATGGGTGGTGGCTGCCGTGGCGCTGTTTAAGCTCGGTGCCTGCTATGTGCCGATAGACCCGGACCTGCCCGAAGCCCGTATGGAGCATATTTTCAGTGATGCCCGGCCGGCCGTGGTCATTATTACCCCAGGCACTGAACTGAAAATTGCGGTTGAGCCTGAGCAACGGTTGTACTTGACCGAAAATATACTAACTCAACGGCCATCGGCTCAAACGCAATGGGCGGCATTCGACGCAAGCCTGCCTGGCTATCTGATTTACACCTCCGGCTCCACGGGTAAACCCAAAGGGGTCGAAGTAACCCATCGCAACCTGGTGCCAATCGCCCGCACCGCTATCCACGCCGCGCAACTGCAGCCCGGGGGGCGAGTGCTGCAATTCATCGCTGCCGGGTTCGACATGTCAGTGCTGGAGATCATGATGACACTGCTGGCGGGCGCTGAATTGGTGATCCCCGATAAAGCCACCAGCGTTCCGGGCAAGGCATTGGCGAAACTGGTCAAGCGCGAAGCCATCGACTTGTTGGTCATGACGCCAAGCCAGCTCGCTTGCCAGCAAACTGAGGATTTTGCGCAGGACACCGTGCTGATGCTCGGCGGCGAGCCTTGCACAGCCGCACTGCTTGCGCGCTTCCCACATTGCCGCTTGCTCAACGTGTACGGGCCAACCGAAACCTCGTTTGCCGCCTCAATCAATGCCCACTATGGCTCGGACGACCTGTCGATCGGATCGGCCACCGCCAATACCCGGTTGTACGTGGTAGACAAACGTCAGCGATTGCTGCCACCGGGCGCTTGGGGCGATTTGTTCATCGGTGGACCCGGCGTCGCCCGTGGGTACCGCAACCGGCGAGAACTGACCGATGAAGTGTTTGTGCCCGATTTGCTGGAGCCCACCGATAGTATGTACTGCGTTGGCGACCGGGTTTTTTTCGATCACGCCGGACGTATTCACTACCTCGGCCGACAGGACAACCAGATTAAGCTGCGAGGCCTGCGCATCGAACTTGACGAGATTAAAAACGTGCTATTGGGGTGTCCGGGTGTCGACGATGCGGCCGTAGTCCTGCAGCAACTGCCACACGGACCGTCCATCGTCGGTTACGTGGCGAGTCAAGACACAGGTCTCGATAGCCGACAGCTAAAACATACTCTCGGCCGGCATCTACCGCAGCACATGGTGCCCAGTGAGATCATGCACATCGATGCCTTCCCGCTGACGCCAAACGGCAAATTGGCGGTCGACCGCCTGCCTCTGCCGACGCCAAACGCCGCGATGTCCTTGTCGCTGGCAGAAACCCCCGAAGAAGTCGCGATGTGCAAGCTGTTTGGCGAAGTGCTTGGCTGCACGGAAGTGTTCGCCAATCAAAGCTTCTTTGACCTTGGCGGTCATTCGCTGTTGGGGCTACAACTGCTCAACCGGATTCATGAACAGTTTGGCGCTGCCCTAGGGATCGCTGATTTTCTCGCTTCACCCACACCGCGCCAACTGACCCAGCGTCTGCAGCACAATGCCAGTTACAGTGATCCTTTCGGCGCGGTGCTGGCGATACGCACTGAGGGTGCAAGACCGCCGTTGTTCTGCATCCATCCAGGTGGCGGGATTGCCTGGTCGTATGCCAGCCTTTTACCGTACCTACCGGAGGATCAGCCTCTATACGCATTGCAATCACCCATATTGCGCGACGCTACACGAGTGGTCGGTTCGCTGGATGAACTGGCCGAAGAGTATGTACAACGTATCATTGACGTGCACCCCGAAGGCCCCTATCAGCTAGCCGGCTGGTCGGTGGGAGGCAACCTGGCGCTGCGTATGGCGGCAATGTTGCAAGCTCAGGGGCGCAAGGTGAGTTTCCTGTGCATGTTCGACAGCTATCCGCTGCAAGGCGGGCCAGCATCGCTTAAATTGGATGATGCGATGATCATCAGCCGCATGACCCGCGCCATCGTCGGAAAGCCACGGGCAGGGCTCAAGGGGCTCAGGAGCGCGATGCAAGAAGTTCTTGGCAGTCGTCAGCTCGGTGACGATTTCTTGAGCCGGTTAGTGGATGACTCTAAGTTGATGCTGGAATTACTGGCCACAACGCAGTACGAGGTATTCAGCGGTGACGTGCTTTTTATCCGCGCCACCACTGATATCTTGCGCCAAGACGAGCAAGAGCCGGTTTTGTGGTCACCGTACATTCAAGGTGAACTGATCCTGCACAACGTCGAAGCGCCCCATGAGTGCCTGTTGCAGCGTCAGTATGTGGAGCAGTTCGGGCAGTGTTTTGTCGACGAGTTGCTGAAACAGCAGGCAATGGGCTAACGACTGCGCCCGCGGCTGGCCTCTAAACGGCCTGACGCCGAAGACGGGGGGTTGCCCTGACCAGGCGTTGGCCAAGCTCGAGCATCCATCTCGGGCGAAGCGCTGGTCCGCCATGCGCGTTGCTGCGGATTGAAAACTGACCCACCCTGTATTGAAAATTGACTCGGGGTCGAGCGCTGATTTTGCATCAGCAATGGTGGATACGCTTGGCAACGGTGTCCCCACCACCCTGCGGCCATCGTCCTCGTGAGGGTGGTGTGGCTCAGTGCGCCCATTGGGTAATCAAAGCGTCTGGGTGGATAAATGGCTCGGCTGAACGCAGACCCTCAACTTTCAGGAAATGCCTACAGACGGCGAAGCCCGGTATGAATTGATATTAGGCCATTACTCGGTCGTTTTTCATGTGCATGAAAAAGGAAGGTAGGGATGGCATTAATCAGTTGTCCCGGTTGTGGCCTCCACGAAAGCGATAAAGCTTGGCACTGTAGCGGCTGCGGGCAAGTGCTACGTGTTCCCAAACGGGGACCACTTGAAAATATTTTTAAATGGTCGTTTATTTTGTTCAACCCCTGCATGGCCGGGTGGATGATTTATGAACTAGCGACGGCAGGTATAACGAGCTTTGGATTTGAAGCAATGGTCATCACCGCTTTATGGGTGATTGGGGATATCAACCTTGGCTTGCTGGTCCTGCTGACTCGGCCCCGTAAATACCCCCTCGATGACCTGCTATAGAGGCACTTTTCCACTTTTAACCATGGGCGTTCGGCAATCTACTTATAGCGTACGAATAGCTTTTGCGACCCACGGCCGTTCGCGGCACTCATTGAGGCGCTTGCCTCGGGACATGATTTGAACCTCGACACCTTGATATTGCACTGGACCTTAGAAGTCTCGAACAAGAAAAAATGCGGAAGTCGTATTGGGCTCCTCACCAACATCATCAAGCGAGCCAGAAAATACAATTCTCTGCGATACCTGTGCCTATTCCGGCTCGCCCAATACTTCTACTCCGGCAATACCATTTCGCGTAGCTACGCGAAACGCCTAGTCAACAAACTAAATATTAAATATGGCGTTGACATCAGTATTGGCGCGCAAATTGACCTCGGCTTTAAAATTGCTCATCTCCCTGGCGTCGTCATCACAGGACATGCTCGTATCGGTCGGAATTTTTTGGTCCGCCAAAATACGACGATTGGCATCAAGACGTTGGGGCTGGATTACTACCGGTTAGTCATCGGAGACAACGTCAGCGTGGGCGCCAATAGCTGCATTATTGCCGACAATCTGGTGATTGGTGACAACGTCACCATCGGCGCGATGACTTTTGTCAACAACGACATTGAAGCTGGAACCACCTTCTACAACGCACGTTAACCGAACAACGCTGTCTGCGCAGGAGGTTGGAAGTGAAAGTCAGGGCGACCATTATTTGCGAAAAAGATCGGCATATCTAGTTCGTTCGTAAACCTAAGGCCAAATGGCGCTACCGGGCGGCAAGGTTGAACGGGGTGAGGCTATCGCTGGGGCGGCAGCACGAGAACTTAAAGAAGGAACCGGGCTGGAGGCGGATACGCTTCTGTATGTTTGACCACGAAACACGCCATATGCATCACTATGTTTTTGAAGCCGCCCTTTTAAACGCAGCACATGCGGCGCCTCACCACAAAATCACCGAGTGCATGTGGCTAGCGTTGAACAGACTGAACAATCTGCACACCAGCGATGCAACCAAATCCATTGTCAGGTCATTTTTGCGTCGTCTTTAACGCGGCTGATCATGCCGCAAAATTTTCATGTCTCGTCTCGCTCTTTCGCCACGCGTGGATTTTCCTTGAGCGGGTGCTCGTACAAACGAAACGCTTCGCAGCTGAGCGATTGCGACGGCCAGTCGTGTCTCGAACTCGGTCAAAGTTCGGATTACCGCTGGGGCTCGTCAAACGCGCTAGCCACAAAGCGGGTCGGTCAGTTCCAACCGAGCAGCTCGGTCATGAGCATTTGCCGCGCTCCAGCTAAAGGGCTTGCAACTCAATGGGGCGGCATTGGCAGCTGCTTAAACAGGGCCAGGGTATCAGTGAAAAAACCGACTCTCGTGGACCTTTGTCCTCGGGTGGGCAAGGTACGCCAGGACCTGCGCATCGGCCATGCATTGATTAAACGCGGGAGAAAATATGCCTCACCCTAAGCCTGCTCATCGGGACCGGCCTGCAGCGAAGAGGGTTTTCCTGATGCCCATGTCCGGCGCATGAGTGGTATCGATGAGTCTTCACAACATACAGGCCCAAGGAGGCCAGACATGACGAAAAAATTCACCAGCCCTATCACCCACCCGAATATTGCGGCTCAAGAAATTCTTGCTTGTCTCGTTGAAGCGGGATCCTTTAGCCCGCACGACCGATTCCTCAGCGGATCCGCGGATGGGGACAGAGCGGCAGACGCGATGATCGCCGTTCACAAAGCGCTCAGCGCTTACTACGCGTCGCTTTTGAAGTAATCCGCAGCCTAGCAAGCCTCTGACCCACAATCCGCACCTGTCGGCCGGATTTTAGTTGGCCTTGCTGCTTTATTCGCGGCCTTCAACGTAAAAACAGCGCCCGGTGTATTCAAAAATCATGGCCCAAGGAGGCCGGATATGACTTTTAACAATCGCATCCCCGTCACCAACTCAGTCGACATGGCAACGCAAATTGTTGTCGCGCTAATCGCCGCAGGGCTGCTCCCGAGCGACGCCGAAACAATGACCGACGCGCAGTGGGAGATTGCCAACATCCTCAGCGTTCATTTCCCGGCAGCCGCCCCATGTACCAAGCGTCATTGACACACCCGTCCGCATTAGGACCTGTGTTTACGCTGCAGAACGCTTGGGGTACCGCCAGACCTCATTGACCTCACCTGACAGCGCGGGCCTTCGGACTCTTCGGGCGTGCTGACCAACCGTTTATCAGCGCGCTCGACGGGTTTCGTTCCGCCACAGGGTTCACCGCTTCCGAAGCACACGCGAACGTGGCCTGGGGATCCCGAAATTTAAATGTCATCGAACCGGCTGGCTTTGTAGATGGCTGTTGCAGTTAGGGGGACCTACGCATTCGAAAATCTGTCCAAGGCGAGCTTTCAGGATCTGCCTACAGACTCGATTTAGAAAGGTGGCAACTATGCGCGCACCGGGATTCGTTCCGCCCCCTTCACCTACTGATGAACAGTTATGAGCAATCACAACCCAGAACCAAACGACACTCACATCAAACAAATTCTTACGATAACGCTGGACCAGCTTCTGCTGTACCTAAACAACAATGAGTGTATGCATCCCTGTTCGGCTTGTGGAGAATCCAATTGGAGCATCCCGCTGATAGACAACATGCCAGCGATTTATATGACACACAGCATTAGAAATGCCTCCATCCCGGCATGGTCATTTCATATTAACTGCAATGACTGTGGCGGTATAAAAATGTTTAATGCCAGCCGTGTACGAGAGTATTTTTTTACCGAACAGGAGGAGCATGTCGAAATAGCCAATACTTTGACGCCGGTCGATGACCACCCTTCAACGCAGGCGCAATCGCAATCGCAATCGCTGGAAAAGCGCATAGCTCAACTGGAAACGCATGCCGAGAATATTCAGGAAGATATTGACTCTCTGGAGGGCGACCTTCAGCTATTTCGCACCGAGACCAACGCAGAGTTTTCGTCCGTGCGCGATGAATTTTCCAGTGTTCGGGCGGAGATGCAAGAAGGCTTCACTCGCGTTCGATCTGACATGAAAAAGGATTCCCGAGGGCGCTTCTGGGCTCTAATCCTGGTCACCAGCGCACTGGCAAGCTTGATGGTAAGGGGCTTCGGCTGGATGTAGCGTTACGCAAAAAGTTCTGTGGGCTCCTACGTCTGCGCTGATCGACGGGGAGAAAGCTTGGATTATCAGGGCCAGCCTTTACCCTCGCCAATGAGCCAACAACACTCTCTGATTGAGGCGAGCGACATTGATGTACAGGATCGTAATTATCGCTTTTGTCGGGCTGCTCGTGTTCGCTGCCAGCCAAGGAGATGCCGTTGACACGGCGGTGGCTCGACAGTCAATAGAGGCCGTTAGCCACTTTTTTCCATTTTAGAGGACGTTGCCCCGCCTGCCTGCGGCTTTTCCCAAGGGCTTGACGGGCGCACTGGAAATACAAAAACTGGAACGCCGGTTGCTGCCGTTTTACTCATTCGTGAAAACGCTTAACTGAAAGAATGACCGCCTATGTTCAGCACCCGTACGAGACGTGCATCCTCTTGTATCATGAAGAAAACCCGATGCTCCTGACTTAACCTAATGCTGAATAGCTGAACGGCTTTTTTTTGTTTTACCTGCTTATAGCAGAATTTGGCTCCTGCCATAATGGCCGCATCCCGAGGGTGCGCTCCTGAGGTAATAAGCCTTCGCCACAGGTAATAGTTTCTCATGCTGGCGGCATCGACCGGTATATGTTTTCTTGAACCGTACTTGTTCTTCTGCTCACTGTCATCGACAGTCCAACCAGTAGGGTTTGGCGCACTAGGTGACTTATGCGAGAATTTTTTTCTGGCTTGCGCTGACTCATAGGAAAAAGAACTTCCAGAGCCTAATGGTATTGAGCTCTCAGGGCCGGACGCCAGCGAATATTCAGATTCAACGTGATGACTTTCATCGGCCGAGTAATACTCGTCCTCGCTTGCCGTAAAATACTCTGAATCGGAAATGGAATCCCTCAGATCATTCTGCTTTAACTCATATAAGTACATGTGTGCTCCCATTATTGTGAGCGTGATTTGATGCAGGTCATTATTCAGTGCCAAGCCCAAGCGTAATTGTAGTCGCTAAAATGACTATTTGGCTGGAGCGATATGCCACGCGCCGGCATGATGATCTAACGAGCTGGCTTGTCATGACGCCGATTAGCCTTGTTGATGGACGATGCCTGTTTGGCGCGCTGCTTCAAGATGGGCGACCGCACCGCGTCGTCGATGAACCGCGAGCGGTACCCTTACGCCCGTGCACCTTGGCGGATCTGAAACGGGCGGGAATGGGTGGTATCAGTAAACGGCGACGTTCCTGCGAGTGGTAGTAGCCAAAAGCTGAGTACGCTGTTGTTTTAGCAGGGCGCATGCCTGATAACAGGGCTGCACGAGGTAGCGGGGCGTACGTTGGTGATTGGGCCAGTGCTCCCCAGCCCCAAGTCGCCGCTGTCGGACATTTTATGGCTCTAGCGTGAGTCGCCACAGCCTGCTGACATAAACTCCTGTCTCTTTAGAATAGTCAGAGCGATATTTAGGGTGAGGGCTGATCGGGCCGACCTGCCCCGCCGTCCGAGCGCGATGCATCCTTCGAAAAAACCACCAACGTTAAGTTAGGCGAAAGCTTCGTCAGCTTTTGCTGGCCGCATTTTAAAATATCTCGTTTGAAATACACCGTCCACGTGTATTGGGAGCTCCGTATGCAGCCGCTGAGGTAGGTTTCTACCTCCTCCTCCGTCAGCTCGGCAACATTGGCTATTTCTTTGGACGTAGGCCGTAGTTCCATCAACGATTTCCTTCCCGCTTAACGGGATCATGAAGAATTTGACACGATCGCTATTCACGTCCGCTCTCTGTCCGCATTTCACGTACAGCGTAGGTACACTCGCCCATACGCTTTCGCCCATGGAAAAGACTCCGGCTCAGACTGCCGCCAGTTGATACGTGCTCCTCCGAAAATCGCATTGCCAAGGCTTTTGGCCTTTACCGCGATTGCCGGGCGACCAAGACCAACGTAGAACGATGGACAGCCAATATCTGTAGGATTTTTCTGAAACCGTAAAAATGCGGACGACGAGCTCGGTGGCGTCATACCCATCGCCGCCACTCGATTTCATGCTCTGTCATGACCACGACAAGACACTGCAAGGAGCCGCCGGCCTCCTTTTTACCCCGCTTGAAACCGGCACGGAGCGAGTGGCATAAACCACTCAATAGCTCCTTTTTTTCCTCCCGATATCGGAGTAACGGGCCCGACGAGCGGCAAATGAAATCTCTTGCCTCGAGAAAACACGCCCGTTCTGAAATGAATCAACGTCAAAATCATCCCCTGCAATGCTCACGCACTATGAAAACAGGCGTTACGCAGTCACGCCCAGAGTCCGCAACGCCTGGCCACGCGCAGCGGGAAGCCCGTTCGAGATCCTAGGCAGCCTCGCCGGCTGAATTGGGGG
Source organism: Pseudomonas sp. NPDC086251 (assembly GCF_044746405.1). Taxonomy (NCBI): domain Bacteria; kingdom Pseudomonadati; phylum Pseudomonadota; class Gammaproteobacteria; order Pseudomonadales; family Pseudomonadaceae; genus Pseudomonas; species Pseudomonas sp. NPDC086251. Next base: position 33,121 of record NZ_JBIVBY010000048.1, read on the forward strand.
TGAGCTCGAGATTTGTCGGGAATCCGGCTTATGCATTGATTGCTAGGAAAGATCGGCCATCTGGCGTTTCATCAAATGAATGGAATGCGCCACATCAAGCGCAGTGGCTGACCCTGCTTCATCGTTTCGGCGCTGAGGTGGCGTCATTGAGTTTGAGAACCGGCGACCCATCAATGAGGCGTCAAGCCACAAAGCCGGGGAATATCTGCCGAACCCGCCTGATAGGCCACTCGAAAACGGCGTTGGCATTGGCGAAATTGTTAGTCGATCCATTCGGGTGTCGGCTCGACATCTTTCCGATACGTCTCGACTCGACACCTTGCAAGTGTGTGACTCACAGATTTAGTAACAGCCCTTTCAAGCTCCTAGTGCTGGAAATTGGAGCAGTGCCCGCAGAAAGGCGGGCCCACCTTTTCCCTGTGCGGTCTTTGGCGGTTTCACATGACTCGTGGGCTTGGGTCGCAGACTGTGGGCCAGTAAACGATCTGGAATTCCTTCAGCGACTGAAGGTATTCCCTACTTCCACCCGGTCGAGGTTCAGTTTTAATACTTATCGGAAGCCGGCAAACATTGGCCCGGGGTCGTGCGCTCACTTCAGGGCCTCTGCGCGCCGGCTTTCGCTCCCTGTCGCTTCCGCCGCTTCTTGCGGCGAAAGAGGCGTTCTGCTGCCGGCCTCGGCGAGCGAGTCTTCATCGAAATGAGGCATTTACCTACCTACAACCTTGAATCGGTGCGGTTTAATCGGTGTTGAGAAAGCCAGTCGCACAAGGTTCCTCCCGTACAGTGTGCCAGTCCGATGGACCTTCCATGGACACTGTCTTTCTTATCAGGCGGTAAGTATTTAGCCCGTATCCTTCCCAACAAGGGTACGGGTTCTTTTTGTCCTCTGTCCCTGCCTCAGGGCCAATTCCTTCATCCACTGCTAACATCCGACTGCCCGGACGTGGGGACGTGGGGACGGCCCAACTTTATCTGTTGAGCGCGGAGGATCACTCTGACAGGCGTGCCATTGATGCTGTGGATGATGGACTTCCTGGCGGCTGAAGCATCCTGTTGAGGACGAGCTGGCATTACATCGAGCGCCGACAGCCATCGCCTCTGATGGTGAGTCCGTAGGTTTATCGTTATTTTACAAATACTTAATCATTTTTTATTTCCTCAACCATCAGCGCTTCGTACCGCTACAGCCCAGTAGGTGCACGGCCTCATAATTTTTTGCGGAACGATTTTAAGGCCTCACAATGGCCCTGCGCGACACGTCACAGGCGCTCCGCCAAGCTCTGGATTTAAGGGTATCCCGACAATGTTTTTAAAGGTATTCCTTACAGACAGCGACGGACGGCGAGGCCAGTCTCACGCGCGTCGGCGCTGGGCCGACTTTCATGCGTGTGAGAAGGAACAATAATGGCTATTCAATCCTGCATCGAATGCAACGGCGCCGGGAGTGATCTAGCGGCAAGTTGCCCCCATTGCGGAGCATCGCAACTACTTTTGAGGGAGAAGTTAAAGAAACAAAAAAAACTGCAAAAGAAAGGGAAGACATCGAAAAAGGAAAAGCTCTTCTTAAAAAACTAGCTAAGTTCGCATTTTATTTTTCCGTCGCAATGCTTTATATCGACGGATTCTCAAACAGCCTTTCCATCACGACAAACATTGGATTAAGGCTATCCCTTCTACTTATATTCCCTTTTATACAAAATAGAATAAATAAGATAACAAAGAAGAATCTCAATTCGACATCTATATCGCCATATCAATTGTATTTCTTGTGACCTCTCAATTGCGAAATAGCCGAATCGGCGACGAGCTCGCACAAAGCAATGGCTTCAACACCTATAGTGACTGCAAAAAAGGCCAAGAGCTGAACCTTACGCCGGAACAATTATCTATAAAAAAAGAACAATGGGCTAAAGAAGAAAAAACCAAAAGGGAAGAGTTAGCAAAGAAAGAAGCTGACAGAAACGCAGTCGAAGCAAATGCTGAAAATACCAAAAAACTCGTTGACTCTGTTGAGTCCACCTGCTTTGGTGCAATTTATGATAGATTAAAAGATCCAAAATCTGCCGACTTTGAAACCGCAGCAACGGTTCCTGACCTGAAAAAAAGGAGTATGGATTGTTCAGCAGTTCGTCACTTCCAAAAACTCGTTTAATGCAAATATAAGGACGGGTTTTCAATGCACCGTAAAAGCAAATAAAGATGGAAATACTTTGATTTCAATAAACAAACTAAAGTAGCTCCGTTAACACCTTAAAAGTCCTCGCTTCATGCGGGGCTTTTTCGTCCCACTTGACGCACTCCTTCCTCCGGGTTACCTTTCGTCCGTCGCAGTCACTTCTGCGATCGGGTTTGGCCACCCGGTAGTTATGGCGTACAGCGCTGCAAAAGCGGTTTTTTTGTGCTTGCTTTATGGTGAGCTGTGCGCTGGAGGGCTTCGGCCCTGCCGGGTTCCATAACCCCGGTTCGCCAACCCGCGTACAGTTCGCCTCCATCATGTGGCGATGATAGGCGGACTCCAATTAAGTTATGGAGCTTCATTATGCAAGCAGCAAAGCCCATTCCGTTTCATTCCAGAGTTCGGAACTCTTCCTGGTCGATCACGACGGCCAACCATTAGTACCCATGAAGCCTGTTGTCGAAGGCATGGGTTGGCTTGGCAAACACAGCACAGAAAGCTCATGACGGGGCGCTTTGCTTCAACCATCACCGAAATGGTGATAGTTGCCGCAGACGGCAAGCAACGCCAAATGACTTGCCTACCCCTCCGCAAGCTCACCGGTTGGCTCATGTCGATTCACCCGAACAAGGTGAAGCCTGAGCTGCGTGAAGGCATCATCGCCTACCAGAACGAGTGTGACGATGCGCTTTGGGCATATTGGAACGATCAGCGCTTGTCGGTGGCCACGCCACAATCCACTCCCGAGATCCAGCCTCTCTTCGCCCAACAGTGGTTAACCACTTTCGACAGTTCAGGTAGTCAACATACCCGCCTGCTGCCGATGGACGTATGCATTTTTGAACACTGTCGAATTCATCGATCACGTTTCGCATTTGAATGAGCTGGACATTCCAACACCACTACACTGCTTCAGCTGACAATGACGCTTATGAATCAGCTCGGTAAACGAAACCTGAACTTCGCAGGGTTCGCGGTCTAGGCTCTCACGCGCCCGCACTGAAAGCTGCGGGCGCCCTCCTCGGCGGATTGTGTCATCCGGTCTCAGCTACCAAGCATTTCCCTACATTGACGCCAAAACCTACATTGGCGGTACTCAAATAAGGTCTAATTCATCCACGGAGAAAGCTAGGGCGCGAGGGATGTTCAATTTTTGTTGACGAGCCTGTTGGTTTTTTCAGCGGCTCGCCCACTAGCTTTCTCCCCTGCTTCGCTGGCCGACTCGCGCCTCAAATGGTCTCGGAGTGACGCTACGATCCCGTCTCTCCACGTACGTCTAAATGGAGCCGAAAAATGAAGATTAAACTACACCCCGCTTTATATATAGATTGCCGATGACCGCCGCATTCCGAGGCGAATGTCAAATTGTTCGCTTCGCTCATTACTCTTCTGATGGAGATGGGAATGAACGCAAAACTTCTTACAATTTTGCTAGTCACGACTTAGGGACTACCTTAAAAGCTGCCGCAGGACCTACGGCTGAACTCAAGGGGATAGGGGATATTCAAATAGGGGCCTGCACTATCGGCTTTAATAATGGTGGGACCTTTGACTTTGGTAATATCTATATCACCGATGCGGTTACAATCCCTGCCGCTCAACCAGGAACGCTTCTCATCAATTGTAGTGCGCCAATTCCGGTATTTTTTAATATTACCGACAATAGGGTGGGCACATCTACCGTTAGCGGCCAATTTGGCTTGGGTCTCGATAGTGCTGCAAATCCCATTGGTACGTACCGTATTAATTTCCAAGCCGACGCGCTGCTAGACGGGGCTTCAGGGTGGATGCTTAGCGGTAACGGCACTACTTGGCAGCGGTATCCCGGAACGGCGAATTCTTTCGGCCCAGCGCCTCAAACTCAGATTGGATTCCAAAGGAGTTACGAACCCCGAAACGGCACTCCTCAGCCCTTCACGACATTTGCTGTTACAGTTTCTACAGCCCCTTCAGTGCAGCCAATTCAAGATATGGATACAAGCCAGTCAATAAGTTTAGATGGATCTGCAACATTCGAACTTTTTTATCTATAGAGATAAGCGCGCAGCGCCTCGTTCAATTTCATACGCGCACTGTTGCGATAGTATCAGCCTAGCGCGATTATGGACATGTCTCGATTTGTCGACTAGACGGTGCGCGCTACCCTCTTTTACCGCGATCCGCCCGCCGGCTGCAATGACGTACGCAAGCAGATCATCTAGGTCGTGCTCGCAATACCCATACCCGCCCCCGGCAAGCTGGCCTAGATGTTCCGGCACCTGCTCAGCGCTTGCGCGCAACGCCCCCTCGATCACATCCGGCAACGCCCGGCCAAGCTAGCATGTCGAGGATAGCCAGGACGTGGTCGCCACAGGCAGCCTTGCTGTCATACGCGCCATGTTCAATTCGTTCTCAAAATATGCACCACATTGCAACGCGAGCGAAACACCAGGACGCAGAGCGAACTCAGGATGATCAGCACAAACGGCGACTGCACTTGGTAAAGCCCCAAGACCGAAAAGTGCGCCTGACATCCTATAGCAGCGGCGAGCACCCAGGCCATCAGCGAAATGCCCAGTTGGTACCATTCGATCATTTGAGTAACCCCGCCTCCACGGCGTACTGCCGAACGAATACCAATCCTTCCTGCACGTTCATCCTTCATCGTTGTTGAGGGATTTACCTGCTTACAGCACCCCTTATTAAGGATTTAATCGGCACTGAGAAGACAGCAGCACAGCGTTCATCTCCCGCACTGTGCTGATCATATGGGTGTATGTACTGTCTCTCGCATCAGGCCAATACTTAGCCCGCCCGCCAAACGGTGCGAGCTTTTTTTCTGGTTTGCTGCCAAGATATTAGTCGTCTGCCACCGCCGATGAAGTGAGCGATCAGAAGATCGTCAAATTCGGATTGCTTTAGCGTTTAATCTAATGATTATCAACTTTATAGCGGTGACCTATGTACTCGCATAAGCCAGCCCGTGTTAATCGAAGGGAAACTATTTCTGATTTAGAAAATTTTACTGCCAGAAAAGATGATTATCTTGACGAGGAAAGTCCGTTGTTAGCGATGAAAGGCATCATCAGAGCCCGCGCAGCCATGAAGCCGATCTCGGTAGGCCATGAGATGATTCAAGAAGCAGCCAGCGCTTCCCAGATTTTCGAACTTCAATGTTCAGGTGGCCATTACTCATTCCTTCCGGTTGATTCTGGTGCCCGAAACATGCCACTCACAGACGGCGCATTTCTATTCGTTGTTCTGGCGAATGATCCTGGCCGCATCTATTGCGGTGTACCGTATGGATCTTCTGCCGCTCATCCAGACTTCAGTATAAGTGGGCACACGTCTTTGACGTATCGGGCAGACGCCCTCTATGCTGGTGAGATATTCTTTTCGCACGGTACACTTTTATCTTGGAATAACGGCAGTGGTCACTATAAGCCTGCTGCAGCATTGCGAGATGTAAATCTCATTCCTGCTGTTCGACGTTTGTTGCCGGATGATCGCTTTATCGACTACTGGAGCATGTCAATGCAGCAGGCGAGAGAGCAGCTAACAATGCGTGGCTACACGGTTATGGAATAATGTGGGGAATACAAGTCGCCTTCCTCCTTGCATTGCTAATCCTCCACTCAGGCCGTCATTAGGCCGCCGGCTGCAATTAAGTAAGCCAATAGATCGTTAAGATGGTGCTCGCGCTGCCCATAGCCAGCGCCCGGCAGGCTGGCCCAAATCCTCCGACATTTGGCCAGCCCATCGATGACGTTACCGGCCATCAAAAGCTTTCAGGTTCCCCCTACAGAAAAACCTCGCCAACCTGTCGTTTAATCGCATCTAGAGACAGGTTGGAGGATCTTGTGGCTGGCGCCCACGCATGGACGTTTTTTTGCGTGCGGCTTCCAGCCTGTCTTGCTCCTTTCTAAGTGTTAAATTGCCTCACACCATTAGCCATAGTGGTGTGGGGATTTTTTTGGCCTGCGTTCTGCCATTTGAGATTCAACTCAATTCGCGCTGCTAAGCTTCCACTCAGGTTGCCATCTGGCCACCGGCAGCAATTAAGTAAGCCAAAAGATCGTCAAGGTGGTGCTCGCGCTGCCCATAGCCAGCGCCCGGCAGGCTGGCCAGATATTTCGGCACTTGCTTAGCGCCTCCTCAAAACGCCCCGCCGCTACATCCGGCAATGCCCGGCACTCTCGAATATGCTGGCTCGCAAGTCGATCCTGGCTCAACGGACCGAAGTCCGGCAGTTGTAACAGGTCGCGGTAGTGCGGCCAGTCCTTGAGCATCTGCTGATAACGCCCTGACGCGTTCGAGGTCAGGCTCTTGCTGTTGATCAGCTTGGACTTGCGTCCGTTGGCGAACGGATGCACCGCATAATCATCGAATACCTCAAGCTGGCCATCGCGGCCGGTGACAATCACGTTGTAGCCGTCATCCGAGCGCCGTAAATAGTCAGCGCCCAACTCCGACCAAGCGAGCATGTCGAGGAAAGCCAGAACGTTGTCGCCACCGGCGGTCTTGCTATCAATACGTGCCATGTTCAATTCATTCTCAAAATCTGCGCCACATTGCCACGCGAGCGAAACACCAGGATGCAGAGCGAACTCAGGATGATCAGCACAAACGGCGACTGCACCTGGTATAGCCCCAAGACCGAAGAGAGCGCCTGACATCCTAATGAAATGGCTACCCCCGCCGCCCCCTGTGATCGCCCACTAAGCTTTCACCGGGGGCTCATCGGAGATTGTTGCCATGAACAAAGTAGCTA
>NZ_JBIVBY010000049.1:0-38250 GCF_044746405.1 Pseudomonas sp. NPDC086251
CCCACCGCCACCCCCCCCACCACCCCCCACACCACCCACCCCCGTCACACCCCCACCCCCCCCCCCCCCCCCCCCCCCCCCCCCCCCCCCCCCCCCCCCCCCCCCCCCCCCCCCACAGCTGCTACGGGAAGGTGTTGCGGCTATTCGTCCAGCTTGATTTCCAGGCGCTTGAACCGCGAAGCCAATGTCGTGGGTTTGAGGCCGAGCAGTTCGGCGGCGCCACCTTTGCCAAACAGTTTGCCGTCGGCCGCCTTGAGCGCGGCCTGCATGTTGCTGCGTTCCAGTTCGCGTATCTGCGCGTCGGTCATGATTGCTGATGAAGAGGAGGGCTGCTGGGTGATGGCAGCTTTAGGTTCATCGGGCAGGTCGAGGTTCAGGTCGGCGCCGTTCGAGGTGATCAGTGCGCGCTCGATGACGTTTTGCAGCTCGCGGATATTGCCCGGCCAGGAGTAGCTCTGCAGTCGCTCGATATCGCTGTTGCGCAGGCGCCGCCCGGGCATGTTCAGACGCTTGCCGGTCTGTTTGAGGAAGTGCGCCGCCAGAGGCGCGATATCCATCGGACGTTCACGCAGCGCCGGTGACTGGATCGGGAAAACATTGAGGCGGAAATACAGGTCTTCACGAAAATGCTTCGCTGCGACTTCCTGGCGCAGATCGCGGTTGGTTGCGGCGATGATCCGCACATCGACCTTGCGGGTGCGTTCTTCGCCGACCCGTTCGAACTGGCCTTCCTGCAACACCCGCAGCAGTTTGCTTTGCAGCTCCAACGGAATTTCACCGATTTCATCGAGAAACAGCGTGCCGCCATCGGCCAGTTCAAAACGCCCGACGCGGTCTCGCACGGCACCGGTGAAGGCACCGCGAATGTGCCCGAAGAACTCGCTTTCAAACAATTCGGCAGGGATCGCTGCGCAGTTGACCCGGATCAGCGGGCTGGCATTGCGGCGGCTGGCCTGATGGATCGCGCGGGCGATCAACTCTTTGCCCGTGCCCGACTCGCCATTGATCAGCACGCTGGCATCGGTGGGGGCGACCACGTCGATTTGCCTGATGATTTTCAGGATCGGCTCGCTCTGACCGACGATCTCGCGGAAGTTGTGTTCGATATGGATCTCTTCCTGCAAGTAGGCGTTCTGCTCCTCCAGGCGGTCCTTGAGCACCTTGAGTTCATCGAGGGCATTTTGCAGCTGGTTTTCGGTGCTGCGCCGCTCGGTGATGTCGCGAAACACCACCACCGCGCCAACGATTCGGCCATCGGAAATCACCGGGGTGCTGGTGAATTCCACCGGGAACGAACTGCCGTCACGGCGCCAGAACACTTCCTGGCGGCCTTCATGAACCACGCCGTCGCGCACGGCTTTGTAGATCGGGCACTCTTCGACCGGGTAATGGCTGCCGTCGGCATGGGTGTGGTGGTGAATGCGGTGGATGTTCTTGCCAATCATGTCCTGCGGTTCCCAGCCCAGCATGCGCGCGCCGGCCGGGTTGACGAAGGTGGCCAGGCCCTCGCTGTTGATGCTGTAGATGCCGTCGCCCACGGAACTGAGCAGCAACTGATTGTCGCGCTCACTTTCCTGAAACAGGTTGAGGATGTTGCGCCATTCGATCAACCCGCCGCGCATGGTGCGCTCGGTATGCGCCTGGTCACGCTGGTATTTCTCATGGCTCAGCTCGCGCATCACCAGGATCAGCTGTTGCTCGCCCTTGATCTGCAAAGTCGTGGCGGAGATTTCCAGCTCGATGCGTTCGCCGCTCTTGCAGTTGCAACTCAACTCTTCGGTCCAGCCGCGACCTTTGTCCATCACCGCCTGGGTGAACACGATCAGGTCGGCCAATTGATGGCCGAACAGCTTGCTCACCGGCAGCGCGAGCAATTCCTGGCGCGGGTAACCGAGCAGCTTGCAGGCGGCAATATTCAGGTCGCCTAACCGATCGGAAAACGGATTGAGCAGCGCGATGGCTTCGGCGCAATGCTCGAACACCATGTGCCGCGACGAATAGGCCAGGTCGGCCCAGCCGTTGAGAGAGTCTGTTTCGTTGATGGCTTCGTTCATTGCTACGAAATCTCGTGATTGGCCGCTACGAATATTCGTATTTCTACGGGAATGCGTGATCCACCGATAGCATCAGAAACGCCCTGAAAAACCGGATCAGATGGCCATTTCCAACCTAATCAATCACTTAGCCCTTCACGAAAAATAATTTTATTTCCTGGCACGGCGTTCGCTCTCTCTCCTGTAACCCGGCAGCCAACCAGGCTGGCGTTCAAGCACTAAGCAACTGGAGAGCGACACTATGCCTACCGTGGACATCCCCCATTACAAAGACGGCGACTTCCTGGTCAATTACGAAGAAAAAGTCTTCGAGGACATCAAGGCCGAGCCCGGTGAAAAAGTCCTGATCACCTTCCACACCATCGCCTTCGAGGGCTCCATTGGCCTGGTCAATATGCTTCAGGCCAAGCGCCTGCTGCGCAAAGGCTTCGAAACCAAAATCCTGCTATACGGACCCGGCGTGCAACTGGGCGTGCAGCGCGGCTTCCCGACCCTGGGCGCCGAAGCGTTTCCCGGCCACCTCGCGGTGAACAAGCAACTCATCCAGTTCATGGAAGAGGGCGGTGAGGTCTACGCCTGCCGTTTCGCCCTGCAAGCCTTGTACGGCCAGACCGAAAAAGCCCTGATCGAAGGGATTCGCCCGATCAACCCGCTGGACGTGATGGACCTGCGCCTGCTGATGCGCCGTGAGGGCGCGATGATCATCGACACCTGGACTGCCTGACATCCCCCGGCATTGTCCCAATGCCGCTGGGGTGAACACTGCCCCTGTGGGAGCGGGCTTGCTCGCGAAGACGGAGTGTCAGTCGACATCTCTGCCGTATGACACACCGCCTTCGCGAGCAAGCCCGCTCCCACGGGGGACCGCGCAGATTTCAAAAATTTACGAACACAGGACCCATCATGCCCATTATTCGCGCAGCCGCCGTACAGATCAGCCCGGTGCTTTACAGCCGCGAAGGCACCGTGGACAAGGTCTGCCAACAGATCATCGCCCTCGGTCGACAAGGCGTGCAATTCGCCGTGTTCCCGGAAACGGTGGTGCCTTACTACCCGTACTTTACGTTTGTGCAGCCGGCATTTTCCATGGGCGCACACCACCTCAAATTGCTCGATCAATCGGTCACCGTGCCGTCCGCCGCCACCCTGGCGATTGGCGAAGCCTGCAAGCAAGCGGGAGTGGTCGTCTCCATCGGCGTCAATGAGCGCGATGGCGGCACGATCTACAACGCGCAATTGCTCTTCGATGCCGACGGGAGCCTGATTCAGCATCGACGCAAAATCACCCCGACCTACCACGAACGCATGGTCTGGGGGCAGGGCGATGGTTCCGGCCTGCGCGCCATCGACAGCGCCGTCGGGCGCATCGGTTCGCTGGCCTGCTGGGAGCATTACAACCCGCTGGCCCGTTATGCCTTGATGGCCGACGGCGAGCAGATCCACGCGGCGATGTTTCCCGGCTCGCTGGTGGGCGATATTTTCGCCGAGCAGATTGAAGTCACCATCCGCCATCACGCCCTGGAATCCGGCTGTTTCGTGGTCAACGCCACCGCGTGGCTGGACGCCGATCAGCAGGGCCAGATCATGCAGGACACCGGTTGCGGTCTCGGTCCAATCTCGGGCGGATGCTTCACCGCCATCGTCTCGCCCGAAGGCAAATTGCTCGGAGAGCCGCTGCGTTCCGGCGAAGGCGTGGTGATTGCCGACCTCGATCTGGCCCTGATCGACAAACGCAAACGGATGATGGATTCGGTCGGGCATTACAGCCGTCCGGAACTGCTCAGCCTGTTGATCGATCGCACCCCCACGGCGCACGTGCATGAACGCAGCGCGCACCTTGTGCCGGTAGCCACCGAGGAGCTCGATCATGCACACCAATGAATTGCTGGCCGAGTTGCAGTGCCACGGCGTGCGCTGGCCTGCCGCGCACAACGGCTTGTCGCGACAAGGTGGCGCCGGGCCTTCGGACCACAAGGCGCTGAGTGTTGGTAGCCGGACCATGATGGTGCCGATCCTCAATCAAGCCTCCCAGGATTCACCCTATCAAGCGCAGCCCAGCGCCGATGGCAGCCAGGCGCTGATCTTTCGCGAAGGCTTGCAGGTCGGTCAGGTGCAGATGCCCGGCGTGCCGAAGTTCTATGGTTTGAGCACCGCTGACGGCATTCCCTATTGGAAAATCGCCACGCTGCACAGCAGCGATGTGCTCGCGACCACGGTGTTGCAGCATTGCATTCGCTTCAATGATCGCGGCAGTTCCTGCCAGTTCTGCGCCATCGGCCAGTCGCTGGCGGCGGGCAAGACCATTGCCCGCAAACGCCCGCAGCAACTGGCGGAAGTGGCGAAAGCCGCGGTGGAACTGGATGGCGTCAAGCACATGGTGATGACCACCGGCACCCCACAAACCCCGGACCGTGGCGCGGCGATTTTGTGTGAGTCCGCCGCTGCGGTGACGGCTGCGGTGGCCCTGCCGATTCAGGCGCAGTGCGAGCCGCCGGACGACGATCGCTGGTTTCAACGCCTGGCGGACAGCGGCGTGGTGTCGCTCGGCATGCACCTGGAAGCGGTCACCGATGAAGTGCGCCAGCGCATCATGCCGGGCAAGGCCGAAGTGCCGCTGAGTCGCTATTTCGACGCCTTCAGCGCGGCGGTTGAAGTGTTCGGCCGGGGCCAGGTCAGCACCTACATCCTGGCCGGACTGGGCGACAGCGAAGCGGCGATCAGTGAGATGAGCGAGCGCTTGTGTGCGCTGGGTGTGTACCCGTTCGTGGTGCCCTTCGTGCCCATCGATGGCACGCCGCTGGCCAATCACCCGAAACCCGACAGCGCGATGATGGCCCGCCTGTATCCGCAGATCGGCGCCAGCCTGCGTCGTCACGGTTTGCACTCCGATCAGATCAACGCCGGCTGCGCCAAATGCGGCGCGTGCTCGGCCCTGAAAAGCTACGAATAAGCCGGAGAACGTCCATGCCGAATCTCGCCTTTGCTTTGGTCGACAGCACCTTCGAACCGTTTCGTGCCGGTGAACTGGTGGTCAAGCCCGCCAGCGAACACTGGGAGAAACAGGCCTATTTCGCCCTGCGACGCTCGGTGTTTTCCGATGAGCAACAACTGCTGGTGCAGGACAAGGACCGCCATGATTTCCAGGCGATTGCCATCGTCGCCCTGGCCGGTAATTGTGGGATCGCCGATCAGGTGGTGGGCGCGGTGCGCATCTATCAGCCGGAGCCGGGCCAGTGGTTTGGCGGGCGCTTGTGCGTCGCCCCGGCGTATCGGCGGCATAGCATGATCGGCAAGGCGTTGGTCAACGAAGCGGTGTCACGGGCCAAGGAGTTGGGCTGCGAGGTTTTTCGCGCGACCGTGCAGGCGCAGAACGAAGTCTATTTTCACGGCTTGTGCTGGCAAACCCTGGAACAGCTGGAGCTGCTCGGGCAACCGCATTGTTTGATGCAGGCGGACTTGCCGAGCTACCCGCTGATGCCGCGCCAGGTCTTATTGCGTGCGCTGAAGGTGGCTCGCCATGAGTGAATGGTTTGATTTGGCGGCGCTGCTCGACAGCCTGCGCACTACACCGGCGATGCGCTCGAAACAGGCGATCCAGCAGCCTGCGGCCGTTATCGGTAAGGCGAAACAAGTGCTGACCCGTGAGCAGCTTTACGCCTTGCCCGGCGATGACACCGCAGCGATTGCCTGTGGCGATCATTTTCAACTGCTGGCGATCGAAGGCATGTTGCCGGCCTTTGTCGCGGCAGCACCGTGGTTTGCCGGATGGTCGGCGGTCATGGCCAATGTCAGCGACATCACCGCCATGGGCGGTCGCGCCACGGCGGTGGTCAACGCTTACTGGCATCACGACGATGGATCCGCGCAGCAACTACTGGCAGGTATCCGCGCCGCGTGTGACGCCTACGGATTGCTGCTGGCCGGTGGGCATACCAGCCTCACGGCGGGCAATCCGGCGGCGCTGGCGGTAGCGATTACCGGCATCGCGAAAACATTACTGTCGACCTTGCATGTCACGCCCGGTCAGGTCATCGCCATGGCGGTGGACCTTGAAGGGCATTGGCATGCCGACAGCACGTACTGGAAAGCCTTCGAAGGCGTACCGGCCGAGCGCCTGCGCAGCAAGCTCGACGTGCTGCCGCGCCTAGCCGAAGCGGGACGGCTGCAGGCGGCCAAGGACATCAGCAACGCAGGGATTCTCGGCAGCCTGTTGATGCTGCTGGAAACCACCGGCTGCGGCGCGACCATCGATGTATCCGCGCTGCCCGGTCCTGCGGATGCCGACCTCGCGCGCTGGCTACAGGTGTTCCCCAGCTACGGCTTTTTGATGACGCTGGATGAGCGTGACTGGCCGCAGGTGCAGAGCGCTTTTGCTTTTGAAGGCGTGCGCTGCGAACGCATAGGCCAGGTTAACGCCAGCGGCACATTGAGTGTCCAGTCCGGCGCGCAACGCAGCGATTTCTGGAACCTGCGCGAGCAGCCGTTAACCGGATTCAGCTATTCCCATCTCGATCTTACCCCTTTGAACCTTACTCAACAGGAGCACTGACATGCCCGCCGTCAATTTCAAAATCCGCTGGCCCAATGGCCGGGAAGCGACCGGCTATTCACCTTCGACCGTGATCTATCAATACCTGGAGGAGGGCGCCAGTTACCCGCTGACAGACTTTCTGCAACGCCTGGAAAGTGCACTGGACAACGCTTCGGAACGAGTCAAGCAGGTCAAGGGTTTCTATTGCAGTTCAGCGATGGACACCTTGAGTTCGCTCAAGGGCCAGGCCAGTTATCTGGTCGATCCAGCCCACGCCAATGGCCAGGTGGACATTCTCAGCATGCGCACCGAAGGCGCAGGCCAAGTGATCGGCGCGGGCTGGAGCTCATTCTGATTCGTCGATTTTTCCTTAACCCTTGTCGTTACCCAGTACCGGAGCACCCCATGACCAGCCACCTCACTTCAATCAAAATTCCACACCACAGCGTGATCGTCGTCGGCGGCGGTCAGGCCGGGTTATCCGCCAGCTACTACCTGCAACAACAGGGCATCGATCATCTGGTCCTGGAAAAACACAGCCTGACCCACACCTGGCGCAACCAGCGCTGGGATGCTTTCAGTCTGGTCACGCCCAACTGGCAATGCGCCTTGCCGGGTTACACCTACACCGACGGCTTCAACGGCAGCGATCCTCATGGGTTCATGAAGAAGGACGAGATCAACGAGTACCTGGCCGGCTTCGTCAAATCTGTCAATGCCCCGGCCCGTGAAGGTGTCACGGTGCAACGCGTGGTGCCGCGCAGCCAAGGGGGATTCGAGGTCCATACTTCGCAAGGCGAATTCACGGCCGATCAGGTGATTGTCGCGTCGGGCGGTTATCACACACCGATCATCCCGCGCCTGGCCGAGCGCTTGCCGGCGGGTATTCATCAGATTCACTCCGAACAGTACCGCAATCCGCAGGCCTTGCCCGCCGGTAATGTGCTGGTCGTCGGTTCCGGGCAGTCGGGCGCGCAGATCGCCGAGGACTTGCACCTGGCTGGGCGCAATGTCTATCTGGCCGTCGGTGATGCACCGCGTTGCGCACGCTTCTATCGGGGCAAGGACGTGGTCGATTGGCTGGCGGAAATGGGCTACTACGAGATTGGCGTCGACACGCATCCGCTGCGTGAAGGCGTGCGCGACAACACCAACCATTACGTCACCGGTCGCGATGGCGGGCGCGATATTGACTTACGCAACTTCGCGCGCGAAGGCATGGAGTTGTTTGGTCGTCTGGACGGGTTGCAAGGCAACCGGCTTCAGTTCGCCAGCAATCTGGGCGAAAGCCTGGACAGTGCCGACGCGGTGTACAACCGGATCAACGGGTCGATCGACAAGTACATCGAACAGCACGCGATCGACGCCCCGGCTGGGGAACGTTATGAGCCAACCTGGGTACCCAGGCAGGAGCGCAGCGAACTGGACCTCGACGCCGAAGGCATCACCAGCATCATCTGGTGCATCGGCTTCAGCCCGGACTTTACCTGGGTCGAAGCGCCAGTCTTCAACGGTCGTGGTCATCCTGGCCACCAACGTGGGGTAACGGCGCAACCGGGTTTGTACTTCCTCGGGTTGCCATGGCTGTACACGTGGGGCTCGGGGCGTTTCTCCGGCGTGGCGCGGGATGCGCAGTACCTGGTGCAGCACATTGTCGACGGCGTGCTTGAGAACGCTTCGCCGAAACGACGTTTGGCTGCCGGGTAGGCATCGTCACCACCGACCCCTGACCTGCCTGGGCCTGTCAGGGGCCGGCGTTGTGCGGGGTGGGTGCCGCTGGTGGCGGATGGGGCGGGGCGACGTATGGGCGCTCACATTTCAGCGGTGGCAGCCGATAGCGTGATATGCAGCCGACTTGCCTTAACGACCCGCGGGAATCTATGCCGAACAACTTCCCATCTATCGTCTCCTCTCAATCCAATCGCTCAAGCGTGGCGTTGACACGTGCCTCTCTGTTCAAGTTTGTGGGGCTCTTGGCCGGCGTCTTTTTACTCGCCAGCTATTCACTGATTTATCTTGCGCAGGATCTCGACCGTACGGAGGAGATCGAAAGTGCCTTTTACACGAAGAAGGCCGTGCAAGCGCTGGAAAAATCGCTGCGTTCGACCGCCAAGGATTACGCGTTTTGGGGCGATGCCTACAAACACTTGCATGCTGAAGTCGACACTGACTGGGCCTACGTACGCCAAAACATCGGGCCAACGCTTTACACGGATTTTGGCTTCCAGGGACTGTTTGTCGTCAACGACGTCAATCGCACTGTTTACTCTGTGGTCAAAGGTGAACTCAAATCCGTTGAAGTGGAGAAATGGCTAGGGCAGTCCATCGCCGCGATTCTTGAAAAGGCTCGTGCAGGCGCAGCAACGGAAACGCCAGCAACCGCTTTCATTGACGTTGGCGGTACGCCCGCCCTCGTCACGGCCGCGGCGATTACGCCGGGCACTGACCCGACCGTGGTGCCTGATGACAGGTCGTCGTCGGTACTGATTTTCGTCGACCTTTTGAACAGCGCCAAACTCGAGGTGATCGGCAAGGATTACGGGGTCAATGGCCTGCACCTCGCGACATCCGACGATGCTGGCAAAACGTCTGTGTTTCCCTTGGGCGAGAACGGTGCCGGGGGCAGTTTGCACTGGAGCCCACCGAGGCCGGGCCTGCGATTATTGGGGTTGGGGTTGCCGTGGATCGGCCTCGCCGCGCTGTTGGTGGGCCTGATGACGTGGGTCATCCTGCGCCGCACGACCGCGGGTGCGCAGGCGCTTGACGCCAGCTATGCATCGCTGCAGAGCAGTCAGAGCGCGCTCGCCACCAGTGAAGCGCGCTTTCGCGATGTGGTTGAAGCCAGCTCGGACTGGGTATGGGAAATAGACGCTGACTGGCGTTTCACCTATCTGTCGGAGCGATTTGAGGCGGTAACGGGACTCTCCAGGGACGCTTGGGTGGGGGCGGCGATGAATGATCTGCTGCGCACTGAGTCAGGCACGGTATCGGGGTGGCTCACTGTGCCGAATCGGCGCCCGGATATCAGCGTTCAGTGCCGCTACGTCGATCATCAAGGCCAGGAGCGAATCACGCGTCTGTCGGCGCGAGCAATGACCTGTGGAGGCTTTCGCGGGACTGCAACCGACGTCACCGAAGAAGTCGAAGCTCGTCGGCGCATCGAATTCCTCTCTCAGCATGACGCCCTGACCGGCCTGCCAAACAGGACACGGCTGCAGGAGTTCCTCGACGGTAAACTCAAGGCCCTGCCAACGGTGGAACAACCGTTGGTCATGCTCAGCCTGGACCTTGACCGATTCAAACCGGTGAATGACCTGCTTGGACATGCGGCCGGTGATCAGGTGCTTAACGAGGTGTCGAGCCGCCTGGCGGCCTGCGTTCGTCACGGGGACCTGGTCGCCCGAATCGGCGGGGATGAGTTTGTACTCATCCTCACCGATGTGAGCTCCCAGGACGAAGTCGAGGCGCTCTGCCACCGGTTGATCGCGTCCATCGAGCAGCCTGTACAGATTGATGAGCAGGAAGTGTTCGTCAGCGCCAGTATCGGCATCGCGATGGCGCCCAATGACGCTTGCGAGGCGACCGAGTTGCTTCGCTACGCGGACATCGCGCTGTACGAGGCCAAGGCCGGAGGTCGTAACACCTGGCGCTTCTACGCCGGCGATATGAACGCGAAGATCATTGAACGCCGCCGGTTGGAAAGCGACTTGCGTTTCGCGATCAACCACGGAGAGCTGCGGCTGCATTTCCAGCCACGCTACCGCATTGCTGACGGCCAGATGGTCGGCGCCGAAGCGTTGGTGCGGTGGCAACATCCTGAGCGTGGTTTGATACCACCCGACACCTTTATCCCCATTGCAGAAGAAAGCGGGCTGATTCTTTCCCTGAGTAACTGGGTGATCGACACCGCGTGCAGGTGCGCAGCCGAGTGGCCGGACAGTCTCTTTGTGTCGGTCAACCTCTCACCCAGCGAATTCAAGCGAGGCAATCTGGTTGAGCGAATCCAGAACATACTCCTCGACTCCGGAATCGATCCTGCCCGGGTAGAGCTGGAGATTACCGAAAGCGTCATGCTCGAAGACGCCGAAGGCGCGCTTGAGATCATGCATACGCTCAAACGCCTCGGCGTGCGCATTGCCATGGACGACTTTGGGACGGGATATTCTTCGCTGAGTTACCTGCGCACATTCCCTTTCGATGGCCTGAAAATAGACCGCAGCTTTGTAAACAGGCTGGGTGAGAGCGAGGATGACAAGTCCATCATCCAGGCGATCGTGGGCTTGGGCCGTGCGTTATCACTGACCGTTACCGCAGAAGGCATTGAAACAGCCGAGCATTTGAAACTGTTGAAAGCTGTATCGTGCGACGAAGGCCAGGGCTATTTCTTGAGCCGACCGCTTGAGACGTCCGCGTTCAATGCTTTGGTGGGCGTCAGATCAGGCAAAGGCACCCGAATCAACGTTTAAGTGGGGCTGGCTATCTCAATTACAGATAACCCTGATCTAATTAATGCGCTTCTTAAGATATAGGCGCGCGCGTAATGTCTGCCCTATCTGAAGAACAGAAGGGCAGATGATGACCAGGGTGAATCAAACAATCGCCGGTGCGCAGCCGACAGTACGGCCAACCAGCGCCGGGTGGGCAACGGTGGCCGGTTTTGCTGCAAGCCTGGTCGGCATCGGCCTGGCGCGGTTTGCTTATACGCCGCTGCTACCGGCGATTATCGGCGCCCACTGGTTTGACCCTTCCAAGGCGGCCTACCTCGGCGCAGCCAACCTGGCCGGGTACCTGGCCGGCGCCATTTTCGGTCGCTCGATGGCGGCGAAAACTTCAACCGTGTTCATGCTCAGGGCCATGATGCTGCTGGCCAGTCTCGCGTTTTTCGCCTGTGCCTGGCCTGTTTCGTTCGCGTGGTTCTTCGCTTGGCGCTTCCTGTCGGGAACCTCGGGTGGGGCGCTGATGGTGTTGGCTGCTCCGGCTGTATTGGCTCATGTTCCGCCGTCCCGGCGCGGGCTGGTCGCCGGGATTATTTTCATGGGTGTGGGGGTGGGCATTGCCGCCTCTGGAACGCTGGTGCCGCTCTTGCTGCAACAGGGCCTAGGCGAAACCTGGGTGGGTCTTGGGGTAATTTCCCTGGTGCTGACCGCGATTGCCTGGCGGGGTTGGCCGCGAGGCGATGCATCGGTGGCCAACGTCACGCACGCCCGGCGCGCGGCGCCCAACGGCACACTTAAGGCGCTGTATGTCGAGTACGTGCTCAACGCCGCCGGTTGGGTGCCGCACATGATTTTTCTCGTGGATTTCGTCGCGCGGGGCCGGGGCGAAGGCCTTCAAGTGGGGGCGCAGTATTGGGTGCTTTTCGGCATTGGTGCGACCGTCGGGCCACTGCTTGCGGGTGTCGTGGCTGACCGGATTGGATTTGGTCGCGCCTTGCGGTTGGCGTTCCTGGTGGAAGCTTTCAGCGTCGCGGTGCCCGCCCTCGGGCTTGGGACCGTCTGGTTGATGATATCCAGCGTCATTGTCGGGGCGTTTGTCACGGGTACCGTGCCGCTGGTGCTGGGGCGGGTGCATGAGATTCTCGCCCATCATCCCGCGCAGCAGAGTTCAGCCTGGCAAACAGCCACGGTGGGTTTTGCGTTGTTTCAAGCGGTGGCCGCTTATGGGTTGTCGTTCCTGTTTTCTTACAGCGATGGGAACTACGCCTTGCTCTTTATTATTGGCACGTCGGCGATGGTGATTGCGTTTGTGATTGATGTGGTGGCGGTGGCGAAAAAGCGCTGCCCATTGCCGTGATGTTGGTGGGAGCAGGGCAGGGGCTTGATTGGGGGCATATCCGTTTTTTGGGGTGTGGCGGGTATTGGTTTCGCCCTTACGGCGAGTCACTTTCGAAAATCCGGAAGCCGGCCCAGTCGAAAGTAACCAAAGCGCTTTTGCCCTGTCGTTCGGTGCCTCGCTGTGGCTCGGCATGCCCTCGCTCCGGTCCTGCTCCGTGGGCCCGCCGCCATCGGCCATCCCTGGCCGGGGGCGGCTAACCCGGCATCCATGCCGGGTTGCCCACTGCGCAGAACCTGCACTCGGCCTCTCGAGGGCGGTGCATCAAAATCAAAAGCACGGCGGCCTGTAGGCCGGCCTGATTGGGGAATACGCATCCCCCTGTAGGAGCGAGCTTGCTCGCGAAGAACGTCAATGATGGCGCGTGTTAACAGAATAAACGCGGTGCCTCTGGGTCCATCGCGAGCGAGCTCGCTCCTAAAGGAAGCGGTGTTTTTTTGATGTTGCGTCCGCTTTTGCTTTGCTTTGCTTTGTTTTGGCTCCAGATCTGCCGCCCCTTTCCCAGAGGCCGAACGCAGGCGTTGCGCAGGGGGTACCGCGGCAAGGATGCCGCGGTAGCCGCCCCCGGCCATGGATGGCCGATGGCGGCGGGCCCCCGGAGCAATGCCGGAGTGAGGGCATGCCGAGCCACAGCGAGGCACCGAATGGCGGGGCAAAAGCCCTTGGTTACTTGGGGCTTTTCCAAGTCACTCGCTGTAAGAGCGAAACCGCCAGCCGCCGTTACCGCAGAAATGGATATACCCCCTATCTAAAACCTAAAGAAGTGAACCACCACCGGAGCCTCTGACACCGTGAATTATTCCGATCGAAACCTGATGTATTGGCGCCGAAACCTGGCCGTGTGTGTCTTCGGTTCCTTCACCACGCTTGTCAGCCTGAGCATGTTGTTGCCGTTTTTACCGCTGTACGTCCAGCAATTGGGCGTGACTGCTCAGGCGGACGTGGTGCAATGGTCGGCCGTGGCATTCGGCGCGACTTTTTTTGGTACGGCGATTACAGCGCCGCTCTGGGGGCGCCTGGCCGACCGTTATGGTCGTAAACCGATGTTGGTCAGGGCGGCCATCGGCATGGCCGTGGTGATGTCATTGATCGGGCTGGCCCGGGACGTGACCGACCTGGTCGCACTGCGCCTGATCGCCGGCCTCATTGGTGGCTATGCCTCCGCTTCCATCGTCATGATCGGCTCCCAGGTCCCACGCGAAAAGGCCGGGTGGGCACTCGGCGTTTTGTCCACGGGCGCCTTGTCCGGCAACCTGATCGGGCCGCTGGTGGGCGGATTCCTGCCTGAATTTGTCGGCATTCGAGGCACGTTTTTCGTCGGGGGCGGGATGATTGCGGTCGCCGCCCTGACCACAATCCTGTTCATTCGCGAGGATTTCGATCGTGTCGCGGACGCCAAACAACGTGACCAGAAAACTCGGCCTGAAGGTGCTGACTCCAACTGGCCCATCATCGGCGCACTGCTGATGACCGCGATGATGGTGCTGTTAGCCAATATGTCGATCGAACCGATCATCACCGTCTACATCGGCGACCTCGGTGTCGCGTCTGACAGCCAGGCGCGTATCGCCGGCATTGTCATGGCCTGTTCAGCGTTGGGCAGTATTTTGACCGCCGCCAAACTGGGTGCGTTGGCAGACCGGGTTGGCAGCTGGAACGTTATTGTCGGGTGTCTGTTGCTGACCGCTGTCGTCATGGTGCCCCAGGCGTTCGTCACGCAATGGTGGCAACTGGCAGTGTTGCGCGGGCTCATGGGCATGACCATTGCGGGGCTTCTGCCATCGATTGCCAAGCTGATCCGGCATTCGGTCGAGGATTACAACACCGGCAAAATTCTCGGCTACCTGCAATCGGCGCAGTTCTCCGGACAGGTCATCGGGCCACTGATCGGTGGCCAGATCGGTGCTCATCTCGGCTTGCATCACGTGTTTCTGGTGACGGCAGTTTTGTTGGTGCTATGCGCCGGCATGAACAGCTGGGTGCGCAATCGCTACCTGGGCGTCACCGTCCAGACGAACGCTGTCGAGAAAGGTTGATAACGCGCTGGAAAAGTAGCCATCGATGCGCCTGACAAACACCGTCTCGACGTCGGCGATGTCAGGCGCCAGTTCATGCACGTTGACCAGCCCTTCGCGCAACGCGCTCGCCACCACACCTCTGGGCAACAGCGTGACCCCGACGCCAGCGGAGACGCAGGCAATGATCGCTTCGATCGAGCCAAATTCCAGGGGCTCGGGCGCGACGATGCCCAGGTTGGCCAGCAGCGAATCGAGGCGCTGGCGGTAGGAGCAACCGATGCGAAAGACCACCGTTTTCAGGTTGTCGACCGACGCGACCGCGTCGAGGGTGTGAATGGCGCAGGACGTGACCAGCACCAGCTCTTCGCGAAAGGCCTGCTCACTCTGCAATTCCGGATGATTGACCGGGCCGACGACAAACGCCCCCTCAAGTTTGCTGTCGATGACGCCCTGGATCAGGCTGCAGGTGGTGCCGGTGCGAATCACCGGGCGAACGTCCGGGTAGGCCTTGGCAAACTTTGCGATCAGCCGTGGCAGACGTAGCGCCAGCGTCGTCTCCAGCGTACCGATTTCAAACACACCTTTTGGATGCCCGTCGTCGCGCGCGGCGCAAGATGCATCGGACAGGAGCCTGGAAAGACGTGCGGCAAAGGGCAGGATCCGGCGCCCGGCCGCTGTCACCTGCACGCCTCGGGCGCTGCGTTGAAACAGCGCCACCCCCAGCTCGTCTTCCAGCGAGCGAATCCTCGCGGAAACGTTCGACTGCACGGTATTCAACTCGCTGGCCGCCTTGTTCATGCTGCCATGGCGCGCAACCGCGTCGACCACCTTGAGATCCGTTACATCCATCGCGTTCACCTATCTCAAAAACCAATAACTGATGACAAAAAACAACTTTTAAGAGATTAGTTTTCATGGAGTGTAAAGACAAGTAACGCGCGTCTGGTTTCATCAAAAGAGATCACAAACATCATTAATGATCGTTTTACATGATCATAGGCCAGGCATAGGTTGAAGGTGCACAGACACCGCAGCCAGTGGCAAATCGAGTCTTCGAATTTGAGGCTGTGGAACAACAATAACGCGTCCACTGCAACACGGAGTCAACGTGAATCATGCATCCGAATCAGCCAGAATTCGCAATCACCCCCGGTACCGGGAGTTGGTCTCACGGCAGCGAAGATTCGTCGCTGGCCTTACCGCCGCCACCCTTGTCCCGTACTTCACGTTCATCCTCGTCGCCGCCTTCGCGCCCCAGCTCCTGGCTCAGAAGCTGTCGGCGACCAGCATCATCAACATAGGTTGGCCGCTGGGCGTCGCCTTTATTGTCGGCGCCTGGTTGTTTACCGGCCTGTACATCCTTCGTGCCAATGGTGAGTTCGATGACCTCACCGCGGAAATCCGCGCGGGGGTCATCCTATGAAAGCGCTCCTTCGATACCTCATTGTTCCTGCTGTGCTGGGCGCGATGACGACGTGTGCCTCTGCCGCCGAAGTCTTGCAGGCGGTGGAAAAGCAGCCGCTTAACATCACCGCCATTGCAATGTTCCTGGTCTTCGTCCTGACAACGCTGGGCATCACCTATTGGGCCGCCTCCAAGACCAAATCGATGGACGATTTCTACACGGCCGGTGGCGGCATTACCGGCTTCCAGAACGGTTTGGCGCTGGCCGGGGACTACATGTCGGCGGCTGCGCTGCTGGGGGTCACCAGCATGTTCTTCTTCAACGGCTTCGATGGCTTGCTCTACTCGATCAGCTTCTTCGTCGCCTGGCCGTTGCTGCTGTTCCTGTTTGCCGAGCGCATCCGCAATCTGGGGCGTATCACCATCTCGGACATTGCCTCGTTTCGACTCGATCAAAATCGCATTCGAACGATGACAGCCTTCGGTTCGTTGACCGTGGTCTGCTTTTATCTGGTGGTGCAGATGGTGGGCGCGGGGCAGCTGATCCAGCTGCTGTTCGGACTTCCCTACAACTATGCGGTGATCGCGGTCGGGCTGTTGATGGCGGTCTACGTCACCTTTGGCGGGATGGTCGCTACCACGTGGGTGCAGATCATCAAGGCCGGTTTGCTGCTGTTGGGCGGAACGCTGCTGGCGATTCTGGCGCTGAGCAAGTTCGGGTTTTCCTTCGAGCAGTTGTTCACGCAAGCGGTGGCCGCTCATCACGATGGCGAGCGAATTTTGCTGCCGAGCAAGTTGGTGGCCGACCCGCTGGCACTGATCTCGCTGTCACTTGGCCTGGTCTTCGGCACAGCAGGATTGCCGCACATCCTCATGCGCTTCTTTACCGTGCCGGACGCCAAACAGGCGCGCAAATCGGTGTTCGTCGCCACGGGCTTCATCGGGTTTTTCTACCTGATCGTAGCGATCCTGGGGCTGGCGGCGATCGTGATCGTCGGGCAAGACCCGGCCTTTTATGAGTCCGGTATTGTCGGTGGAAAGCTCATTGGCGGCAGCAACATGCCGGTGATGCACCTGGCCAAAGCCGTTGGTGGTGACCTGCTGCTGGGCTTCATCTCCGCCGTCGCGTTTGCCACGATCCTGGCCGTGGTGTCGGGGCTCACCATGGCCGGGACTTCGGCGATTTCACATGACCTGTATGTCATGGTCTTCCGGAAAAACCGCGCCAATGCAAACGACGAGCGTCGTGTTTCGCGAATCGCTTCGGTCGGCATCGGCATCGTTGCGGTGGTCCTGGGTATTTTGTTCAAGGACCAGAACATCGCGTTCCTGGTGGCGCTGACGTTTGGCGTGGCGGCCTCGGTCAACTTCCCGATACTCGTGCTTTCGATGTACTGGAAAGGGCTGACCACACGAGGCGCGTTGATCGGCGGTATCGCCGGGCTGGTGAGCTCGGTCAGCCTGGTCGTTCTCTCGCCGGCGGTGTGGGTCAAAGTGCTGGGAAATCCCGAGGCGATTTTCCCCTTTGACTACCCGGCCATCATCTCGATGAACGTGGCGTTCTTCTTCACCTGGCTCGGCTCGGTCACCGATCGCAGCGCCGGGGCAGTGCTTGAACGCGAGCGTTTCGATGATCAGCTCATCCGCGCCCAGACCGGCCTTGGCGCCTCCCAAGCTGTCAGCCATTAAGCCATCTGTAGGAGCGAGCTTGCTCGCGATGGACGTTAACGATAACGCGTGCTTGCTGGATAAACGCGTCGCCCTCGGGTCCTTCGCGAGCAAGCTCGCTCCTACAGAGATATCAGGCACTTCCTGTCACTTCTCAAAAGGAGTCAGCCATGCAACTTCGAGACAATGGCTTAAGATTTTCACCCATCACCGTCGTGCTGCACTGGGTCGTGGCGTTGTCGCTGCTCGCGATCTTCGGCCTGCAACTGGTGATCGGCCAGGCGTCCAGCGATGTCGTGCGGATGCCTTACCTGCACCTGCAAAATCTCATGGGGCTTATTTTGTTCCTGGTATCGGTCTATCGGTTCTGGGCCAGGATCACCTCTTACCATCCGCTGCCGGTGGGCACCCCCAATCCGATTGAAGTGATCATCAGCCGTTCCGTCGCGGTGGCGCTTGCCCTGGCGATGGTGCTGTTGCCGGTCGCGGTCTGGGCTTCGCGGTCGGCTGCCGGAGAGACGATGGGCTTGCCCGGAGGATTTTACATTCCGGCGCTCCTGCCCATCCATGCAGGACTCAAGCACGTGGTCGATGTGCTCTTCGATATCGGCGCATCGGCATTCCTCGCCGGGCTGGCGTTGCATGTCTTCGGCGCGGTCAAGAATCACTTTCTCCTGAAAAACAACACGCTCAAGCGGATGCTTGGCAAACACGTGGAGCTGTGAGCATGAACGAAGCCAAATCAGATTTTGCGGGCAATGCCATCACCCAACTGTGTGGCGTGAAATACCCGATCTTTCTCGGTGGCATGGCGGCCATTTCCGGCCCTCAGCTGGTGGCGGCAGTCGCCAACGCCGGGGGCATGGGCGTGATTGGCGGCCTGCGCCTGCCGCCGTTGACCTTGCGTCGATGGATAGAGGAAACCCGCGCACAGACCGACAAGCCGTTTGGCGTGAACCTGGTGCCCCAGTTCGGTGGTCCGGACGTCTTCGAAGCGCAATTCCAGGTTGTCCTCAAGGAAAAACCCCGGCTGCTGTCACTGTTTTATGCCGAGGCCTATTCCGCCGACATGATTCCCCGGGCGAAAGACGCAGGGCTGACGGTCATGGTGCAAGCGGGGTCGGTGGAGCTGGCCAGAATCGCCATCGCCCAAGGCGCTGACATTGTCGTGGCGCAAGGCAGTGAAAGTGGCGGTCATTTGAACCGAGGCACGATTGGCATCATGCCGTTGTTGACGTCGATCCTGGCTGTTGCGGAGGGGCGACCAGTGCTGGCGGCGGGCGGTATCACCCACGGCGCCGATGTCCGGGCATTGATGTCACTCGGCGCGTCTGGTGTGGTGGTGGGCACGGCGTTTATTGCCACCGACGAATCGAACGCGCACCCGCTGTACAAGCAAAAAATCGTCGAGGCGACCACGGATGACACCGAATACCGCACGGGTTACTCGTTCGGCTGGACCTACGGCACGCCGCACCGGGTGATCCCCAACCGTGACAAGTGGAACCTGCTGCGCTTCATCGGTGGCGGCGCGCGGGCGATCGATAAACCACGGATGGCCAAGAAGCTGTCGCTATACGCGGGGCAGGGGGTTGGCAAGATCCACAGTGTGGTTCCTGCGGCAGAGCGCGTGGCAGAACTGGTGCGTGGATTGTCGATGAGCGCAGGGGCGCAGGTCAGCGTCGAGCACGTCGCGCGGGGCCGGTTCATGCTTGAGGAGAGAAGGTCGCTTGGCTGGCAGTAAGCGGCGTCATTGATCGTGAGATGAAAAACGGCTCGGTGTGATTCACCGAGCCGTTTTTCATGGCGATGCAACCATTACCGGATTCAGATCGGCAGACTCGCCGGCCGGGCAATCTGTTGTTGTGCCAAGCCGATGAACGCGCTCATGGCCGAGGTGATCATCGAGTCGTTTCTGCGGATGAAGACGGTCGAGACGTGAGCGAATTCGGCCGGTAGCGTGTGGCAACGAATCGCATGGCGCACGCTGCAATTCTCGGCAATGGCCTTGGGCAGCAAGGTCACGCCCATGCCGGCGGCGACGCACGACAAGATGCCGTCGAGGGTGCCCAGTTCCATGATCTGGTTGGGCACCAGTCCGACCTGATAGAACCAGTTTTCGAGTGTCGAGCGGTAGAAGCAGCCTGTGCGAAAGACCAGCACGGTCTGCTGGGGGATTTTCTCGATGAGCGCGGCGAGTGAATCGAAGTGGTTGCTGCTGACCAGCACCAGTTCTTCCTGGAACACTTCTTCCTGGGTCAATGCCGAGTTCTGGTGAAAGCCGCCGACGAAGGCGCCGTCGAGTCGATGCGCTTCAATCGCCTTGATCAGTTCGGCGGTGGTCCCGGTCAGCAATGACAACTGAACCTCGGGGTATTTCTCGCGGTACTTCGTCAGCACTTGCGGCAAGCGAATGGCGGCCGTGGTTTCCATCGATCCCAGTCGCAGCAGGCCTGCCGGAACGCCGGTGTCCATCAAGGCACTGCGACTCTCGTCTGTCAGCTGCAGGATGCGCCGCGCATACCCGAGGAAAGTCTCGCCCGCCGAGGTCAGCACGACCCCGGATTTCTTGCGGATGAACAGCTCGCGATTCAGTTCGGCTTCGAGCTCCTTCACCCGCATGGTGACGTTGGACTGCACCGTGTTCACATTAATCGCGGCTGCCGTGAAGCTGCCAAGTTCGGCAACCGCGCAGAAAATCTTCAGTTGGCGCATTTCCATGATCATTGCCACCTATCATAAAAAGTGATGCATCGCATCACGAGCCATCATTTTACGGCGATGGTTGACGCTTAGTAAAGTCAATAAAACAGGTTAATGAGCGAAGTGGGACGATGACACTGACTGCAAAAATTGACCATGTCTTCGCCGGAGGTTTGGGTGTCTTGAAGCCCGAAGGGCAACGTACGGGCATCTTCAAACGCAGAATCTCAGGTCCCGCTCGCGTCGACGTCAGCGGGATCGTCGGTGACCAGCACGGCGATACCCGGGTTCACGGCGGTCCGGAAAAGGCTGTTCATCACTATGCGGCGAAAAACTATCAGCGTCTGGCGCAGGCCTTTGCGCACTGCGCTGGCGAGCTGATTCCAGGCAGTCTGGGCGAGAACATTTCAGCGTTCGAATTCACTGAGTTGAATGTGCATATCGGTGATGTATTTCAGGTTGGCAGCGCGGTGTTGCAGGTTTCTCAGCCGCGCAGCCCGTGCTGGAAAATCAATCATCGCTTTGATGCCGAGCGCCTGTCGATGCATGTCGCCAAGGAGCGAATCACTGGTTGGTATTACCGGGTCCTGCAGCCGGGTTTTATTGCCGCGGGGGACATGATTGAGCTGCTGGACCGGTACACCGAACGCTTCTCCATCGACCAGTTCTGGCAGGTGCAGTTGTCACACCGGCCGGTGATCGACGATGTGCTCGCGCTGGCGGCAACCGAAGGCCTGGCCGAGGACTGGAAGCGGCGCTTGTCGGAACGGGCGAAGTGGCTGCAAAAGCGGCTTGAAGTAGCTTCCTGTCCGGCGGGAGCGCCAAGGGATCAGCTGCAATAGCGTTTACTCACACTCATCACATTCAGGTGCTGTCATGTCCAATGCGTTGCTGTCTCTTTTGAACATCGAATTCCCCATCCTTCAATCGCCCATGGTCGGTGTTTCCACGCCCA
The DNA here is from genome assembly GCF_044746405.1 of Pseudomonas sp. NPDC086251. Taxonomy (NCBI): domain Bacteria; kingdom Pseudomonadati; phylum Pseudomonadota; class Gammaproteobacteria; order Pseudomonadales; family Pseudomonadaceae; genus Pseudomonas; species Pseudomonas sp. NPDC086251. The sequence goes on from NZ_JBIVBY010000049.1 coordinate 21,166, forward strand.
AACTCGCGGCAGCGGTATCCAATGCGGGCGGGCTCGGTGCCATTGGCATCGGCGCGAGCAACGTCGAGCAGGCGCGGGCCATGCTGCGAGAGACGGCGGCGCTGACGGACAAACCCGTCAATGTGAATTTGTTTTGCCACCCGCCTGCCGTTCATGACCGTGATCGCGAGGCGCAATGGCTGGATTTTCTGGCGCCGTTTTTTGCCGAGTTCGGTGCCGCTGCGCCGGCTTCGTTGCGTGAGATCTACACCTCATTCGTCGAAGACCCGGACATGCTGCAGATGCTGCTGGAAGAACGGCCAGCGGTGGTCAGCTTCCATTTTGGCTTGCCGCCGCAATCGGCAATCGATGCACTCAAGGCCGCCGGCATCATCCTGCTCTGTTCGGTGACGAACCTCGCCGAAGCGCAGTTGGCCGAACACGCCGGCGTGCATGCGCTGGTGGCGCAAGGTTACGAAGCCGGGGGCCATCGCGGGGTGTTCGATCCGCAACAGGACACCGAGATGGGCACGTTTGCGCTGGTGCGTGTGCTGGTCGTTGCGTGCACACTGCCGGTGATCGCGGCGGGCGGCATCATGGATGGCGCGGGCATCAAGGCGGTCATGCAACTGGGGGCCCGTGCAGCGCAGTTGGGAACGGCGTTTATCCTCTGCCCTGAATCCTCCGCCAACAGCGCCTATCGCGAAGCGTTGAAGGGGCCGCGTGCACACCAGACCAAAGTCACCCGCGTGATCTCCGGCCGGGCGGCTCGGGGCATGGTCAACCGTAACTTCACCAGCCTGGAGGCGGGCAGCACGGCGCTGCCAGACTACCCGCTGACCTACGACGCCAACAAAGCACTCAACGCCGCGGCAACTGCCAAAGCCAACACCGAGTTCGCCGTGCAATGGGCCGGGCAGGGCGCACCACTGTGCCGCGAAATGCCGGCAGCGGCGTTGGTGAATATGCTGGCCGCAGAAATCAAAGCCTGACTCAATCGCCAGTGAACACATAATTTGTGTGCAACAGAGATTTAAATGTGGGAGCGGGCTTGCTCGCGAAGGCGGCGGCACATTCAGCATCAATGCTGCCTGACACTACGCTTTCGCGAGCAAGCCCGCTCCCACATTAGATTTTCAGTGAACTCAGATTGGGTGTACGACACTGAACAAATGTAGGAGCCGAGCTTGCTCGCGAAGACGGCAGCACATTCAACATCTATGTGACTGATACACCGCTTTCGCGAGCAAGCTCTGCTCCTACAGGGGGTGTGTTTTGAGCACAGAATGTGTGAGCGACAGTGATCAAAATGTGGGAGCGGGCTTGCTCGCGAAGACGGCAGCACATTCAGCATCAATGCTGCTGACACACCGCTTTCGCGAGCAAGCTCAGCTCCTACAGGGGATTGTGTTTGACCGTTAGAGCGCGTCGCGAGACGGTTGGCCGTCCACCAGGCGTTGGATGTTCAGTGGATTGGCATTTTTCAACGGCTCCGGCAGCAGGCTGTCGGGGTAGTTCTGGAAGCACACCGGCCGCAGGAAGCGGTCAATCGCCAGGGTGCCCACCGACGTACCACGCGCATCGGATGTCGCCGGGTACGGCCCGCCATGCACCATCGAATCGCAGACTTCCACGCCGGTCGGATACCCATTGAGCAGGATCCGCCCAACTTTCTGTTCCAGCAGCGCTGTCAGCTCACTGAACTGCGCAAAGTCCGCCGGCTCGCCAATGATGGTCGCCGTCAGTTGCCCGTGCAGGCCGTTCAACGCGGCACTGAGTTGCGCCTGATCCGCCACTTCGACAAACACCGTGGTCGGGCCGAACACTTCTTCTTGCAGCACTTCATCGCCATCGATCAGCAGGCTGACATCCGCCTTGAACAGTTGCGGCTGGGCCTGATTACCCTGTTGCTTGGCGCCGGCCAAATGCTCGATGCCAGGATGCGCCAGGAGCTTTTGCAAGCCTTTGCCATAGCTGCTCAACGTCCCGGCATTGAGCATGGTTTGCGCCGGTTGATCACCGATAAAGCCCGCCACCTGCTGCACGAACGCGCTGAACTGCGGCGAACGAATGCCGATGACCAGACCCGGATTGGTGCAGAACTGACCGCAGCCCTGAACCACCGAAGCCGTCAGGTCACGAGCTACGCTTTCTGCCCGAGCTTCCAGCGCCTGCGGCAAGACGATCACCGGGTTGATGCTCGACATCTCGGCGAACACCGGGATCGGCTGTGGACGCGCCGCCGCCATGTCGCACAACGCGCGCCCGCCCTTGAGCGAACCGGTGAAACCCACTGCCTGAATCGACGGATGCTTGACCAGCGCTTCGCCAACCCCGCCGCCGTAGATCATGTTGAAGACACCGGCGGGCATGCCGGTTTTTTCGGCGGCGCGGATCAACGCATCCGCGACCAGCTCGGCTGTGGCCATGTGGCCGCTGTGGGCCTTGAACACCACCGGGCAGCCGGCCGCCAATGCCGAAGCGGTGTCACCGCCAGCCGTCGAGAACGCCAGGGGAAAGTTGCTCGCGCCAAACACCGCAACCGGTCCGAGACCAATGCGGTACTGGCGCAGGTCGGGACGCGGCAACGGTTTGCGTTCCGGCAGTGCCTGATCGATGCGCGCCCCATAAAAGTCACCGCGACGCAGCACCTTGGCGAACAGGCGCATCTGGCCGCTGGTGCGGCCACGCTCGCCTTGAATCCGCGCAGCGGGCAATGCGGTTTCGCGGCAGACCAGCGCCACAAAATCATCACCGAGCGCATCCAGTTCATCGGCGATAGCGTCGAGGAACTCGGCGCGTTTCGCGGCGCTCAGGCTGCGGTAGGCCGGATAGGCGCCAGCGGCAGCCTTGGCCGCGCGGTCGACCTCTTCAAGGGTGGCCTGATGGAAACTGTAAGGCAGTTGATCGCCCGTGCTGGCATCCACGCTTTTGACGATGACAGTGCCGGCAGCGCTGCGCTGGCCGCCGATGTAGTTGTGACCGGTAATCGTAGACATTTCTGGCTCCAGAAAGAGAGGTTCACACCCCCTTTACGGGGATGTCGGGGAGGTGAGGAGAGACCGTCGATTCAGGTGACAGCGCCGATCTGCCAGGGCACGAATTCGTTCTGGCCGTAGCCGTGCTGTTCGCTCATGCTGCGTTCGCCCGAAGCGATGCGCAGCATGAGGTTGAAGATGGCTTCACCGCATTCTTCAATGGTCATGGTGTCTTCGGCGATCTCGCCGCAATTGATGTCCATGTCCTCGCGTTGGCGATTCCACAACGCGGTGTTGGTCGCCAGCTTGATCGACGGGGAGGGCGCACAACCGTAGGCGGAGCCGCGTCCCGTGGTGAAGGCAATCAGGTTGGCGCCACCGGCCACCTGGCCCGTGGCCGACACCGGGTCGTAGCCGGGCGTGTCCATGAACACCAGGCCTTTCGCGCTGACCTGCTGCGCATATTCATACACATCAACCAGGTTACTGGATCCGGCCTTGGCAACCGCGCCCAGCGACTTTTCGAGGATGGTGGTCAAGCCACCGACCTTGTTGCCGGCCGACGGGTTGTTGTTCAATTCGGCGCCCATGCGTTCGCAATACGCCTCCCACCAGTGAATCCGTGCAACCAGTTTTTCGCCCACGTTGCGGTCAACGGCGCGGCGGGTCAGCAGGTGTTCGGCACCATAGATTTCCGGCGTTTCCGAAAGGATTGCCGTACCGCCGCAGGCGACCAGACGGTCCACGGCATTCCCCAGTGCAGGGTTGGCGGTGATCCCGGAATAACCGTCCGAACCGCCGCATTGCAGGCCAATCACCAGATGCCTGGCACTCACCGGTTCGCGCTTGACCTGGTTGGCCTCCTCCAGCAATTCCTTGACCTGGGCAATGCCGCTGGCAATGGCTTTAGAGGTGCCGCCGCTGTCCTGAATGCTGAAGGTGCGTAGCGTATTGCTCCTGCTCAGACCCTGGGTGCTGAGCAACCCTTCGATCTGGTTGGTTTCGCAGCCCAGTCCAATCACCAGCACGGCGGCGAAGTTGGCATGGGTGGCGTAACCGGCCAATGTTCGCCGCAACAAGGCCAGGCCTTCGCCTCCGGAGTCCATGGCGCAACCGGCGGAGTGGGTCAGCGCAACCACGCCATCGACTTCGGGGTACGCCAGCAGCGCGGCCGGGTTGATGTCGCGGCGGAAGTGGTCGGCGATGGCACGGGCCACGGTGGCGGAGCAGTTCACGGAGGTCAGGATGCCGATGTAATTGCGTGTCGCCACACGACCATCCTGGCGCACGATGCCCATGAACACCGGTTCGTGGTTCAACGGCTGCTCAGGTTTTACATCGTGGCTGAAGGCGTAGTCGCGGGCGAAATCACCCATGGCCAGGTTGTGCACATGCACGTGGTCACCGGTTTCGATCACCTCGGTGGCAAACCCGATGATCTGCCCGTAACGACGCAAGGGCTGGCCGGCTTCGACACGGCGCGAGGCGATCTTGTGGCCGGCGGGGACGGGCTGGCGCACGGTCACGCCTTCTTGTTCGAGGACTTCACCCGACAACAACGGTCGGCGGGCGATCAACACATCGTCCAGAGGATTGAGGCGCAGAACGGCGGCTGCGCCGGTTTTCATGATCAATTCCATCGGAAACTCTCTGGCTATCAAGCGTGGGAGGTCGCTGGCACACGGGCCGCGCCATACCTTTTGTGGCCCCACTATAAGAGCCCCCGGACGCTGATGCCTAATGAGACCTTTGGATTGATCGATAACCTTTCCTCATTGATTAGCCATTAACTCGCGTGAAATGGTTGTCAAAGCGCTTCGCGTCGCAGCCTGGCGAACTCGAGCAAGATATCGGCAAATTCACGGGCCGCTTCGCTCAGGGGTTCGTCCTTGCGCGTGATGATGCCGTAGTCCTGGGGCTCGACCTTGAACGGCGTGTTGAGCACTTTGAGCAAGCCAATCTGGACCTGCGACTGGACCATGGATTCGGGCAGAAACGCGAGCATCGGCCCCGACTGCAGGAGTTGCAGGAAGGTCGGCATCGAGATGGTTTCAACGGTGTTGGTCGGCGTGCGCATGTTGAATTCGTTGAAGGCGCTTTCCATCCGCCGACGGATGGGGGCATTGAACGGGTACATGACCCACGGCCAGTCGCTGAGTTGCTCGATCGCCACCTCGTCGAACTGCGCGAGGGGATGGCGGCTGTTGACCACCAGGCAATAGGGCTCGGGCCCCAGCGCACGAAATTCGAACGGTTGCTGATAACGCTCATCGGTGAAGCGGGCAATGATCAGATCGAGCTTTTTATGCTCAAGCATTTCCAGCAGTTGATTGCTGGTCTGCTCGATCACTTCGATGGACAACATCGGGCGGTCCAGCTTGATCCGGGTAATGGCTTCGGGCAGCACCACCGAGGTCGCGGCGAAGATCGCGCCGACCTTCAAATGACCATGGCCACCCTTGCGCAGCTTGTTCAGTTGATCAACGAAGGACTGCGTGTCGTCCAGCGTCACCCGCGCATAGCGGACGACAAACTCGCCCAGTTCAGTGAGCGCCATGTTGCGGGTTTGCCGTTCGAACAAGGGGAATCCAAACAACAGCTCGATGTCGCGCAGCATTTTGCTGATGGCGGGCTGGGTCAGGTTCATCAGCTCGGCGGTGGTGTGCATGTTGCGGGTCCGGGCCAGCGTATCGACCAGCATCAGGTGCTTGATCTTGAGCCACTTGCTGACACTGGCGAATGAAATCTCGTCGTTTTCCATGGGGCGCTCAATCTGGTTGATAACGAAACGATATCAAATGCTGAAAATATGTCATTGGGATTTATCAATCAAGTCCACTAGTTTTTGCCCGAACGTCACTGAATTGATTTGGATCTCCTATGCCCACTCTGAAATTGACCTGTGAAAACACCCTCCCGAACGATGGCTTGCAAGGGACCCTGATCGGGCGTGCCTGGGTGCCGGGGAAAACCGCAGGCCCATCGCCGGTGGTGCTGCGCGCCGATGGCGTGTTTGATCTGTCCGAAGACTTCGCGACGTTGAGCGATCTGCTGGAAAGTGCATCGCCGCTGGAGGAGGTTCGCAACGCTCGCGGTCGCTACATCTGCACCACTGAAGCCCTGTTGGCCAACACCGGGCCGGACTCCGATCCCGCCAAAGCGTACCTGCTGCCACCGGTTGACCTGCAAGTGATCAAGGCCGCTGGCGTGACCTTCGCCTCGAGCATGATCGAGCGTGTGATTGAAGAGCAGGCGGGTGGTGATGCGGTCAAGGCCGAGAGCGTGCGCAGCCTGGTCAAGTCGGCGATCGGCGACAACCTGAGTTCGATCAAGCCCGGTTCGACCGAAGCGGCGCGGCTCAAGGGCGTGTTGATCGAGCAGGGCTTGTGGTCGCAGTACCTGGAGGTGGGCATCGGGCCTGATGCCGAGATCTTCACCAAGGCCCCGGTCCTCGCGTCCGTGGGCAGTGGCAATGAAGTCGGTATTCATCCCAAGTCGAAATGGAACAACCCCGAGCCGGAAATCGTCCTGGCGGTGAGCAGCCGTGGTCAGATTCACGGCGCAACCCTGGGCAATGACGTTAATCTGCGCGACTTCGAAGGCCGTAGCGCCTTGCTGCTGAGCAAGGCCAAGGACAACAACGCCTCGTGCTCGATCGGCCCGTTCATTCGCCTGTTCGACGAAAGCTTTTCCCTGGATGATGTGCGCCGCTGCGTGGTCGACCTGGACGTCGAAGGCGATGACGGTTTCATCCTGCGCGGTAGCAGCTCGATGGAGAAGATCAGTCGCGATCCGCTGGAATTGGTGGCCCAGACCGTGGGCAGCGATCACCAGTACCCGGACGGTTTCATGCTGTTCCTCGGCACCCTGTTCGCCCCGACGCAGGATCGTGAAGAGCCGGGCAGCGGCTTCACCCACAAACAAGGCGACAGCGTCAGCATCGGCAGCCCGCTGCTGGGCGCTCTGCACAACCGCGTCACCTACAGCAATGAAGCAACACCCTGGACGTTTGGCCTGCGGGCATTGATGGGCAACCTGGCCGCTCGTGGTCTGGTGGCCGGAAAATCGATCCACTGATTGACCGGCCGGAGATTCCGGGCAGATAAAACACAGCGGTTGCTGCACCTCTAATAACAAGGCACACGAATGATGAGCAAAAATAAAACAAGAACGGATCACGCCGCCGCTATCGAAAGCGCTATCGCCAAGTGTCGCTGGAAGCTGTTGCCGTTCCTCGCCTTGATGTTCGCCTTGGCAATGATTGATCGCTCCAACGTGGGGTTCGCCAAGGCGGCGCTGCAAACCGACATCGGTTTGAGCAACGCCGCGTTCGCCCTCGGTGCCGGCATTTTCTTCATTGGTTATGCGATCTTCGAAGTGCCCAGCAACCTCATGTTGCACCGGGTCGGCGCACGGGTCTGGCTGAGCCGGATCATGATCACGTGGGGGCTGGTGTCTGCCGCCATGATGTTCACCCGCGATGAAACCACGTTCTATGTGCTGCGCTTTCTGCTCGGCGTGGCCGAAGCGGGCTTCTCCCCGGGCGTGATCCTGTACCTGACCTACTGGTTTCCGGAGCAGCGTCGCGGTCAGGCCATCGGCATCTACTACTTCGGCCTGCCATTGGCCTTGATGCTCGGCAGCCCGTTGTCCGGCTGGTTGCTGGAAATGCATGGCATGTTCAACCTGACCAACTGGCAATGGATGTTCCTGGTCGAAGGCCTGGCGGCTGTCGTGGTGGGCATCATTGCGCTGTTCTACCTCAAGAGTAAGCCGCAGGAAGCCAACTGGCTGACCCGTGAGGAGAAAGCGGCCCTGAGCCAGGAGCTCGAGGCGGAAGACAAGCTCAAGCTCGCCCATGGACCGAAGAGCCTGCTGGGCCTGGTTAGCAACACGCGCGTACTGAAGTTCATCCTGATTTACTTCAGCGTTCAGGTCAGTGTGTACGGGGTGATCTTTTACCTGCCGACGCGAATTGCCGAACTGCTGGGGACCAAAGTCGGCCTGGAAGTGGGGATGTTCATTTCGTTGCCCTGGCTGTGCGCCGCCGTCGCCATGTACTTTGTGACGCGTTATGCCGACCGCCATGCGGTGCATTTGAAAATGGCGATGTGCATGCTGGGCATGGCCGCGTTGGGGATTGCCGCCTCGGCGTTGCTCAACAGCTTCGCGCCGGTGCTGTTGGCGTTCTGCTTTGCCGCCGCCGGCTTCGTCACCGTGCAACCGTTGTTCTGGACATTGCCGACCAGTTATCTCGGCGGGGTCGCGGCGGCCGGCGGGATTGCGCTGATTGGTTCCATGGGCAATATCGGTGGCTTCGTCGCGCCGATGCTCAAGGCCAATATGGAAGTCTGGTTCACCGATCCGCGAGCGGGGATGTTGTCGCTCTCGGCAGCCGGGCTGGTGGGCGTCTATCTGCTGTGGACGCTGCGCACGCCGCAGGCGCCAGTGCCGTTGAAACAGGCCCTGGCTCGGTAATACCAGTCTCTGCAGGAGCGAGCTCGCTCGCGATGGACGTTAACGATTACGCGTGATTGCTGGATAAACGCGTCGCCCTCAGGTTCATCGCGAGCAAGCTCGCTCCTACAGTTTTCCTCGCCGTGACCGTTAAAAAACAGCCGAAGCCCTCAGGGGCTTCGGCTTTTTTGTGTCCTCAAACCACAGTCTGTGAATGCCCGCCCCACGTTTTACACCTTGAAGGCCCACCCCGTCGGCCTAGGATGTCCACAGCGGTTACACCCAAGAGTCGGCCCAGGCCTGCTCGACCGATAACAATAAAGACACGCCTTGATTGGACAGGAGAAAAACTGATGAAACCCCTGATTGGACTTATGCTGGGCGATGTCACCGGCATTGGCCCTGAGTTAGTCGTCAAGCTGTTGTCGACCCCCGAGGCACGTGAGCGGGCGGATGTGGTGATCATTGGGGACGAGCGTGTGCTCGAACTGGGCATGCGCGACGCCGGTTTGCGTATTCCGTACCAGAAAATTGCGCGCCTCAGCGATGCTGACCATTCCCAAGCCGCCGTGTCCCTGATCGATTTACACAACGTGGATCCAGCGTTGTATGAACGCGGCGTGGTCAACGCGGAGTCGGGTCGCCTGACCGGCGAAACCCTGAAAATCATGACGGACATGGCCCTGGCCGGCGAGTTGGACGGTATCTGCTTCGCGCCCCTCAACAAGGCCGGCCTGCACCGTGGCGGCTGGAACTACCACGACGAACACCAGATGTTTGCCGCCTGGACCGAGCACGTCGGTTACTTCGGCGAAGTGAACATCATCCCGCAGTTTTCGACCTTCCGCGTGACCTCGCATGTGGCACTGCGCAAGGCCGTCGACATGGTGCAACCGGATCGCATCGAAGGCGCCTTGCAACTGGCTCACGACACCTTGCGTGCACTGGGCAACAACGCCCCGCGTATCGGCGTCGCCGCACTCAACCCCCATGGCGGCGAGAACGGTCTGTTCGGTGACGAAGAGATCACGATCATTCGCCCGACCCTCGAAGCCCTGCGCCTCAAAGGCCTGGCCTGCGAAGGGCCGTTCCCTTCGGACACGGTGTTTATCAAGGCGCGCAACGGCGATTTCGACGCAGTGGTGATCATGTACCACGACCAGGGCCAGATCGCGACCAAGCTGCTGGGCTTCTCGTCGGGCGTCACCCTCACCGGTGGCCTCAAGACTGTTTATGCCACCCCGGCCCATGGCGTGGCGTACGACATTGTCGGCAAAGGCATCGCCGACGTCGGCGCCATGGCGGCAGCGTTCCGCGTGGCAACCGATAACGCCGCTGCGCGCAAGCTCAAGCGCTAAGCGCGGGGAATTGAAAGAGCAGGGCGCTGCACCTTCAAAGCTGCATCTTTAAAACAGTCAGAACGGTCAGGCCCAGGCACACCTATCGAGGCTAACGCTATGTTCGAAAACTTCACCAAAACCATCACCAAAACCAGTGGTGCCGAGATTGTCACCGTCGTCGGTGGCGAAGGCCCGCCCTTGCTACTGATGCACGGCAACCCGTTCAATCACCTGTCCTGGCACAAGATCGCACCGCGCCTGGCCAAGGACTTCACCGTGGTCTGCACCGACTTGCGCGGTTACGGCGACAGCTCCAAACCTGAGGGCGGCGGCGATCACTCGGATTACTCGTTCCGCGCCATGGCCCAGGATCAGGTCGAAGTCATGCAGTCGTTGGGTTTCAATCAGTTTTATGCTGCCGGCCATGACCGGGGTGCGCGGGTCCTGCATCGCATGTGCCTCGACCACGGCGACACGGTGCTCAAAGCCGCTTTCGTCGACATGCTGCCGCAGCATTATTTGCTGAACAACGTCACGCGCCAGTGGGGCAAATTCTCCTGGCACTGGTTCTTCATGACCCAGGACGCGCCGACACCCGAGCACATGATGGACGCGGATCCGGAGTTTTTCATTCGGCGAAAACTGTCGAAGACCGACCAGGGCACCAGTTTCTTCGGGCCGGAAGCGCTGGCTGATTACATCCGCTGCATCAAGAACCCGGCCACTACCCACGCCATGTGCGAGGACTATCGCGCGACCTTCGGCATTGACCTCGACATGGACACCGCCGACTTCGACGCGGGCCGGCGGATCGACAACCCGTCACTGATTCTCTGGGGCGCCAAGGGCGGCGTCGGCCGCAACCATAACGCCGCCGAAATCTGGAGCCGCTACGCCACAAACATCGTGCAGACCGCCACCGTACCCTCGGGGCATTACCTGCAGGAAGAATGCCCGGACGAGACCTACGAGGTGCTGCAGGGCTTCTTCAAGTAACACAACGACAGGCGGTCCGGGATGACCGCCTGCCCACTACAACTATAAAAAAAGGTGGAAAAAATGATTCCGACAACGCTTGCGCAAAAGCGCCGGGCGACACTGACCTTCGTGTTGCTTTGCGTCATGGCTTTCATCATGTACGTGGACCGCACCAACCTGGCTGTCGCCGCGCCGACGATCAGCAAGGAACTGGGTTTCAGCAACACCAACCTGGGCATGATGTTTTCCGCCTTCGCCATCGCCTACAGCTGCTTCATGATTCCCGGCGGCTGGTTCAGTGACCGCATCGGCTCACGCAAGGCGATGCTGCTGTACGGCATCATCTGGTCGGTGGCGACCATTGCCACGGGCCTGGTCAGTGGCCTGGTGGTGCTGGTGATTGCACGTTTCGTGGTGGGCATCGGCGAAGCGCCTATCTACCCGACGGCGGCCCGGATGATTGCTCGGGCTATCCCCATTACCCAGCGCGGCACGGCTCAGGGCATGATGCATGCGTCAGGGCGCCTGGCCAACGCATTGGCGCCGTTGATCGTGACGTTCATGATCATCCAGTTCTCGTGGCGGATGACCTTCGTCATCCTCGGCGTGGTGACATTGATCTACATGTTCGTCATGTATTTCAGCCTCAGCGAATCGAAGAAACTGGTCGAAGCCACCGCCGCAGCGCCGGTGCCGCCGGTGAAGGCCAAACCGGTCAACTGGCCACAGATGCTGCGTAAAGTCTGGCCTGCCGCGGCCACCTGTTTTTGCCATGGTTGGGTGTTGTGGTTCTTCCTCAACTGGATACCGTCGTTCTTCACCCAGCGCTACGGCATGGACCTGACCCACACCGCGATGTTTTCGACCTTCGTACTGCTCGGCGGGACCGTCGGCACCGCAGTCGGCGGCATGCTCTCGGACTGGCGCTTCAAGGTGACCGGCAACCGCCTGCGTTCACGTCGCGACTTGATCATCTTCGGCTTCCTGGCCTCGATCATTGGCTTGATTCCGCTGATGTTCACCCACGACCTGATCATCTGCGCCTGTGGTTTGAGCTTCTCGTTCTTCTGCTCGGAACTGGCCGACTCGCCGCTCTGGGTCATCGGCACCGAGGTGTCCCACGAGCACTCGGCGACCTCCAGTGCTTGCACCTTCACCGGCATGGCTTTGGCGGGTGCCGTGTCGCCGGTGGTGATTGGCTGGTTGCTGGATATCACCGGCAATAACTGGTCGGTGGCGTTCGGCGCGTCGATCGCCGTGGTGTTGCTGGGACCGGTACTGGCGATGTTTATCAAGCTGGACGACGAACCCGCTCCGGAGCCGGTCTCAGCCGGGCATTCGCAGGCTGCCGTGACTCACAGCTGAAGCTGCCTTCTGGCATCGATGACAAAAAGCCTGAAGCCCGTTGTCGGGTTTCAGGCTTGTTTGTGCCAACCTCTATCGACCAGCCTTTCGCTGGCCGCCTTCACCTGTAGGAGCGAGCTTGCTCGCGATGGACGTTAACGATGACGCGTTTCAGCAGGGTAAACGCGGTGCCTATGGGTTCATCGCGAGCGAGCTCGCTCCTACAGGGGGCGGTGGTTTTTGGGTGTGCGTTCGCTGTTGATCTTGCCGTTCGACTTGCTCGCGAAGCTGTTGCCGCTTCAACCGCGAAACGGATCCCCCGATCCAATCCCAACGTGAGCAGCATCACCCTCCGGGCTGTGCAATCGAGGCGTTGTCAGGCGCAGGTTTTGTATTGCTTGTGCCAGCCATCTTCAAACTGAAGGTTGAGCTTGTGAAGGTCGTGGTCCAGTTCGTTGATTGAGTTAATGGCAGCCATCAGATCCGCTTCGCCAGTCTTCGCCTCCAGGTAAAGCCCGCGCAGATAGCGGTCATTGACCGTCGGTATCTTGTCAGTCTTTTCCCAGATCGCCACCGCCTGGGAGGTAAGCCCGACGATGTTGGCCAGCCTTTCTTGCGATAATCCCAGCTCTTTGCGCAGGAAGCGAAACTCGGCACCGGTCAGCGCTGCGGGCTTTTGCGCAATCGTCTTGCCGATAAAGTCGTGCAGACCCTCGACATCGGTGATAGCAACAGACTCGCCATAGGCGGTCTCCTTCACCACGTAACCGTTGCTAAGCCAGACGTTGGGTAGGCCGCTTTCAACGTAGTGGTACATAAAATTATCTCTCCTTTTGCATCGTGGTCTTTCTTTTTCGACAGCGGAAAAGGCAGTAGGTCGCTCATGATTATCTATAGTATTTATAGGTTGCGACAGACTAAAGCTCAAGCGGGGATTATCAAAGCAGGGAATTAAAATGAGACATATGGCTGAACGCCGAGGAGGGGCCAAACGTTAGCGACGGACAAAGCAAATCCGTTGGAGTGGGCATTCGGCATCATTCATCCAACCGCCGCGCCGGAAAGAACAGCTCAAAACAGGTCATCCCCTCGCTGCTACTGACGCTATAAGCGCCGTTATGCAACTGCATGATCGTCGCCACGATCGACAGCCCCAGGCCATTGGAATGGGCTGAGCGTTCGCGGGATTCATCGACGCGGTAGAAGCGCTCGAACAATCTCGGCAAGTGTTCGGCGGGGATCGTCTGACCGTGGTTGCGCACGGTCAGGCGAACGCCATCAGCCGAGGGCGTGGCGCGAATGACCAGTGCTGAATTCGGCGCCCCGTATTTGATGGCGTTGGCGCAGAGGTTGGCCAGGGCGCGGCGCAGCAGCATTGGTTCGGCCCAGATCACGCCGCTACCCTGGGCATCGATGCTGATCCCGACGTCCGCCGCCGGCCCTTCGAAGTAGTCGGCCATCCGTTGCATTTCGTCGGCGGCATCCAGTTCCTGTCGTTGGCTAAGCGCGCTGGCCGGATCGGTACGGGCCAGAAACAGCATGTTGTCGAGCATCCGCGCCAGGCGTTCGAGTTCTTCGACATTGGAGGCGAGTAGTTGTTGATAGGCCTCGATGCTGCGGTTTTGCTGGAGGGCGACCTGGGTTTCGCCGAGCAGGTTGTTGATCGGCGTGCGCAGCTCATGAGCCATGTCGGTCGAGACCTGGCCCAACTGCACGAAGCCCTTGCCCAGCCGGTCGAGCATCGCGTTGAACGCCTCGATCATCGGCAGCAGTTCCCGTGGCGCGCCCTGGCCGTCGAGGCGTTCGCTCAGGTTGCCGACGCCGATGCCGTGGGCATGGCTGGCCAGGCGCCGTAGGGGCAGCAGGCCGCGATGCACCAGCAGATAACCGGACAACGCCAGCAGAATCGCCGCGACGCTGGCGAACAGGTACACATTAAGGCGATAGCTGGCGAGCACCGCGGTGCGCTCGGTCATCAGGCGTCCGGTGACCACCTGCAGGCTGCCCATGTCGCCGGAATCGATAGTCGCCGCCAGCGCGGCGAAGGGCACGCCATCCACACTCGGGTAATGCTGCACGTCGGCCAGGCTCAACGGATGATCGATCGACACCGGCGCCAGCGACGGCATGTCGAGGTTGCCGGGATTGACCACCAGCAACGGTTGTTGACCTGGCGCGCCGATGGTCAACAGGGCCTCGCGGTTGCCAAGCATGTTCTGGAACAGCGCCGGTTTGGTTTTGATCAGGTTCAGCGTATTGCTGTCGTTGAGGAACGTGCGCAGTTGATCAATGCGGTTCACCAGGGCGGCGTCGTCGCGGCGGATCAGCTCGCGTTCCAGGTCCCGGTACAGCGCCACGCCCAACAGGGTCAGCGAGATAAAGGCCAGCAAGGCAAACACCAGGGCCAGGCGCAGCGTTAAAGAATGGCGCAGGCGGGCGGTCATGGTTGCGTATCGAAGCGGTAGCCGATGCCGCGCACGCTGTGAATCAACTTGAGCTGGAACGGGTCGTCGATTTTCAACCGCAGTCGGCGCACCGCGACATCGACGACGTTGGTGTCACTGTCGAAATTCATGTCCCAGACCCGTGACGCGATCATCGAGCGCGACAGCACCTCGCCCTGATGCGTGGCGAACAGATGCAACAGGGCGAATTCCTTGTTGGTCAGGGTGATCCGCACGCCGGCGCGGGTGATGCGGCGTTTGAGCACGTCGATCTGCAGGTCCTCGACGTGCAGCTGTTCTTCTTCACGGGTGGGACCACGGCGGGTCAGGGTGCGAAGGCGCGCGACCAGTTCGGCGAACGAAAAGGGTTTGATCAGGTAATCGTCGGCGCCCAGTTCCAGGCCCTTGATGCGGTCGGCGATGTCATCGCGCGCGGTAAGGAACAGTACCGGCGTGTCGGCTTCCTTGCGCAAGCGGCGCAGGACTTCCCAGCCGTCCATCTTCGGCATCATGACGTCCAGCACGATGACATCGAAATCGTGCTCCAGGGCCAGGTGCAAACCATCGACCCCGTCGCGCGCCAGGCTGACGCTGTACCCGAGTTCCTGCAGGCCATTGAGCAGGTAGTTACCTGCCTTGGGTTCGTCTTCGACTACGAGGATGTTCATGGATATCTGCCTTGGCCCGTTGGCGCCAGTGTAGTCCGATCAGCTGCAAGTCCGCTGGCCGAATCAATGGTCATTGATGCAGCCCATGCCCTGGACCTGGTAATCCAGTTGATGCTCGCGACCCTGGTGGTCGAGGTAATTGAACCGTGCGGGGACGATGCCACATTCTTGTGAGATGTCGGTACTGGACAGTTCTTTGGCGACGTCGAGGTGGACGAAGAAACCGGTTTTGTCGTGGATGATGGGTGGTGCGGCCGGGGTGTCGGCAAACGCCGAGCCGGTGGCGAGGAGGGCGGCAAAACCGAGGATTAACAGTTTCATGATGATGTTCTCCAATCTGGGGCGGTGGGCTGCCGGAAGGAGTTGCCTGGCAGTGAGTTCAGGTTAACCAGGCGATCCGGACAGCCGACCAACAGTTCAATGACAAGTTTGTAATGAAACGGCGTCGGGGTTACGGCTGGCGACCGGCGGCTTCGAGGATCAGGTCGGCGATTTCCCTGGCGTGGGACACCAGGGACAAGTGGCTCGACGGCAACTCGATGGTGGTCGCGCCCATGCGCTTGGCGAGGAAGCGTTCCAGGTCCGGGTTGATGGTCTGGTCGAGGCTGGAGACCGCGTACCAGGTCGGCTTGGAGTGCCACGCCGCGGCGGTGGTGCGGTCGGTGAACAAGGTTTTGGCGATCGGTTGCTGGACGGCGAACAGTTCCATCGCCTTGTCGTGGGGCACGTCACTGGCGAAGTACTTGAGGAAGGCATCTTGCTTCAGGCTGATAAAGCCATCGTGTTCTTCAGTGCCGG
The DNA here is from genome assembly GCF_044746405.1 of Pseudomonas sp. NPDC086251. NCBI lineage: Bacteria > Pseudomonadati > Pseudomonadota > Gammaproteobacteria > Pseudomonadales > Pseudomonadaceae > Pseudomonas > Pseudomonas sp. NPDC086251. The sequence goes on from NZ_JBIVBY010000049.1 coordinate 37,152, forward strand.
CGCGCACGGGCATGGTCGGGTATTTGGCCGACAGCGCGACGAAGTCTTCGCCTGCATCCGGCGCTCGTGCCGCAACGTACACCAGCGAGCTGACTTTCGGATTGACCCCGGCCTCACTGACGACGGTGCCGGCGTAGGAGTGGCCTACCAGCACGGTCGGGCCGTCTTGTTGATTGAGCACGCGCTGGGTGGCGGCGACGTCGTCGGCGACCGAGGTCAACGGGTTTTGCACGGCGGTAACGTGCAGGCCGGCAGCCTGCAACCGGGAAATTACCTCCGACCAGCTGGAGCCATCGGCCCACGATCCGTGCACCAGCACGACGTTGTTGGCCTTGACCGGCGCAATGTCGCTGGCCATGGCGGAACCGCTGCCCAACATGAACAGGCTGGCGGCGATCAGGCAGAGTTTGCTGAGTGGTTTCATGGTGTCGACCCTTGTCATCATCAGTAGGTGGCGTGTCACCCGGTGCGGGTGACTGACGACTTCACTGTATGAAGCGAGGGTGCTGGCTACGCTGACAACTCAATGACATGTTTGTCATCATCGCCGTACGTCGGAGCCGAGGAACGGCTATACGACGCCGACCTTCCAAATGAGCACAATCCTTTGGAAGTCTGGCCATGAATGATGATCAAAAAGAACAGGCCTTGGCTGCCTGGTATCAGCTCCTGAATGAGCCGGAAATCCGCATGGATGCTGAAGAACAGTACGACGAACTGCTCAAAGCCGCCGATGAGATGGAGCGCAAAGGCCTGATTAATGGCGCTGAATGGCGCAAGTTGGTTCGCGAGGCTGGAGCCGCTTTCGCCAAAGCCATAGAAGGCGTGGGCGGCGGCACGTAGCAATCTAAGCCGAAACACGACCCTCGTAGCAGCTGGCGCAGCCTGCGTTCGGCTGCGCAGCAGTCGTAAACCCTGAACACGCGGTATTCCTGATACACCGCATTGCGTGATTTCACGACTGCTGCGCAGCCGAACGCAGGCTTCGCCAGCTGCTATGTATCGACTCGCCCCCGCATTCAACCCGCTTTTGAACACTGCTACCCGGTTGCATCTATGTATCAGGCCTGTTCGAGGAAGCCTGCAACGGCTTCTGGCC
>NZ_JBIVBY010000050.1:0-34189 GCF_044746405.1 Pseudomonas sp. NPDC086251
GACGTTTCCGGTAGCAACTGGACGCTCTTCGACGTATGTATGCAGTTCCAGAAGAGCTGGGGTAACTCCTTTCATTAGCAGGTTACGCTGAACGTCTTTCGCTATACGCTCGCCCAGTGCCATGTTGTACTCACGAGTACCACGTTCGTCGGTGTTGCCTTCCAGAACAACGCGAGCGCCGTTTGCTTTCAGGTCTTTGGCGTGAACGTCCAGAGCGCGCATGGCTTCTGGCTTCAGGTCCGAACTGTCGTATTCGAAGTAGAAAGTGGTGATTGCGCGCAGTGCAGCTTCTTCGCTCAGGGAGCCGTCAACTGCGCCAGTGTTTGCGCCGTAACCAGCGTTTGGATCTACAGCGCCTTCACCGGCATTGTCGCCGCCTTTGGACGAGCAACCTACAGCTACAGCCATGGCCAGAGCCAGCGCAGCAAATTTACCAAACTTCAGCATTTCCATCGTGAAACTCCTAATGAACCCCAGTGTGTTAAGTAAAACGTATAGCGCCGCGTCAGTTCAGGTAAGGGGACCAGGAAGGTTCTCTGACTTCGCCTTGTGCGGTAGGAAGCGGGAGCCTTACGCGTCCATTAATGGACACGAGCATCAAGACTCCCCGGCCCTGCTGGCGGGTGGCGTAGATTACCATGGTGCCGTTGGGCGCAACAGTAGGCGACTCGTCCAGAGTGCTATCAGTGAGGATCTTTACACTACCTCGCTGCAAATCCTGGGCTGCCACCTTGAAATTGGTGAAGCCGTCCTGGCGGTGAATCATCACCAGGGTCTTTTCGTCAGCCGACAATTTAGGGTTGGCGTTGTAGTTACCGATGAAGGTCACACGTTCCGCACCGCCACCACCGACGCTGGTTTTGTAGATTTGTGGCTTGCCGCCACGGTCGGAGGTGAAGTAGATGGTCGAGCCATCCTTACCCCAGAACGGTTCGGTGTTGATGCCGGGACCGTTGGTGACACGTGTGATCTGACGCGAACCCAGGTTCATCACATAGATGTCCGGGTTACCGTCTTTCGACAGTACGAATGCCAGGCGCTGACCATCCGGCGACCAGGCTGGTGCGCCATTCAGGCCTTCGAAGTTGGTGATCTGCTCACGGCGACCGGTGTCGATGTTCTGCATGAAAATGCGCGGGCGCTTCTGCTCGAACGACACATAAGCGATGCGCTTGCCATCCGGTGCGAAACGCGGCGACAGGATCGGCTCGCGCGATTGCAGCAGTGTCACGGCGCGGGCACCGTCATAGTCCGAACGTTGCAGCGTGTAGCGCGTGTTCTTCTCGGAGAAACGCTCGGCGGTCACGTACAACAGGCGAGTCGAGAACGCACCTTTAATACCGGTGAGTTTTTCGAACGACTGGTCGGCGATGTAGTGCGACATGTCGCGCAGTTGATCGACGCTGCCCGACACGCTGCCGGTCAGCACTTGCTGCTCGGTAGCGACGTTGAACAATGCGTACTGAACCTGCAGGCGACCGCCCGCCGGCGCAATGCTGCCGACCATGATGTACTGGGCGCCAACGGCCTTCCAGTCACGGAAAATGATTTCGCTGGCCTGACTCGGCTGGCTGATCATGTTCTGCTTTGGAATCGGCGCGTAGTAACCCGAGTTGCGCAGGTCGTTACCGATGATTTCGGCCATGTCGTCCGGCAGCACGGTGCCGCCCTGGAAACCAAATGGCACAACGGCAATTGGAGTTGCCTGGGAGCTACCACTGCTGACCAGGATATTTTTTTCATCTGCCGTGGCCAGGCCTGCAAAGCAGACCATGACTACAAGCAGTCCTCGAAGAAGGTTTCTCACAAGGCTAGATCCTCAGGTGTGAATGTCATCTTGAATGAACGATAGGGTGCGAAATCAGCTGGCTTCAGACCCTGCATTTCGGTCAAACGACCAATATTTTTTACTGCCGCTACCGCTGAACTGTCGAACGGCACATCACCACTGGAACGGGCAACCGAGACTCCGGAGATCGTTCCGTCAGGCAGCATGTTGATCTGCAGGATCACTTTCATGCCCTTACGGGCCGACGGTGGCTGCGCCCAACCTTCAGAAGCACGCGAGCGAATCAGATCATCGAAGTTACCCGCGACTTCGTCGCCCTGCTCATCCGCCAAGGCTTGTTGACGCTGCGGCGTGTCGGAAAGCAAATCTGCCAGGGCCTGAGCCTTTTTGTCTTCGACGGATTTACGTGCCGCTTCCTGCGACTTCTTCTTCGCAGCATCGGCAGCCGCTTTTTTCTTCGCGTCTTCGGCGACTTTCTTCTTCGCCTCTTCAGCTTCAGATTTCTTCTTGGCGTCTTCCGCGGCTTTCTTCTTCGCGTCTTCGACTATCTTTTTCTTCGCTTCTTCAGCGGCCGCTTTCTTGGCCTCTTCTTCCGCAGCTTTCTTGGCGTCTTCTTCCGCTTTCTTCTTGGCTATATCAGCCAATTGTTTCTCTTCGGCCTTTTTGGCTTCGGCGGTCTTCTTCGCTTCATCGGCTTTCTTGGCTTCATCAGCCTTTTTTGCCTCTTCCGCTTTCTTGGTCTCGTCGGCCTTCTTGGATTCTTCGGCTTTTTGAGCCGCGTCTTCCTTCTTTTGTTCCGCGGCTTTGATCGCTTCCTGTTCGATCTTCTTCTGTTCCATCTGTTCGACTTCGGTCTGACGCGCGGCAGATTTCTGCGCTTCGCCCGCAATCTTCTGATTGGTCTGGGTGGTCGCCCGACTTTTCGATTTCAGCTGGTACAAGGTCGCCTGGACAATCGGTTTGGCAGGCGGCAGCTCTGGCGTGAAGGCGAAACTGACGAACAGCATGCCGAACACCAGCACGTGCAAGACAATCGCCAGGACACTAGGCCAGAAATAGCTTTCCGAGGCGGACGGCTCTCGCATTTGCTGCATCAGGGTGCCTCGGTAATCAAGCCAACATTACCGACCCCGGCTTTCTGCAATCCGCCCATGGCGCCCATGACGGAACCGTAGTCGACGGTCTTGTCGCCGCGAATGAACACCTGGGTCCGCTTGCCGCCTTCGGTACCGGCGCGAATGATCTTGGTCACGGCGTCGGTCATCTGCGGCAAGGTCATGGCCTTGTCCTGCTGTTTTTCGGTGTCGACTTCGCTGCCAAGGTTCCAGTAGTAGGTCTTGTCAGCCTTGATCGAAATGGTCAGGACCTGGGTGTTGTTGTCCTGCGGCAAGGCTTCGCTGGAAACCTTGGGCAGATCAACTTTCACGCCCTGATTGAGCATCGGCGCGGTCACCATGAAGATGACCAGCAGTACCAGCATCACGTCGATGTAAGGCACCACGTTCATCTCGGCAACCGGCTTGCGCTTTTTGCGAGCTCGAGCGATTAAAGCCATTGGAAATTACCTGCTTATTCTTCGCTGGTGTGCACTTTGCGGTGCAGGATCGCCTGGAATTCATCGGCGAAGGTGTAGTAACGGCCCAGCAGGGTTTCGCTGCGAGCAGCAAAACGGTTGTAAGCAATAACGGCCGGGATGGCGGCGAACAGACCGATCGCGGTTGCAATCAGTGCTTCGGCAATACCAGGGGCCACGGTGGCCAGGGTCGCTTGCTGGGCAGTGGCCAAACCACGGAAGGAGTTCATGATGCCCCAGACCGTACCGAACAGACCGATGTACGGGCTGACGGAACCGACGGTGGCCAGGAATGGCAGGCTCTGCTCGAGCTTTTCTTCTTCGCGGGAAATGGCAACGCGCATGGCACGGGCCACGCCTTCCATGACCGCTTCCGGATCAACGCCAGGCTGCTGACGCAGACGGGAGAATTCCTTGAAGCCGGCACGGAAGATCTGCTCGACGCCCGAATCCGGGTCAGGATTGCTGCCGGCCTGACGGTAGAGTTTGGACAGGTCGATACCCGACCAGAAGCGCTCTTCAAAGCTCTCCAGGGCACGTCGACCGGCGCGCAGCAGGTTGCTGCGCTGAAAGATCATGATCCATGAGGTCACCGATGCGGCTACCAGGATCAGCATTACCAGTTGCACCACGATACTGGCATTGCTGACCAGGCTCCACATGGAGGAATGGTCGACGACGTTAGCTTCCACGCTTTATCTCCTGCTTTGAGTGTGTACCCGCGCCGCTCACGTCGGCAAAGGCCGCACGTAGAGCTTCGGGAATGGCCCGGGGTTTTAAACTGTCAGTGCGCACACAGGCCACCAAAAACTGCCCTTCGCAGAGCAGCGCATTATCCGTAGCCCGCCTGACCTGCTGTTTGAAGCGCAGGCTGACACGGTTCAATTCGATTACTTCAGCGCTTACCAGCAGTTCGTCATCCAGTCGCGCCGGCGCGTGGTAACGCGCTTCGCTGGAATGCACGACGAACAACAGGTCCTCCCCTGCCAGCTGGGATTGGGCAAAGCCCAGCTCCCGGAGCCGCTCGGTTCGAGCCCGTTCCATAAACTTGAGGTAATTAACGTAATACACGATGCCGCCCGCATCGGTGTCCTCGTAATAAACGCGACAACGAAGTGCGAAAGGCTCAAGCCCGTTTTGCGCGCGCATACTCTAGTGCTTACTCCTCAGGTTGCCAATCCGGCCAGGCAACTGTTTTTCAATGTTCTGCGGCTTTCTCGCGAAAGTACGGTCCTAGGACAGCACAATGCCCGAAAAATCAGCGCACAAAGGTTAATTAATCGTCCACGGCATCAAGGAACTCGTCTACCACGGGCATTTCGCCCAATCGTGACGGAATGTTTAACCCGAAATGCAGGTACGCATGCCGCGTGACCACTCGCCCCCGTGGCGTGCGCATGATGTAGCCCTGCTGGATCAGGTATGGCTCCAGCACGTCTTCGATGGTGTGACGCTCTTCGCTGATGGCAGCCGCCAGGCTGTCGACGCCGACCGGGCCACCGTCGAACTTCTCGATCATGGTCAACAAAAGACGTCGATCCTGATGATCGAAGCCACGTTCATCGACATCCAGCAGGTTCAAGGCCAGGTCGGCGATCGGTTTGGTGATGTGGCCCTTGGCGCGCACCTCGGCGAAATCGCGTACCCGTCGCAGCAGACGGTTGGCGATCCGTGGCGTACCACGGGCACGGCGGGCGATTTCGAAAGCGCCTTCCGGGTCCAGCGGCAAGCCGAGGATAGCCGCCGAACGGCTGACAATCGTTGCCAGGTCGGCGGTGTTGTAGAACTCCAGGCGCTGGACGATGCCGAAACGGTCGCGCAACGGGTTGGTCAGCATGCCGGCCCGCGTCGTTGCACCCACCAGGGTGAACGGCGGCAGATCGAGCTTGATCGAACGCGCCGCCGGCCCTTCACCGATCATGATGTCGAGCTGGAAATCCTCCATCGCCGGGTACAGCACTTCTTCGACGATCGGCGAAAGCCGATGGATCTCGTCGATGAACAGCACGTCGTGCGGCTCAAGGTTGGTCAGCAGCGCCGCCAGGTCGCCCGGACGTTCAAGCACCGGGCCCGAGGTGCTTTTGATCGACACCCCCATTTCCTGGGCGATGATGTTCGCCAGGGTGGTTTTACCCAGGCCCGGCGGGCCGAAAATCAGCGTGTGGTCCAGGGATTCATTGCGCCCGCGAGCGGCCTGGATGAACAACTCCATTTGCTCGCGAACGGTCGGCTGGCCAATGTATTCGGCCAGGCTGACGGGACGAATCGCCCGGTCCTGGACTTCCTCGCGGTCGCGCGGGCCCGGCGTGGCGGCAATCAGACGATCAGCTTCAATCACTTAGATCATTCCCTTCAGGGCACGACGAATCATGTCTTCACTGCTCAAACCTTTCTCCTTGATCGCGGAAATCGCCTTGCTGGCTTCCTGAGGCTTGTAGCCCAGGGAAATCAGCGCGCTGACCGCATCATTTTCGGCGGTGGCCACCGGGGCCGGGGCATCCGGACCTCCCGGCTGGTTGGGCACCAAGGCAAACATCGCCGGTACGGTTTCCCAGGCCTTGAAGCGATCCTTGAGTTCCACCAGCAAACGCTCGGCAGTCTTCTTGCCCACGCCCGGCACCTTGGTCAGCGCCGAGGTGTCCTGGGACTGCACGCAACGGACCAGCTCGTCGACTTCCAGGCTCGACATCAAGGCCAGGGCCAATTTCGGGCCTACACCATTGAGACGGATCAACTCGCGGAAAAAGTCTCGCTCACGCTTGCCGAAGAAGCCATAGAGTAACTGCGCGTCTTCGCGTACGACCAAATGGGTGTGCAAGGTCAGCGGTTCACCGACCGACGGCAAGCGATACAGCGTGGTCATGGGCACTTCCAGCTCATACCCCAGACCGTTTACATCCAGAATCAGGTGCGGCGGCTGTTTTTCAGCCAGGGTGCCGCGCAAGCGTCCAATCACGTTTCAGATCCTTGAGCGTTGGCCAGCGCTGGGGCTGGCGACTGAAAGAACAAGGGTTTTGCGCCGACTACACAGGCGCAAAACCCTCATTCCCTAAAAATGATTGCTGATGCTATCAGAGACGCAGGCGCCCGCCACGACTGCGTGCCGTGCCCAGGCCATGGGGCAACAGGCTGGAACGGGTGTGAGCATGGCAAATGGCAATGGCCAGGGCATCCGAGGCATCGATTTGTGGCTTGCTGGTCAGTTTCAGCATGTGCATGACCATCATCTGCACCTGCTCTTTATTGGCCGCACCGGTGCCGGTGACGGCCTGTTTGACCTGGGTCGCGGTGTACTCAGCGATTTCCAGGGCTTCTTCCGCGCCGGCGACGATGGCGGCGCCACGGGCCTGACCGAGTTTCAGCGCAGAGTCGGCGTTGCGCGCCATGAACACTTTTTCGATGCCCATGGTGACCGGGCCGTAGGTCTGGATGACTTCACGCACGCCGCGATAGACGATTTGCAGACGCTCGTGCAGCTCGCCGGAGCCTGTACGGATGCAGCCTGAAGCCACATAGATGCAGCCACGCCCGGTATCGCGTACCACGCCGTATCCGGTGATGCGCGAACCGGGGTCGATACCAAGAATTAAAGTCATAACGCCTGCGGGTTTATAGAGATGTAGGAGCGAGCTTGCTCGCGATGGTCGTTAACGACAACTTGGACAACCTGAATGAACGTGCCCGCTCTCAGGTTTATCGCGAGCAAGCTCGCTCCTACAAGGGCAAATCAACCGAGCTGTGCGGCGACTGATTCTGGAATGTCCGCGTTGGAATAGACGTTCTGCACGTCGTCCAGGTCTTCAAGCATGTCGATCAGCTTGAGCACCTTCTCGGCGCCTTCCAGATCCAGTTCGGCACTGGTGGTCGGCAGCATCACGATTTCCGCGTCATCGCCTTTGAAACCGGCCGCTTCCAGGGCGTTACGCACCGAGTAGAAACCAGCGAACGAAGTGAACACATCGATTGAACCGTCTTCGTGGGTCACCACGTCATCGGCATCGGCTTCCATCGCCGCTTCCATGAGCGCGTCTTCATCGACGCCCGGCGCGAAGGAAATCTGCCCCTTGCGTTCGAACAGGTAGGCCACCGAGCCGTCAGTCCCCAAGTTGCCGCCGCACTTGCTGAACGCGTGGCGAACAGCCGCTGCGGTGCGGTTGCGGTTGTCGGTCATGCACTCGACCATCACCGCCACGCCGCCCGGGCCGTAGCCTTCGTAGGTCAGCTCGACCATGTCGTCGGTATCGGCAGCGCCGGCACCGCGGGCCACCGCGCGATCGATAATGTCGCGGCTCATGTTCGCACCCAGGGCCTTGTCCAATGCCAGGCGCAGACGCGGGTTGGAGCCTGGATCAGCGCCACCCTGACGAGCCGCAACGGTCAGCTCACGAATCCACTTGGTGAAAATCTTGCCCTTCTTGGCATCCTGACGTTCTTTGCGGTGCTTGATGTTCGCCCACTTCGAATGACCCGCCATATCTCGCTCCGAATTCTCTTTGAAACATTGCCCGCCGCGCTTATTCGCGCCGGCCAGCAAGAAAAAAATCTCGACCTATAAAAAAGGCGCATCCCATAAGGATGCGCCTTCAGGGTCAGTCTTACTCAGCCTTTGGCGTTTCGCGCAGACGAATGTGCAATTCGCGCAATGCCTTGGCATCGACCGCGCCCGGAGCCTGAGTCATGACGTCAGCCGCGCTCTGGGTTTTCGGGAACGCGATCACTTCACGGATCGACTGGGCGCCGGTCATCAGCATGACCAGACGGTCCAGGCCGAAGGCCAGGCCACCGTGCGGCGGTGCGCCATATTTCAGGGCGTCGAGCAGGAAGCCGAATTTCTCTTCCTGTTCCGCTTCATTGATACCCAACAGGCGGAACACCGTCTGCTGCATTTCCTTGCGGTGGATACGGATCGAACCGCCACCCAGCTCGGTGCCGTTCAGGACCATGTCGTAAGCACGGGACAGAGCGGTCGCCGGGTTGGCTTCGAGTTCTTCCGGGGTGCACTTCGGCGCGGTGAACGGGTGGTGCAAGGCGGTGAAGCTGCCGTCGTCGTTTTCTTCGAACATCGGGAAGTCGACGACCCACATTGGCGCCCACTTGCAGGTCAGCAGGTCCAGGTCGTTGCCGACCTTGATCCGCAGCGCACCCAGGGCTTCGCTGACGATCTTGGCTTTGTCGGCACCGAAGAACACGATGTCGCCATCAACCGCGCCAACGCGATCAAGGATCACATTGAGGTTGGCTTCAGGGATGTTTTTGACGATAGGCGACTGCAGGCCTTCGACGCCCTTCGCGCGCTCGTTGACCTTGATGTACGCCAGGCCCTTGGCACCGTAGATGCCGACGAACTTGGTGTAGTCGTCGATCTGCTTGCGCGGCATGCTCGCCCCGCCAGGAACGCGCAAGGCAGCAATGCGGCATTTCGGGTCGTTGGCCGGGCCGCTGAACACTTTGAAGTCGACTTCTTTCAGTTGGTCGGCAACGTCGACCAGTTCCAGCGGGTTACGCAGGTCCGGCTTGTCGGAACCGTAACGACGCATGGCCTCTTCGTAGGTCATGTGCGGGAATTCACCGAACTCCAGATCCAGCACTTCCTTGAACAGGTTGCGGATCATGCCTTCGGTGATGCCGATGATGTCTTTTTCATCGAGGAAGCTGGTTTCGATGTCGATCTGAGTGAATTCAGGCTGACGGTCGGCACGCAGGTCTTCGTCGCGGAAGCACTTGGCGATCTGATAGTAACGATCGAAGCCGGCAACCATCAGCAGTTGCTTGAACAGCTGCGGCGATTGCGGCAAGGCGAAGAAGGAACCGGCGTGGGTACGGCTCGGCACCAGGTAGTCGCGAGCGCCTTCCGGGGTCGCACGGGTCAGGATCGGCGTCTCGACGTCGAGGAAGCCGTTCTCGTCCAGGTAACGACGGATGCTGGTGGTCATGCGCGAACGCAGACGCAGCTTCTCGAGCATTTCCGGGCGACGCAGGTCGAGGAAGCGATAGCGCAGGCGGGTTTCTTCGCCGACGTCGGAGAACTCGTTGAGCGGGAACGGCGGGGTTTCCGCTTCGTTCAGCACTTCCAGTTCGTAACCCAGCACTTCGATCATGCCCGACGCCATGTTGGCGTTGGTGGCTCCGGCCGGACGCAGGCGCACCTTGCCGGTGACCTTGACCACGTACTCGCTGCGCACGCGATCGGCGACGGCGAAGGTGTCAGCGCGGTCCGGGTCGAACACCACCTGGGCCAGACCATCACGATCACGGATATCGAGGAAAATCACCCCACCGTGGTCACGGCGACGGTGAACCCATCCGCAAAGGGTAATTTCCTGGCCTTCCAGGGCTTCGTTCAGTTGGCCGCAATAATGGCTGCGCATCATGGTCGTGGTTTCACTTCTCGTAATTCGAAATTCGGTTGGAGCACTTGCGCCCATCAGGTGCTGGATGAGGCAAGCGCTCACGCGTGTCGTTCAACAGGCTCTAGACCCTAGTCAGCTTTGTCGCCGCCGGCCAGGTTCTTCTTTGAACCGGTCTTGAAATCGGTTTCGTACCAGCCGGTGCCGCTCAGGCGGAAGCCCGGCATGGACAGCATCTTTTTAAGCTCTGGCGCCTGACAGGCAGGGCAGTCGACCAGCGGTGCTGCGCTGATCTTTTGAATGGCTTCCAACTGATGACCACAGGAAGCACATTGATAGTCGTACATCGGCATGGGGGTTGTCTCGGCGATCAGATTGCTACCGTAAACGCAGGGTTTTGCGGCAAAGAGCGGGATTATATCCATTAAATGCAGCCTGTGCAGCCGTAAGACTGCACAGACCGACACTCTGCCCTTTACACCGCCAACGGCTACGCCATGACGGTGCAACTCCCTTCCTTCAAGCTGTGCACCACGCAGACAACCCGCACCAGCCCGCTGAAGTTTTTCACTCCGCCGTGACGCAGATGCACCTCGCGGTCCACGTGGGACAACAGCGCACTGACCGAGCAGCAATTGACCTTGGCCATTTCGCCCAAAATATCCCAATACACCTGTTCCAGCCGCAAACAGGTGGCAAAGCCATTCAAGCGCACTGACCGGGAAAGAGGCTGGGCCAGCCCCATATCGAACTCGCTGACAAACGGGTCAATCCTTACATCCTTGAGTGGACCGCCCCTCCCCTCGCTTTTCCTGTTTTCATAAACCATACCGTTGACACTCCTTTGCCATCCCTGGTTTTTACAAAAGCCTGTTCTGGTTCTTATAAAAACGCAGGCGCAAAGTTATATCCAGATGACTTTTTGACCATCAACGTAGGATAAGCCAACAACGCAGGGCGGATCGTGGAGCGCGTCCTACTCCGGCCGTTTTCCTACACGGCCAGGCGCAAGGTCATTCAACAGAAAAAGCGAAATAGGACAGCGCGCGAACGACTGATAGAAGTCGCCCGCGCACTGGCAGGGTTACTGATCCAGCAGTGAGCGCAGCATCCAAGCGGTTTTCTCGTGAACCTGCATGCGCTGGGTCAGCAAGTCGGCGGTGGGTTCGTCGCTGACTTTGTCGAGCAAGGGGAAGATCCCGCGTGCCGTACGCGTCACGGCTTCCTGACCTTCGACCAGTTGTTTGATCATGTCTTCGGCGCTGGGCACACCCGCTTCTTCCTTGATCGAGGAAAGGCGCGCATAAATAGAATAGGCACCGGGAGCCGGAAACCCGAGGGCACGAATGCGCTCGGCAATCGAATCGACGGCCAGGGCCAACTCGTTATATTGCTCCTCGAACATTAGGTGCAAGGTCCGAAACATGGGCCCGGTGACGTTCCAATGGAAGTTATGGGTTTTCAAATAAAGTACATAAGTGTCCGACAGCAGACGCGAAAGCCCATCGACAATGGACTTGCGATCTTCTTCACTGATACCGATATCGATTGCCATGCTTTTCCCCTAAAGGTGATGAAAATTCATCCAACAGGTGCAGGACCACTCTAGCAAGCCTGCCGCCACGCTGCAGCCCTGGATGACCCGGCGAGCTGCGACAAATCGCCCCCGGTGCACCGCTGGACTCCTTGATTTGAGTAGCCTGCGGCTTTGCTGTTAAATAGGCAGTGTGTCGCTGGCACCTATTTTTCCGGGTGCTGCGCATAGGCTGATATCGAGGTACGTGCCCAACGCCTCTTATTGTTCTGAAGCGAACCGTGCCTCGTCAGCTCTTCCTTGTGATCCGTCTTAACGTGAGTTAATCAAAATGTTGAAAATCGTCCACCTGCTAATGGGCGCAGCAGCTTTGCTGCTGTCCTTCATCCCTAGCCTGCGATCCGAAGCTGTTCCTTACCTGCAACAACCCGATGCGCTGTACCTGGCCTTTTTCGGCCTGCTCAACCTCACCCTCGCTCCAGTTATCCCTTACTGGAACAAAGGCCCGCGTCATCAATTGCAGAACCTGGTCAGTGCCCTGCTGGTCCTGACTGTCCTCCTGCAAACCTTGACGCTGCTCGCGCCGATGCCTGTCATCGCCGGTCAACCTGCCGTTCTGTTCAGCCTGGTCGCTGCCCTGATCGCCGTTCTTCTGCACCTGGCCATCAGCTTCTACAAATCTTCACCGGCCGCCGCCTCGCCAAGCTACGACATGAGCAACCGCGATACCGGTACCGTCAAGTGGTTCAACACCTCCAAAGGCTTCGGCTTTATTTCCCGTGACTCCGGCGATGATATTTTCGTGCATTTCCGGGCTATTCGCGGCGAAGGTCACCGCGTCCTGGTCGAAGGCCAGCGCGTGGAGTTCTCCGTCATGAATCGCGACAAGGGCCTGCAAGCCGAAGACGTCATCGCCGCACTGCCGCGACGCTGATTCAAGGCTAAAAAAAACCGCGAACAGCCTGGCTGTTCGCGGTTTTTTATTGCGCGGCTTTTAATGCCGGGTAATGGCCGTAATGCTGTTCACGGTCAATGTAGGAGCGAGCTTGCTCGCGATGGAGCCACAGGCACCGCGTTTTATCCTGTTGAAACGCGTCATCGTTAACGACCATCGCGAGCAAGCTCGCTCCTACAGGTCGAGCGTTATGACTTAATAATGAGGCGGCGGCGCTTCTTCTTCGAACGTCTCGAACTGCCCGGCCATTTCCTCTTGCCGCTTGAGCAATGCCGCCATTTGCAGTTGCAGACGCTCAACCGCACGCTGCTGGGTCGCCAGCACATCACTCAATGCCTGGATGGTGTCATCCTGAAACGCCAACTGGCTCTCCAGGTCGGTAACGCGTTCTTCCAGGCCCATGACTCAACCCTCCAGGAACGTGAAATCTTCGGCCAATACCAACCGCAGCCGCTCGCGAATCGCCGCGACCTGCTCCGCACTGTACGGGGTGGCCGGTTGTTTGCCCCAGATTGGCGCTGGCCAGGCAGCATCCTCATGCTTGCGCACAATCACATGCACGTGCAGCTGTTTGACGACGTTACCCAAGGCGGCGACGTTCATCTTATCCGCGTCGAACGCGTCCTTGAGCCGTTGCGCCAGCAAGGTCGACTCCTGCCACAGCTGCTGTTGATCTGCGACACCCAACTGAAATATCTCACTGATATCCTCGCGGCGTGGCACCAGGATGAACCACGGGTAGTTCGAATCGTTGGACAACAGCAACCGGCAGAGAGGGAAGTCCCCGATCGGTAGCGAGTCTTGTTGAAGTCGTGGATCTAAAGTAAACACTGCGCGCACTCCCGCCTGGTCATCAGTTTTCAGCTTAGCGCCCATATCCAGAGAAAGCGCACCAAGCGACAGGACGGCAGCATACCTGCGATCGTGGCGTGCTTCACGACCAACCCCTGTCGAAACGGCAGGAAAATCTGCGAACGATCAGCCCCACGCCCCGACATGAGACATTTTTCGCCGGCGCGCACCATTACAGAACCAATCACCTTACAAAGCGCGCCGAAATGACTGATTAACAAGGATGTGTTCAAATCTGCCAGGTGGCCCCACTGTATGAATTCAGTACAGCGATTAAGATTTTTTGCACCAAAACCGCACAGTGCGTCTACGCTGAGTCGTTCGGGTATCCGCCATTTACTCACTGGAGGGGTGAACCGGTAACGTTTTTGGTTGTCACCCTGCCGACCAGGCGGTTGCAACACGATGCAAACCATGGCGTCAAGCCCGAACAAAAGGTGCATGAAACCCCCGGTTTTATGAGGTTTTTACAGCAGCAGGCAGGCCATCAGAAAAAAACAGCAGCAGATTTCTGATTTGTGCACGCTTGTTGCATTCACACCCACATCGCCTGTGATGCGTCCGCTGGAAGTGGACGCTTCAAGGCCAATAAAAACAGTGGCAGGGTTGCCCGATGGAGATTCAAACGTTTCACCAGGGACTCTTTTTACCGACGCTCAAGCTCTGGAAAACAGCGCTAAAAGTTGTCAGCCCGCTTGCGTCGAGGCTGTAAATTTGCGACATCTACCAAGCTGTTTGCGACACGGTCGTAAAGAAGCCGAAAGGTTAGATCCGCAAGTATCGCCAACATGGTCGGCGTGATATAAGTTTGCGCCGACACAAAAAGAAAGAGCCGCCCAGATAATAAAACAGGTGGGACGGCAGTACTCTTCTAAAACCAAAGGAGCAAATCACGATGCGCGTGATGAAGTGGAGCATGATCGCACTGGCAGTTGCAGCAGCAGCCAGTACTCAAATGGCTACGGCCGCACCTTTTGTAAGTGACCAGGCTGAAGCCAAGGGTTTTGTTGACGACGCCAAGTTGAACTTGCTGGTTCGCAACTACTACTTCAACCGTGACAACAAAGATGGCGCCCGCGACGTCAAAGACTGGACCCAGGGTATTTGGGGCAACTTCAGCTCCGGTTACACCCAAGGTCTGATCGGCGTTGGCGTTGATGCATTCGGTTACCTGGCCATCAAACTGGATGGCGGCGATGGCACTTCCGGTTCGGGTAACATGAGCCGTAGCGACACCGTTAACGCTAACGGCGGCCGCGACGTCAACGACAGCCAGGGTAAAGCCGGCGCTGCCGTTAAATTCCGCGTATCCAAAACCGAGCTGAAATTCGGCGACATGCAGCCAAGCACTGCTCCAGTGTTTGCTGTTGGCGGTTCCCGTATCCTTCCTCAAACTGCCAGCGGTTTCCAACTGCAGAGCAGCGAAGTCAAAGACCTTGACCTCGAAGCCGGTCACTTCTACTCCGGTACCAGCCAGGACAAAAACGCCCGTGACGGCGATCTGTTCGCAACCTACGCTGGCGTGCAAGCCAACTCCATCGACTATTTCGGTGGCAAGTACGGCCTCACTGACAACCTGAGCGCATCGCTGTACGGCGCCAAGCTGGAAGACATCTGGAACCAGTACTACGCCAACCTGAACTACACCATCCCAATGGGTGGCGATGAGTCGGTTAACCTGGACGGTAACATCTACCGCACCACGGATACCGGTGACGCTAAAGCAGGCGATATCAGCAACACCGCCTACTCCCTGGCCGCTGCTTTCTCGTTCCTGAAAGCACACACCGTGACCGTCGCCTTCCAGAAGGTTAACGGTGACACGCCGTTCGACTACATCGGTATCGGCAAAAACAACCGCGGTGGCGACTCGATCTTCCTCGCCAACTCCATCCAGTACTCTGACTTCAACGCCCCTGGCGAGAAGTCTGCTCAGGTCCGTTACGACCTGAAAATGGCTGAGTACGGCGTTCCAGGTCTGAGCTTCATGACCCGTTACGTGAAAGGCTGGGACATCGACGGTACCAAAACTCCAGCTGGTAGCGCATACACCGGTCTGTACGGTGAAGATGGCAAGCACAACGAAACCAACTTCGAAGCCAAGTATGTTGTTCAGACTGGCCCGGCAAAAGACCTTTCCTTCCGTATTCGTCAAGCATGGCACTTCGCTAACGCTGACGAAGGCGAAGGCGACGTGAAAGAGTTCCGTTTCATCGTCGACTACCCGCTGTCGGTTTTGTAATCGCAGTGGCTTAGTTAGCACGAATAAAAAAGGCCCATCTTCGGATGGGCCTTTTTTTTTGACGACGGCTTAACGCTGAGAAAACTGATCCTTGCCCCACATGCCTGACTTAAAAGTCAGACATTAGTTAACGAATCAATCACTGCACCGCTGCTTCCTGAACCACACGGATAACCCGTTGTGGAAATGGAATATCAATGCCTGCGGTTTTCAAACGATCCCGGGACTGTTCGTTAAACATGAACATCACATCCCAGTAATCCGCCGTTTTCACCCACACGCGCAGGGAAACAGTAATCGAACTGTCGCCCAAGGTAGAAATGACGGCTTGTGGAGCCGGGTCCGCCAATACACGTTCGTCATTGGCCAGTTCCAGCAATACTGCACGGGCTTTCTGCAAATCCGCTTCGTAGTCCACACCCACATCAAACACAACTTTGCGGGTTGGCTGGCGATTTGTATTGGTAATGATACCGTTCGACAAGTTGCCGTTAGGAACGATGATGGTTTTGTTATCGCCCGTACGCAGCACAGTGTGGAAGATCTGGATGCTGTCGACGGTGCCGGCGACACCTTGAGCTTCGATCCAGTCACCGATGCGGAACGGACGGAACAACAGAATCAGCACGCCGCCGGCGAAATTCGCCAGGCTGCCCTGCAAGGCCAGACCGATGGCCAGGCCGGCCGCACCGATGGCCGCAACGAACGAGGTGGTTTCCACACCAATCATCGACGCAACGCTGACGATCAACAGCACCTTGAGAATGATGTTTGCCAGACTGCTGATGAACCCTTGCAACGCCAGGTCGGCGTTACGCAATGCCAGCAGGCCGCCAAGCTTTTGCGTCACCTTGTTGATCAGCCACCAGCCCACGGCCAGGGTGATCACTGCCAGCAACACGCGGCTGCCATATTCCATGATCATCGGAATCCAGGCTTGTGACGCCTTGACCAGGTTGTCTACTTCAGCATTCAAATCCATCTTCTTTCTCCTCGGTTAAGCACAATCCGGGTGGGAGCGGGCTTGCTCGCGAAGAGGGCATATCAGTCGAAATCACTCTTGAATGACACACCGCTTTCGCGAGCAAGCCCGCTCCCACAGGGTTCCCGCATTGAAAGATCAGTCGCGGAAGTTGTTGAACTGCAGCGGCATATCGAAAGTCTTGGCGCGCAGGGCAGCGATGGCTTCCTGCAAGTCGTCACGTTTCTTGCCGGTAATGCGCACTTGCTCGCCCTGGATGGCAGCCTGGACCTTGAGCTTGGCGTCTTTGACGTGAGCGACGATTTTCTTCGCCAGCTCTTTGTCGATGCCTTCCTTGAGGACCGC
Source organism: Pseudomonas sp. NPDC086251 (assembly GCF_044746405.1). Lineage (NCBI taxonomy): Bacteria > Pseudomonadati > Pseudomonadota > Gammaproteobacteria > Pseudomonadales > Pseudomonadaceae > Pseudomonas > Pseudomonas sp. NPDC086251. The sequence goes on from NZ_JBIVBY010000050.1 coordinate 16,620, forward strand.
TTCCTGCTTCATCAGCTTGCCCGACGCATAGGCATCCTTGACTTCAAGGCACTGCACGTCGATTTTGCGCTTGACCAAGGCCAGCTTGAGGATCTCAATCATCGCTTCGAGCTGGAAATCGGCTTCAGCGGTCAGGTTGACGGTCAGGTCCTTTTCCTTGAACTCGAAGGTGCCCTTGCCTTTCAGGTCATAACGGCGATCGAGTTCCTTGACGGCGTTCTCGACCGCGTTGGTGACTTCGTGTTTGTCCAGTTCGGATACCACGTCGAACGACGGCATGTAATCTCTCCAATAAAAGGGCATGCTCGATCACGATGGAGCACACCTGGCTTGCGGTTAAAATCCGCGCTGATTATAACGGGTCTTTCCGATCATTCACTGCGAGCCTCCGATGCGCCCCTTAAACAGAGCAAAAAGCTGATGTCCACCACTTGGCATGTTCTGGGCGCCGGCAGCCTCGGCACCTTATGGGCCACACGTCTGGCACGGGCCGGCGTGCCGGTTCGCCTGATTTTGCGCGATGCTGCGCGCTTGAAGGATTACGAGACGGCGGGCGGGCTGACGCTGGTCGAACACGGTGAAGCGCAGCTCTATCCGGTTCCCGCCGAGACAGCCGACAGCCCCGAACCAATCAACCGCCTGCTGGTGGCCTGCAAAGCCTACGATGCCGAAGCAGCCGTGGCCCAACTGGCGCCACGCCTGGCCCCCGGTGCCGAACTGATTCTGTTGCAGAATGGCCTGGGCAGTCAGGACGCCGTTGCCGCGCAGGTGCCGCAGGCACGCTGTATTTGCGCGTCGAGCACCGAAGGTGCATTCCGCGATGGCGACTGGCGCGTCGTGTTCGCCGGCCACGGTTACACCTGGCTGGGGGATGCCGGGCATCCGGTGGCGCCCATCTGGCTGGATGACTTGAGCGCCGCCGGGATTCACCACGAGTGGAGCACCGACATCCTGACCCGACTGTGGCGAAAACTCGCGCTCAATTGTGCGATCAATCCCCTGACAGTGCTGCACGATTGCCGCAACGGTGGTCTGCAGGAACATCACTGCGAAGTCGCCACCCTCTGCGGCGAACTGACCGAACTGCTGGAACGCTGCGGGCAGCCGGCAGCCGCCGAGGACCTGCAACAGGAGGTCGAGCGGGTGATTCATGCCACCGCCGCCAATTACTCCTCGATGTATCAGGACGTCAGCAACCGGCGCCGGACCGAAATCAGCTACCTGTTGGGTCATGTGTGCAAAGTCGCCTCTCGGCATCAGTTGAACCTGCCACACCTCAATCAGCTTGAGTCGAGGTTGGTCGCCCATCTGCGCAGCCTTGGATTGCCCAGCGACTGAGCAGCGGCTACGCTGGCCACTTGTTCCTTTGCAGCGATGAACCTGATGCCATTGCGCCAGCGCCTTGAAAACCTTCCGGTCGGCCAGAAACTGCTGGCCGCCCTGCTGGTGCTGTTGACCACTGTCCTGCTGGTCGCCAACCTGACTTTTATCAGCGCCGCGTACTACATCTCCCAGGAAAGCATGGCGCCCCAGGCCTTGCAGACCATCGGCCGCCTGGTGTCCAACCCGAGCCTGGTGTCCGAAGCCTTGCAGTCGCCGCAAAGCGCCGAACGCCTGCTCAATGAACTCAACAGCTATTCGCCCCTGCGTGCCGCCGCCCTTTATGACGGCAAGGGCGAACGCCTGGCGCAGTTGCAGCATGGCGACAAGCTGAACCTGCCGGAACGTTATCGGCACATCGAATCCTGGCAAGCCACCGAATTTCGCAGCAACCAAGTGATCACCCTGCCCCGCCCCGGCACGGCCCCCGGTCATCTGCTGCTGGTCGCCAGCAGCGAACTGCCGATGGCGTTCTACACCGGGACCCTCACCGCGAGCCTGGGGATTCTGATCTTCAGCGTGCTGTTGTGGCTGGTGATCGCCCGGCAGATCAAACGCCTGATCACCCGCCCGATCCATCAACTCGAGGAATTGTCGCGGCAAGTCACCCGGGAAGAGAACTACGCCCTGCGCGCCTCTCGCGGTAACCACGACGAAATCGGCAGCCTTGCCGAAGCGTTCAACACCATGCTCTCGCGCATTGAAGCCCGGGAGCAGCAACTCAAACGGGCCCGGGACGATTCCCAGGCCGCGTACGACCAGGCCCAAGGCCTGGCCGAAGAAACCCGTCACACCAACCGCAAACTGGAACTCGAAGTCCAGGTGCGCAGCAAGATCGAGAAGAAACTCACCGGGTTCCAGAACTACCTCAACAGCATCATCGACTCCATGCCATCGGCGTTGATCGCCCTCGACGAGCAGCTGTACGTGACGCAGTGGAATCAGGAGGCCAGCGCCCTTTCCGGAACGCGCCTCGACGAAGCCTTGAACCAGCCGATCTTCCTTGCCTTCGAACCGCTCAAGCCGTTTCTGCCGCAGCTCAAGCAAACCGTCGAGCAGCACACGGTGGCCAAGATCGAACGGGTCACCTGGTTCAAGGACGAAGAACCCAAGCACTACGCGCTGACCTTCTACCCGTTGATGGGGGGCGCCGGGCGCGGCGTGGTGATCCGGATCGATGACATTACTCAGCGTCTTTCGCTGGAAGAAATGATGGTGCAATCGGAAAAAATGCTCTCGGTCGGCGGCCTCGCCGCCGGCATGGCCCACGAAATCAACAACCCGCTGGGGGCGATCCTGCACAACGTGCAGAACATTCGCCGGCGCTTGTCCCCGGAGCTGCCGAAGAACCTCGAACAGGCCGAACACGTCGGCATCGAGCTGGAAACGGTGAACAAATACCTGCAGGTTCGTGAAGTGCCGCAACTGCTCGACGGCATTCAACAGGCAGGCGCCCGGGCGGCGAAGATCGTCACGCACATGCTCAGTTTCAGCCGTCGCAGTACACGGCAAATGGCCCCATGCGACCTGCCGGCGCTGATCGATCAGGCGGTGGAAATCGCCGGTAACGACTTCGACCTGGCGATCGGTTTTGACTTTAAGGGTCAGGCGATCATCCGTCAGTTCGACCCCGCATTGGGCCCGGTGCCCGGCACCGCCAACGAGCTGGAGCAAGTGTTGCTCAACCTGCTGAAAAACGCCGCCCAGGCCATTCACCAGCGCGAAGACGACCGCGAACCCGGCCGAATCATCCTGCGCACCAAACTGAATCCACCGTGGGCGGAAATCCAGGTCGAGGACAACGGCATCGGCATGAGCGAGAGCGTGCGCAAACGCACGTTCGAGCCGTTTTTCACCACCAAGGAAATTGGTCAGGGCACTGGCCTTGGCTTGTCGGTTTCGTATTTCATCATCACCAATAACCACAAGGGTCAGATGGAAGTGCAATCGACACTGGGCCAAGGCACGTGTTTCACCTTGCGCCTGCCCTTGGCGGGCACTCCGCTTGTCTCTCAAGAACTCAATCAGCTATCGAGGTAACCATGGGCTTTCGCTTGTCGAAGATTTACACCCGCACCGGCGACAAAGGCGAAACCGGCCTCGGCGACGGCCGCCGCGTGCCCAAGGACCATCCACGGATCGAGGCCATTGGCGAAGTCGATACGCTGAACAGTCAGGTGGGCGTGTTACTGGCCGGCTTGGCGGCGGAGCGCGACCAATTTCCGGGGTTGAACGAAGTGATCGAGGTCTTGGCGCCCTGCCAGCATCGGTTGTTCGATCTCGGCGGTGAGCTGGCGATGCCGGTGTATCAGGCGCTGGATGCGGCGGAAATCGAACGCCTGGAAGCCGCGATCGATCGGTGGAACGAAGAGCTGGGGCCGCTGGAGAATTTCATTCTGCCGGGCGGTTCGCCGCTGATTGCCCAGGCTCACGTGTGCCGTAGCCTGGCCCGAAGTGCCGAACGGCGCTGTCAGCAGTTGAACGCGATTGAACCGTTGGCCGGGGTTGGCCTGGCGTATATCAATCGGTTGTCGGATGTGCTGTTTGTGGTGGCGCGGTTGATTGCCAAGCGCCAGGGGATTGCCGAGATTTTGTGGCAGCCGGCGGCGAAGCCTCAGGTTTAGTGGCGCCTTTGAGGACGCCTTCGCGGGCGAGCCTCGCTCCTACAGGGGGTTGCGTATACCTGTAGGAGCGAGGCTTGCCCGCGAAGAGGCCGCCCGCTACACCAAAGAATCAGGCCAAAACGCCCGAATCCCCGCCACGCCCTGAGCACCGGCTTCCCAGGCTGCCTGCAGATCCGTCGGCCCTACGCCACCCAGCAAAAACACCGGTTTGCTGAAACCTTCGATCAACACCGAAGCCTGCTCCCAGCCCAACGGCTGAGCCCCCGGATGCGTCAGGGTTGGCTTCACCGGCGACAGGGTGACAAAATCCACGCCCATCTGCTCGGCCAGCGCCAGCTCTTCTGCGTTATGACAGGACGCCGCCAACCAGCGCGATGCCGGCAGCGGACGACCCGCCGCCGCATACTTGCGCAATTGCGCGGACGTGATGTGCCAACCGGCGGACGGAAAATCGCCCAGCCATTCAAACGGCCCCTTGATCATCAACTGCGCCTTGCCGGCACACAGCCCCGCCGCGTCCACCGCCAGATCGCGGTACTTCGGATCGTAGCCGTTAGGGGCCCGCAGCTGGATCAACTTGATCCCGCCTGCGATGGCTTTCTGAATACCGCGCAGCAAGGCCGGGGTTTCCAGGTCTTCCGGGGTAATCAGGTACTGCGACGATAACCGTGCCGCCGCCACGATCGGCTGATTGGCCGCCGGGAACTCGTAGTTCAGCAGGTCACGCGGCGCGACCCACTCCAACGGCTGGCCTTCGGCGCCATGCGGCTCGCCGGTGAAGGCCGAAACTTCCCAGACATCCAGCAACACTTGCTTGTCCGGGTAATCGTGGCGGACCTTGATCAACGGGCGCGCCGCGCTGACCACAATGCCCAACTCCTCGTGAAGCTCGCGGGCCAGAGCGCTTTCGACGGATTCGTCGTCCTCGACCTTGCCACCGGGGAATTCCCACAGACCGCCCTGATGCTGAGTATCGGCGCGGCGTGCGATGAGGATCTTGCCACTGTTATCACGGATAACGGCGGCGGCTACGTGGACTCGTTTCACTGCCCAATCTCCTCCAGACCCGCCTTTTGCCAGGCCTTGAAGGCCGGCCACTGGTAGATCGTTTCGACGTAGGCTTCATCCGCGGCAGGCAATTTCACCTGGTAGGTGCGCAGGCGCACGGCGATCGGTGCGAAAAACGCATCGGCCAGGGTCGCACGGCCAAACAGGAACGGACCGGTTTCAGTTGCAACGGCGCGGCACTCGGCCCACAACGCCAGCATGCGCTCGATGTCTGCCTTCACGTCCGCTGGCGTCGGCGACAGCGGTGCGTCGCGGCTCAGGTCGAACGGCATGTTGCCGCGCATGGCGAAGAACCCGGCGTGCATCTGCGCACAGGCCGAACGGGCCTGGGCACGGGCGCCGATGTCTTTGGGCCAGAGGCCGGCGTCGGGGAACTGTTCGGCCAGGTATTCGGCAATCGCCAGGGAATCGGCAACGGTGCCGTGTTCGGTTTTCAGCAGCGGGACTTTGCCGGTCGGCGAGTGCTCAAGCAGGCGTTCGCGGGTGTCCGGCTGGTTCAGCTTGATCAGTTCTTCGGTGTAGGAAGCGCCGGCCAGGTCAAGGGCCAGCGCGCCGCGCAGGGACCAGGAGGAAATCAGTTTGTCGCCGATGATCAGGTGGAGGCTCATGTTCGGGACCTTTTGATAAGGGGTATGGGCCAGATCTTTGGTGTCTGGTCGGCCGCCTTCGCGGGCAAGCCTCGCTCCTACAGGTGTGCGTAATCTGTAGGAGCGAGGCTTGCCCGCGAAGACAGCGACTCGGTCTAACTGTTAAGTACGGTACTCGGCGTTGATCTTCACGTATTCGTGGGACAGGTCGGTGGTCCAGATGGTTTCGCTGCAATCACCGCGACCCAGTTCGATACGGATGGTGATTTCTTCCTGCTGCATCACCGCCGCGCCCTGGGCTTCGGTGTAGGTCGATGCACGCGCGCCACGGCTGGCGATGCACACTTCGCCGAGGAACACGTCGATCTTGCTCACGTCCAGGTTCGGTACGCCGGCACGGCCGACGGCAGCCAGGATGCGGCCCCAGTTCGGGTCGGAAGCAAACAGCGCGGTCTTGATCAGTGGCGAGTGGGCCACGGTGTAACCGACGTCCAGGCATTCCTGGTGATTGCCGCCGCCGTTGACTTCAACGGTGACGAACTTGGTCGCGCCTTCGCCATCGCGAACGATCGCCTGGGCCACGTCCATGCACACTTCAAACACCGCTTGCTTCAACTTGGCGAACAGCTCGCCTTCAGCGCGGGTGATTTCCGGCAGTGCCGCCTGACCGGTGGCGATCAGCATGCAGCAGTCGTTGGTCGAGGTGTCGCCGTCGATGGTGATGCGGTTGAACGACTTGTTGGCGCCGTCCAGCAGCAGGTTTTGCAGCACCTCGCGGGAGACTTTGGCGTCGGTGGCAATGTAGCCGAGCATGGTCGCCATGTTCGGGCGAATCATGCCCGCGCCTTTACTGATGCCGGTGACGGTGATGGTCACGCCGTCATGCTGGAACTGGCGGCTGGCACCCTTGGGCAAGGTGTCGGTGGTCATGATGCCAGTGGCGGCAGCTTCCCAGTTGTTGACCGACAGGTCGTCGAGGGCGGCTTGCAACGCGCCTTCGATTTTCTCGACCGGCAGTGGCTCGCCGATGACACCGGTGGAATACGGCAGCACCAGGCTGGCGTCGACACCGGTCAGTTCAGCCAGTTTGGCGCACGTGCGTTCGGCAGCCGCCAGGCCAGGTTCGCCGGTGCCGGCGTTGGCATTGCCGGTGTTGGTCAGCAAGTAACGCACCGGGCCTTGCACGCGTTGTTTGGCCAGGATCACGGGCGCGGCGCAAAAGGCGTTCAAGGTGAACACGCCCGCCACCGTGGAACCTTCGGCACAGCGCATGACCACGACATCCTTGCGCCCAGGGCGCTTGATGCCGGCCGAGGCGATACCGAGTTCAAAACCGGCAACCGGGTGCAACGTTGGCAAAGGACCAAGACCAACAGCCATGAATGCGCTCCTTAAAAATGATGTCAGCACCGTCATTACCCCATTCTTCTAACGTGGCACGGTGGTTTAAATGGCAAAACGCCGCGACGGCATAAGCCGGTCGCGGCGCGGGTATTTCAGCGTATGAAACGGGTTTTACTGGATCTGCCCGTGGCAATGCTTGAACTTCTTGCCCGAACCGCAGTAGCAAAGTTCGTTGCGGCCCAGCTTCTGTTCGTTGCGTACCGGGGCGATGGCGAGGGCAACATCGACCTCTTCACCCAGCAGCTCCGGTTGTTCAAGACCCGGGGCTTCGTCGTGCTGGAACTGCATGCGAGCAGCCAGTGCTTCGGCTTCCTGACGCAGGCGTTGCTCTTCTTCGATCGGATCTTCACGGCGAACCTGAACGTGCGACAGCACACGAATCGAGTCGCGCTTGATCGAATCCAGCAGCTCGGAGAACAGCGTGTAGGACTCGCGCTTGTACTCTTGCTTCGGGTTCTTCTGGGCATAACCACGCAAGTGGATGCCGTGACGCAGGTGATCCATGGTCGACAGGTGGTCTTTCCACAGGTCGTCGAGCACGCGCAGCACGATTTGTTTCTCGAAGGTGCGCAGCGCTTCGGCGCTCGCCTGCTCTTCTTTCTCGTTGTACGCGGCCAGCAGCTCGGTCATGAGCTTCTCGCGCAGGGTTTCTTCATACAGGTGATCGTCTTCGTCGAGCCACTTCTGGATCGGCAACGCCACACCGAAGTCACTCTGCAGTGCGGCTTCCAAACCGGCCACGTCCCACTGCTCAGGCAGCGATTGCGGTGGAATGTGAGCGCTGACGGTAGCGTTGAGCACGTCCTGACGGAAGTCGGCGATGGTTTCACCGATGTTGTCAGCGGCCAACAAACTGTTACGCATGTGATAGATCACTTTACGTTGTTCGTTGTTGACGTCGTCGAACTCGAGCAGTTGCTTACGAATGTCGAAGTTGCGGCCTTCAACCTTGCGCTGAGCCTTCTCGATGGCGTTGGTCACCATGCGGTGCTCGATCGCTTCGCCAGGCTGCATGCCCAGGGCTTTCATGAAGTTCTTCACCCGGTCAGAGGCGAAGATGCGCATCAGGCTGTCTTCCAGCGACAGGTAGAAACGGCTGGAACCGGCGTCACCCTGACGACCGGCACGACCACGCAACTGGTTGTCGATACGGCGAGATTCGTGACGCTCGGAAGCGATCACCTGCAAGCCACCCGACTCCAGCACTTGCTGGTGACGTTTCTGCCAGTCGGCCTTGATCTGGGCAATCTGCTCAGGGGTCGGGTCTTCCAGCGAAGCCACTTCAACTTCCCAGTTACCGCCCAACAGGATGTCGGTACCACGACCGGCCATGTTGGTGGCGATGGTCAGTGCGCCTGGGCGACCGGCCTGGGCAATGATCTCGGCTTCTTTTTCGTGGAACTTGGCGTTCAGAACCTTGTGTTCGATGCCTTCTTTAACCAGCAACGCAGACATGTGCTCAGAGGTTTCGATGGTCGCAGTACCCACCAGCACCGGACGGCCCTGAGTCATGCATTCCTTGATGTCGTTGATGATCGCCGCGTATTTCTCTTCGGCGGTCAGGAACACCAGGTCGTTGTAGTCTTTACGCGCCAGCGGCTTGTTCGGCGGGATGACCATCACCGACAGACCGTAGATCTGGTGGAATTCGAACGCTTCGGTGTCAGCGGTACCGGTCATGCCGGACAGCTTGTTGTACAGACGGAAGTAGTTCTGGAACGTGGTCGACGCCAGGGTCTGGCTTTCGGCCTGGATGTTCAGGTTTTCCTTGGCCTCGATGGCCTGGTGCAGGCCTTCGGACAAACGGCGACCCGGCATGGTACGACCGGTGTGTTCGTCCACCAGGACGACCTGACCGTCCTGCACGATGTATTCGATGTTGCGGTTGAACAGTTTATGCGCACGCAGGCCGGCATAAACGTGGGTCAGCAGACCGAGGTTGTGCGCCGAATACAGGCTCTCGCCTTCAGCCAGCAGGCCAACGCGGGTCAGCATGTCTTCGATGAACTGGTGACCGGCTTCGTTGAGCTCGACCTGACGGGTCTTCTCGTCGACGGTGTAGTGGCCGGCCTTGGTGACTTCGCCTTCGACTTCTTCGACGTGCAACTCAAGCTGCGGGATCAGTTTGTTGATCTCGATGTACAGCTTGGAGCTGTCCTCGGCCTGACCGGAAATGATCAGCGGCGTACGGGCTTCGTCGATGAGGATGGAGTCGACTTCGTCGATTACGGCAAAATTGAGTTCGCGCTGGAATTTTTCTTCCATGCTGAACGCCATGTTGTCGCGCAGGTAGTCGAAACCGAATTCGTTGTTGGTGCCGTAGGTGATGTCCGCTGCGTAAGCCAGGCGTTTCTCTTCCGGCGGCTGGAATGGGGTGACCACGCCGACCGTCATGCCGAGGAATTCGTAGAGCGGACGCATCCAGTTGGCGTCGCGACGGGCCAGGTAGTCGTTCACCGTCACAACGTGCACGCCCTTGCCGGACAGCGCGTTGAGGTAAACACCCAGTGTTGCCACCAGGGTCTTGCCTTCACCGGTACGCATTTCCGCGATCATGCCTTCATGCAAGGTCATGCCGCCGATCAGCTGGACGTCGAAGTGACGCATACCCATGACACGCTTACCGGCTTCGCGGGCGACCGCAAAGGCTTCAGGCAGCAGTTTGTCGAGGGTTTCCCCTTTGGCGATGCGGGCCTTGAACTCGTCTGTCTTGGCACGCAATTGATCGTCCGAAAGGGCTACCATTTGCTCTTCGAAGGCATTGACGAGTTGCACCGTCTTGAGCATGCGTTTGACTTCACGCTCGTTCTTGCTTCCAAAAAGTTTCTTTAACAAAGGCGCAAACATATCGGCAGGATCTTCCACACTAAAGGGATGGAGGGCGGCCCCGTGAGTCGCCCGTGCAGCCCTCATGGCCGCATGCGAACGAGCATTCTACCCGGAAACGATGGTGAGGAAAGTGGCGTTATTCCACGATGCTGGCACAGCGCTGTGACGGGGCTCACTTAAAATAAGGGCTTTTTGCTCAACTTCAAGCCATTCACGGCAGAAGTTACTTGTTGATTTAATGGGTAAAGCGCTCGCAAAGCAATGGGTCGGGCGCATCCAGTGCTTTCTGCTACCATGGCGGCTCTGTTACTTCAGGTGTCTGATCATGGCATTTCGCCCTCTCACGGCCAGAGCACCCGCCGTTCTGCTTCGCGAAGCCAAACCGCTGAAAGCCATTTTCGGCCACGCTCAACGCCTGGGTCATTTACAACGTCTGCTGGAAAGCCAATTGCAGCCTGCCGCTCGTGAACATTGCCATGTGGCATCGTGGCGCGAAGGCAGTTTATTGCTGATTGTCACCGACGGTCATTGGGCCACCCGCCTGCGTTACCAGCAAAAGCGCCTGCAACGGCAGCTGCAGATGTTCGATGAGTTCGCCAGTCTGACGCGGATTCTGTTCAAGGTGCAACCGCCGACCGTTCAGCAGGGCGCGGCCGGGCATACCATCAGCCTGTCGACCGATGCAGGCGCAACCATCCAGGCCACGGCCGATGGCATCAGCGATCCGAATCTGCGGGCAGCGCTCGAACGCCTTGCGGCGCACGCCAAACCCAAAACCTGACACAAATCCAATGTGGGAGCGGGCTTGCTCGCGAATGCGGTGCGTCAGGCAACATAAATGTCGACTGACACTCACTCTTCGCGAGCAAGCCCGCTCCCACATTGACTGTGCCCACTCAAGATCTCTTTATCGGCGCTTGCTGCCGCCCAATAATGAACCCATCAAGCCGCGCACCAACTGTCGGCCCAGCTGATTGGCCGCCTGTCGCATGGCTGATTTCAGTGCCTGCCCCGCCGCTGTGCCGAGGAATTCGCCGGCCTTGTCGGTGAAGCTCGGTTCTTCTGGCGCAGGTTTACCCGGCGCTGCTTCGGCCTCCGGCGCCAGGCCTTTACGGCTCATCAGCACTTCATAGGCCGATTCGCGATCGATCGGTTTGTCATAACGGCCCTTGAACGGCGAACCCGCGATCAACATCGTGCGTTCAGTCTCGGTCAACGGCCCGATCCGCGACTGCGGCGGTGCGACCAATACGCGCTGAACCATCCCAGGCGTGCCTTTGTCCTGCAAGGTACCGACCAGCGCCTCGCCGATCCCCAGTTCGGTCAGCACCGACAAGGCGTCAAAGGCCGGATTCGGGCGGAAACCCTCGGCGACCGCGCGCAGGGATTTCTGCTCCTTGGCGGTGAATGCGCGCAAACCATGCTGGATACGCAAACCCAGTTGAGCCAGCACGTCATCCGGCAAGTCGCCAGGCGATTGGGTGACGAAATACACGCCCACGCCTTTCGAGCGAATCAGCCGCACGACCTGCTCCAGACGATCCTGCAAGGCCTTGGGCGTGCCGGCGAACAACAAATGCGCTTCGTCGAAAAACAGCGCCAACAACGGTTTGTCGGCATCGCCGCGCTCCGGCAACTGCTCGAACAGTTCGGCCAGCAGCCACAACAGGAACGTCGCGTAGACCTTCGGCGCTTCGTGGACCAGCCGACTGGCATCGAGCAAGTGAATGCGTCCACGGCCATCGGCCGTCGGTTGCAGAATGTCTTCGAGTTGCAGCGCCGGCTCGCCAAACAGCGCTTCGGCGCCCTGCTGTTCCAGGGTCGCCAATCGACGCAACAGCGCCTGGCTGGACCCGGTGGTCATCAGCGCGGCGTCGTCCCCGAGCAATTCGGGGTTGTCGCGCAGGTGATTGAGCAGCGCCTTCAAATCCTTGAGGTCGAGCAGCAACAACCCTTCGCGGTCGGCGACCTTGAAGGCGGCGTACAGCGCCGACTGCTGACTGTCAGTCAGCTCCAGCAGGGCGCCGATCAATAACGGCCCCATTTCACTCAAGGTCGTGCGCAATGGATGACCGGACTGACCGTGAATGTCCCACAGCGTCACCGGATACGCCTGAGGTTTATGGTTCAGCCAGGGCATCCCGGCGATCCGCTCGGCGACCTTGCCTTGAGGGTTGCCCGCGGCGCCCAGGCCACACAGGTCGCCTTTGATGTCGGCGGCGAACACGGCCACGCCGGCATCACTGAAGGCTTCGGCCAGCCGCTGCAAGGTGACGGTTTTACCGGTCCCGGTAGCGCCCGCGACCAAACCATGACGGTTGGCCAGACGCATGGCCTGGGCAATCGGCTGCCCCGCGAGATCGGCACCGATAACGAGTTGCGATGAGTCAGGCATTTGGTCACCCATGGTTAATCTTTGATCGAACACGGCCGATATTAAAAACTGAACAGCGTCGGTAATTCCCTAAGGAGAGGACGGAAATATCAGTTGCTTTCAACACTGCCCGTTTTTGCGTGCCTTTATAAAAGCACGCCCTGGACATTAAGACCTTAGCGGAACCCCAAGCCATGAACAAAAATCTGCGCTTCAGCCATAAAATCCTGCTTGCCGCCGCGCTCATTGTTATTGCCGCGTTCGCCTCGTTTACGCTGTACAACGACTACCTGCAGCGCAATGCGATACGCCGCGACCTGGACAATTACCTGCAAGAAATGGGTAACGTCACCGCCAAAAACATTCAAACCTGGCTGGCCGGGCGCAGCCTGCTGATCGAAAACCTGTCGCAAACCGTTGCGTTGAACGCAGAGACCGCCAACGTCTCCAGCCTGCTGGAACAGAAGGCTGTGTCATCGACCTTTATGGGCGCCTACCTGGGCAACAAGGATGGCACCTTCATCATCCGCCCGGACAGCAAGATGCCCGACGGTTATGACCCGCGTGCCCGTCCCTGGTACAAAAGCGCGCAAAGCACCAGCGGTTCTGCCCTCACCGAGCCCTACATCGACCTGGCGTCTGGCCAGTTAGTGATTTCCATCGTTAACAGCGTCCTCAAGGACGGTCAGAACATCGGCGTGGTCGGGGGTGACCTGAGCTTGCAGGCGATCACCGACAGCCTCAACGCGCTGGACTTCGACGGCATGGGCTATGCGTTCCTGGTCAGCGCCGACGGCAAGATCCTGGTCCACCCGGACAAAGCGTTGGTGATGAAATCCTTGAGCGAGGCGTATCCGAAAAACACCCCGCGTATCAGCAGCGATTTCAGTGAAGTGGACGTCGACGGCAAGACGCGCATCGTCACCTTCACCGCGATCAAAGGCTTGTCCTCGGTCAACTGGTACATCGGCCTGTCGGTGGACAAGGACAAAGCCTTCTCCATGCTCAGCGAATTCCGCGCCTCGGCGGTCGTTGCAACGATCATCGCCGTGGCCATCATCATTGCCCTGCTGGGCATGCTGATCCGAATTCTGATCCAGCCATTGCACGTCATGACCCGCGCGATGGCCGACATCGCCGACGGTGAAGGCGACCTGACCAAGCGCCTGACCATTCAGAACAACGACGAATTCGGCCTCCTCGGCACCGCCTTCAACCGTTTCGTCGAGCGCATTCACGCCTCGATCCGCGAAGTGTCGTCGGCGACCGGGCAAGTCAACGAGGTGGCCTTGCGGGTCGTGGCCGCGTCGAACTCGTCGATGTTCAACTCCGACCAGCAGGCGTCGCGCACCAGCAGCGTCGCCGCAGCGATCAACCAACTCGGCGCCGCCGCCCAGGAAATCGCGCGCAACGCCGCGCAAGCGTCGAGTCAGGCCAGCGATGCCCGCAACCTGGCCGAAGACGGTCAACAAGTGGTCGATCGCAGCATTGCAGCGATGAATCAGCTGTCGAGCATGCTCAGCGCGTCGAGCACCAACATCGAATCGCTGAACAGCAAAACCGTGAACATCGGGCAGATCCTCGAGGTCATTACCAGCATCTCTCAGCAAACCAACCTGTTGGCGCTCAACGCCGCCATCGAAGCGGCCCGCGCCGGTGAAGCCGGACGTGGTTTTGCCGTGGTGGCCGATGAAGTGCGCAACCTGGCGCACCGTACCCAGGAATCGGCGCAACAGGTGCAAACGATGATCGAGGAGCTGCAGGTAGGCGCCCGTGAATCCGTGAGCACCATGAGCGACAGCCAGCGCCACAGCCAGGACAGCGTGGAAATCGCCAACCTGGCCGGCGAGCGCCTGACCAGCGTGACGTTGCGTATTGGTGAGATTGACGGGATGAACCAATCGGTGGCCACGGCGACCGAGGAGCAGCATGCGGTGGTGGAGTCGATCAACGTCGACATTACCGAGATCAATACGCTGAACCAGGAAGGCGTGGAAAACCTGCAATCGACGTTGCGCGCGTGCTCGGATCTGGAGCAGCAGGCGGCGCGGTTGACGCAGTTGGTAGGCAGTTTCCGTATTTAGCGTCTGATAAGGCCCCTTCGCGGGCAAGCCTCGCTCCTACAGATTCACTCCGCCCCCTGTAGGAGCGAGGCTCGCCCGCGAAGGCGGACCACCCAACACCACACAACTGACTGACACACCGCCACAAAACCCCAACCGAACATCTATCCTTCATAAAGGTCAACCAAGGGAGAACAACGGACTGGAGGGATGTTCATCGTGCATATCGCTGACATAACCATGTTCTACGCCCCAGCCAGCGGTGGCGTGCGCACTTATCTGGATGCAAAACACCGTCGCCTCGGCATCAAGCCAGGCATTCGCCACAGTCTTCTGATTCCCGGCTCGTCCTTGAGCGAAGAAGATGGCATTTATACGGTCCCGGCCCCCGCCCTGCCTTTCGGCAAGGGTTATCGCTTCCCCCTCCGTCTCGCGCCCTGGCGCAATGTCCTGCAGGATTTGCAGCCCGATCTGATTGAAGTCGGCGATCCCTATCTCACCGCGTGGGCAGCCCTGGACGCCCGGCGGCAACTCGATGTGCCGGTGATCGGCTTCTATCACTCGGACTTGCCCTTGCTGGTCAGCAACCGCATGGGCAATTGGGTCACCACCAATGTTGAAGCCTATGTCAGCAAACTGTATGGCAACTTCGACCGGGTGTTGGCGCCGAGCCAGGTCATGGTCGACAAACTGGTCGGCCTTGGGGTGAAGAACGTTTTCGTACAACCGCTGGGCGTCGATTTGCAAACCTTTAACCCCGCTGCACGAGACCCAGGCCTGCGGGCCGAACTGGGCATCGATGAAAACACTCATCTGCTGATCTTTGCCGGACGCGGCTCCAAGGAAAAAAACCTGCCGGTTCTGCTCAATTGCATGAAACGCCTGGGCCGGCGCTATCACTTGCTGCTGGTGGGTTCGTCGATGCCGGCGCTGGTGCCGGACAACGTCACCGTGATCGATGAGTTCTGCCCGGCGACGCAAGTCGCTCGATTGATGGCCAGCGCCGATGCGCTGCTGCATGCCGGCGATCAGGAAACGTTTGGCCTGGTGATCCTCGAAGCCATGGCCAGCGGCATTCCGGTGGTGGCCGTGGCGGCCGGGGCTTTTCAGGAAATCGTCAGCGAACACTGCGGCCTGCTGTGCACGCCGAACGATTCGATGGCGATGGCCAACGCCGTACGTGAACTGTTCAGCTCAGGCAGCGCCGTCCTCGGTAAACAGGCGCGCAGCCATGTCGAGCAGCATTACGCCTGGGACACGGTGGTCAACAGCCTGTTGGGCCATTATCACGCCGTGCTCGGCAGCCACTGGCCGCTAGCGGCGAATGGTTGAGCCGATGAACGCGCCCAGCCTGTTATTGGTGTTGCACGATGTCGCACCGCAAACCTGGGGCGATTACCAACCCTTCGTCGAAGCCGTCGACGCCTTGGGCGAGGTGCCAATGACCTGGCTGGTGGTGCCGAACTTTCACAAGCACAACGACCTGGAGGCTCATCCGGGATTTCGACGCCTGCTCAGCAGCCGTCTCGCCCGAGGTGACGAACTGGCGCTGCACGGCTACTTTCATTGCGATGAAGACACGGTCCCTCACACTCCCCGAGACTGGTTCATGCGCCGGATCTACACCCACGAAGGCGAGTTTTACAGCCTGTCACAGCAAGCCGCCCTCGCCCGCCTGCACGCCGGCATCGACGTGTTCCACCGTTACCACTGGCCGCTTCAAGGCTTCGTTGCCCCGGCCTGGTTGATGAGCGAAGGCACCCGCCAGGCCTTGCGCCAATTGCCGCTGAGCTATACCAGTGATTCACAGCATCTGTATCGCCTGCCGGATTTCACGGCGATCGATGCCCCGGGCCTGGTCTGGAGCGCACGCAGTGCCTGGCGCCGGGGGTTGTCGAAGCTGGTCAGCGCTCAGCGCGAACAACGCTGGCGGCAAGCGCCGGTGATTCGACTCGGCTTGCACCCGGTCGACATGCGCCACGCGTTCTCCCGCAGTTACTGGCTGAACACCTTGAAACGCTTGCTCGACGAGGGCCGTGTACCGATGACCAAGGCCCACTGGCTGGCGCAGCACTCCGACCGTATCGGTCGCGCCGCATGAGTCGCGGGATTCTGCTGCTCGTCGCGCTGCTCGCCGCGGTGCTGATTCCGTCATTGCTCGGTGGCGGTGAAACCTGGTCTCGGTTGGGCAAGTTTCCCTTGGGTTGGCTGTTGATCATGTTCGGCATGATCCTGTTGTGCTGGGTGCTGAACACGATGCGCCTGCGCTTGTTGCTCGGGGATCAGCGCGACAAGGTGGGCCGGATCAAAAGCCTCGGCGTGGTGATGGCGGCCGAATTCGCGTACTGCGCCACGCCCGGCGGCAGTGGCGGACCGTTGACCATCATGGCGCTGCTGGCACGCCAGGGCGTGCGTCCGGCCAGGGGCAGCGCGGTGTTCGCCATGGACCAGTTGAGCGATTTGCTGTTTTTTCTCTGCGCGCTGAGCGGGATTCTGATTTATGCGGTGTTCCAGCACCTGAGCCAGCGCATGGAGTGGCTGTTGATGGTCAGCGCGATTTCGATGTTCGGTGGTTTGCTCAGTTGTGTGGTGGTGGCCCGCTACCACCGCTTGTTGATTCGCCTGAGCGGTCGGTTGCTGGCTCGCCTCAATGTCAAAACCACCACGCGACTGCGCTGGGCACGAAAACTCCTGCATTTTCTGGCAGCGTTTACGGACACATTGAAGTTGCCTGTTCAGACGTTGATTACGGTGTTTGCCTTGACTTGCCTGCATTGGGTGTTGCGTTACAGCGTGCTGTATCTGGCGTTGCGTGGGCTGGGGGCGGATTTGCAATGGGCCTGGAGTTTTCTGATTCAGATGCTTTCGTTGAGTGCGGGGCAGTTCAGCTTATTGCCCGGAGGTGCCGGGGCGGCGGAGTTGACCTCGGCGGCGTTATTGGCACCGATGGTGGGGAAATCGACGGCGGCGGCGGCGATTCTGATTTGGCGGGCGGTGACGTATTACTTTTATTTGCTGGTGGGGGGGCCGGTGTTTTTGCTGATGCTTGGGCGGCCGTTGTTGAAGAAGTTGTTGAGGTTTAAGCAGGCTTAGCAGGGGGGCGCCGGGGTTAGTGGGTTGTTTGATTGTGTACATATCCGTTGCTACGGTAACGGCTGATATTGGTTTCGCTCTTACAGCGAGTCACTTTGAAAAGCGCAAAGTAACCAAACGCTTTTGCCCCGCCATTCGGTGCCTCGCT
>NZ_JBIVBY010000051.1:0-33460 GCF_044746405.1 Pseudomonas sp. NPDC086251
AGCGCCACCGTGATCGGTTGCGAATCACCGCTGGAGAACACCACGCCGAACAGGAAGTCGTTCCAGATCTGGGTGAACTGCCAGATCAGGCAGACCATGATGATCGGGGTGGACATCGGCAGGATGATCAAGCGGAAGATGGTGAAGAAACCCGCGCCATCCAGCCGTGCTGCCTTCACCAGCGCATCGGGAACACTGACGTAGTAGTTACGGAAAAACAGCGTGGTGAACGCCAGGCCGTAGACCACGTGCACGAACACCAGGCCCGTGGTGGTGCTGGCCAGGCCCATCTTGCCGAGGGTGAACGAGGCTGGCAGCAGGACGGTCTGGAACGGCAGGAAGCAACCGAACAACAGCAGACCAAAGAACAACTGCGAGCCGCGAAAGCGCCACATCGACAGCACGTAGCCGTTCAGCGCACCGATCGCGGTGGAGATCAGTACCGCCGGGACGGTGATCTTGATCGAGTTCCAGAAATACCCGTCGACCGTGCCCCAGGCCTTGACCCAGCCAATGCCACTGACCACGGTCGGCCAGCTCAGCAGGTTGCCGGTGTTGATGTCTTCCGGTGTCTTGAAGCTGGTCAACAGCATGATCACCAGCGGTATCAGGTAAAGAAATACCGCGAGGATCAGCACGCCGTAGATCGCGATGCGACTCAGGCTGATGGAAGGTTTGGCAGCGAAACTAGTCATGGCGCTTGGTCCTCAGCTCGGAGTACAGGTAAGGCACGATGATTGCGAGAATCGCACCGAGCATCAGAATCGCACTGGCCGAGCCCATGCCCATCTGGCCGCGACTGAACGTAAAGGAATACATGAACATCGCAGGCAGGTCGGAGGAGTAACCCGGGCCGCCAGCGGTCATTGCCGCCACCAGGTCGAAACTCTTGATCGCGATGTGGGCCAGGATCATCACCGCACTGAAGAACACCGGGCGCAGGCTCGGCAACACCACTTTCAGGTAAATGCGTGGCATGCTCGCGCCATCGATCTGGGCGGCACGAATGATCGATTGATCAACGCCACGCAGGCCGGCGAGGAACATCGCCATGATAAAACCCGAGGCTTGCCATACCGCCGCGATCACCAGGCAATACACGACGCGGTCCGGGTCGATCAGCCAGTCCAGGCGAAAGCCTTCCCAGCCCCAGTCACGTAGCAATTTGTCCAGGCCCATGCCCGGGTTGAGCAGCCATTTCCAGGCGGTACCGGTGACGATCATCGAGAGCGCCATCGGGTACAGGTAAATGGTGCGGATGAAACCTTCGCGACGAATGCGCTGGTCGAGGAATACCGCCAGCAGCACACCGATCACCAGGGTGATGCCGATGAACATGCCGCCGAAAACCGCCAGGTTCTTGCTCGCGACCCACCAACGGTCGTTGTCGAACAGCCGCTGGTATTGCGCCAGGCCCGCCCATTTGTAAGTGGGCAGAAAGGTCGAACTGGTGAACGACAGGACGAACGTCCACAGGATATAGCCATAAAAGCCCACCAGGACGATGAACATGCTCGGCGCCAGCACCAATTTGGGGAGCCAGCGTTGCAATGCATCGAACGGCGAGGCCTTGCTGAACACAGCAACAGAACTCATGGGAAGATCCCGTACGTAGAAAAGGAATTACAAGCGCTTTCCCTTGTGGGAGCGGGCTTGCTCGCGAAGGCGTCGTGTCAGTTCATACAGTGTTGCCTGACACGCCGCCTTCGCGAGCAAGCCCGCTCCCACAGGGGGCCGCGCGGCTAACGGTTACTTGGCTGCCTTGATGGCCGTGCCGAGTTGCTTGGCGGCAGTGGCCGGATCGGCTTTCGGGTCATTGATGAAGTTGGTCACGACATCAAAGAACGCGCCCTGTACCGCCAGCGTGGTCGCCATGTTGTGCGCCATGCTTGGCTGCAGGCCGCCGGACTTGGCGTCTGCCAGGAAGTCCTTGGCAGCGGTCTGCGCGCAGGAATCGAAACCGTACTTGCCCATGTCGTTCAGCATGTCGATTCGAACCGGGATCGAACCCTTGTTGATGCTGAAGACTTTCTGGAAGTTCTCACCCAGCACGACCTTGGCAATGTCCTGCTGAGCGGCCGCAGTGCCTTTGTCTTTCTGCTTGAACACAGCGAGGGAATCGATGTTGTAAGTGAAGGCCTTGTCGGTGCCCGGGAACGCTACGCACTCGTAGTCCTTGCCGGCGACTTTCTTGGCTGCTGTCCACTCGCTCTTGGCCCAGTCACCCATGATCTGCATGCCGGCCTTGCCGTTGATGACCTTGGCCGCTTCGAGGTTCCAGTCCTGGCCTTTGCCGTCGGCGTCCATGTAGGTCGCGACTTTTTTCAGCTCGGTCAACGCCTTGACCATTTCAGGACCGGTCAGCGCAGCGTTGTCCAGGTCCACCAGGGCTTTCTTGTAGCCGTCGACGCCCATGACCGAAAGCACCACCGCTTCGAACACAGTGCTGTCCTGCCAGGGCTGGCCGCCGTGGGCAAGGGCGATGAAGCCTGCTTTTTTGAGCTTGTCGCCAGCGGCGTAGAATTCTTCGAGGGTGGTCGGGGCTTTTTCGATGCCGGCTTTCTTGAAGACTTCCGGGTTGATCCACAGCCAGTTGACGCGGTGAATGTTCACCGGCACGGCCACGTAGTCACCGTCGTACTTCACGGTATCGGAGACTTTCTTGTCGAGCAGGCTGTCCCACTTTTCGGACTTGGCAGCGTCTTTCAAGACGTCGGTGTCGAGCAGGCCGGTAGACGCCCATTCCTGGATGTCCGGACCTTTGATCTGCGCTACACCCGGCGGGTTACCCGCCACGGCGCGACTTTTGAGTACGGTCATGGCGGTAGCGCCGCCGCCACCGGCGACTGCGCCGTCCTTCCAGGTGAAGCCGTCTTTTTCGACTTGAGCCTTGAGGACATCGACCGCTGCCTTTTCACCACCAGAGGTCCACCAGTGAACGACTTCCACCGAACCTTTGGAATCGGCGGCAAGGGTGCTCAGCGGGAATGCAGAAAGAGGGAGCAGTGACGCGAGAGAAATGACAGTAGCGAGGCGAGAAATCGCATTCATCTAGAAGTACCTTTCTTGTTGTTATGCATGCAAGTCTGGTGCTTGCGCTGCATAGGATTTTAAACAGGAGTTGTCCCTTCGCAGGTAACGAAGGGACGTTCGAATGTCACCACATGGTTACACAGGAACGCTCTGGGACAATGCTGCCAGCGCAGTGGCCATGCTCGGCGCCAGGGGCAAGCGCGGGATCAGGACGGCTTGCCAGGCGTGATAAAGATCGGGTTTACCGGCCCAGATATCGGCGCTCGGGCGGTTCTGCGGATCGAGTTCGTGGTGCCAGTTGCCAGCGCATCGATCGATGAAATGGTTGTCACAGAATTCCCAGAACCGTCGGTACCAGGTTTCGTATTGCGCATCGCCAGTGCGCTTGAGCAGGGCACTGGCGGCGGCGCTGGCTTCGCAGTGAGTCCAGTGCAAGCGATGGCGCACCACGGCGCGATTGTCCCAGTCGAGGGTGTAGACAATCCCCGGCGCACCGTCGACGTTCCAGCCGTGACGGCAGTTGTGCTCGAAGAGTTTTTGCGCGTCGGTGGCGAGCCAGCCCGGTGTCAGCATCCCGGCCTGAACGCGCGCCGCCTCTAGGTGCAACAACAACCGCGCCCATTCGAAACCGTGGCCCGGTGTAGTGCCATAAGGGCGGAAACCGTCGGCCGGGTTGTCGTGGTTGTATTCGCGCACGGGTTGCCAGTCGCGGTTGAAGTGCTCGACCACCAGGTAATCGTTGGCAGCGGCGTGACCATGAATGACCCGTTCGACAATGCGCTGGGCGCGGCACAGCCAACGGTTGTCCTCGGTGACATCGGCCAACGCGAGGAACGCTTCGGTGGCGTGCATGTTGCTGTTGGCGCCGCGGTAGGCTTCTTCATCGCTCCAGTCGCGGTTGAAGGATTCGCGCATCGCGCCCTCCTCTTCGCTCCAGAAATGCGTGTCGATGATCTTGATCGCCTCATCGAGCAAGGCCTGGGCGCCGGGCCGTTGCGCGACGACGGCGGAACTCGCGGCCAGTGCGACGAAGGCATGCAAATAGGCCGCTTTGCCGGTGTTGTCGTCGCGATGCTGTGCGACAGCAAACCAGCCGCCGTGCTCGGCATCACGCAATGGGCCGCTGAGGGCCTGGATACCGTGATCGACCAGCTCGGCAAAACCCGGCAAGCCCTGGATATGAGCCATGGCGAAGCTGTGGGTCATGCGCGCGGTGTTCATGGTTTCGGCTTGCGCGTTGGCCGGCAAGCGGCCCTGATCGTCGAGGTTGCCGAAGCCTTCGGGGAGCTTTGAAGCCTTGGCAAACGCCAGCAGGCGCAAGCCCTCGGCGGCGAGCCATTGCTGATGAGCGGGTGCGTTCAGCCAACTGCTGAAGGCCGGGTGAAAGGTGTCCATGGGGTGCCTTTTTTGTTGTTATGACTGGGGGCAGTCTAAACAACGGGCGGTGGCGGGCTTGTAACGAAGGGGGCGAGTTATGTCACTGACTTGTGACATTGGCCCTGGGGATGCGTTGAAAGGTCTGACGCCTTCGCGAGCAAGCCCGCTCCCACATTTGATCTGCGTCGCATGGAGATCAAATGTGGGAGCGGGCTTGCTCGCGAAGAACGATAACGCGGTACCGCTAATCAACACTGCGGGGCAACTGCAACGTCACCCGCAACCCGCCTTCACGCAAATTCTGCAGGCTGACTTCCCCCCCATGGCTATGGGCAATATTGCGCGCAATCCCCAGCCCCAACCCATAACCCTGCTGCTGCCCCGCCAAGCGGAAGTGCGGTTCGAACACCTGCTCCATCCGCTGCTCCGGCACGCCCGGGCCTTCGTCGTCCACATGCAGAATGAACGCGCTCTGGTCGTCATCGATGTGCAGATGGGCTTTCTGTCCATACTTCAAGGCGTTGTCGATCAGGTTGCCGATGCAACGCTTGAGCGCCAGCGGTTTGCCCGGATACGCCGCCAACGCACGTCCCTGTTGCGTCACGCGGCCATTGCCGTTGGGCGCCAGATAGGGTTCCACCAGGCAATCGAGCACATGGTTGAGGTCCACCGGCTCGATGTTTTCGTGAATGTCGGTGTCTTTCACGCATTGCAGCGCGCCTTTGACCAGCAGCTCCAATTCATCCAGATCACGCCCGAACTTGGCTTGCAGCGTTTCGTCTTCGAGCAATTCAACCCGCAGCCGCAGCCGGGTAATCGGCGTGCGCAGGTCATGGGAAATCGCACTGAACAACTGGCTGCGTTCAGTCAGGTAACGGCTGATGCGTTCGCGCATCGCGTTGAAGGCACGGCCGACTTCGACCACTTCACTGCCACCGCCCTCGGCCACCGGTTCGACTTCGGCGCCCAACGACATGTCACGCGCCGCCCGTGCCAGGCGCTTGAGCGGGCGACTTTGCCAGTGCACCAGCAGGCCGATGAACAACAGCAAAAAGCCGCTGGTGAGCACGATGAACCAGACCTGCTGCGCGGGCAGTCCTTGCTCTTCAAGACTGGTGTAGGGCTCGGGCAACAAGGACGCGATGTACAACCATTCGCCCGGTGCCATCTGGATTTGCGTGACCAGTACTGGCGGGTTCACTGGTTCCAACGTCAACGCGTAATGCGCCCAGGAGCGCGGCAATTCATCGAGCTTCAGCCCGCTATTGAAGATCCGCAGGTCTTCGGGGCTGACGAAGGTCACCGAGATATCGGTGTCATGGCCCAGGGATTCGCGCAGCACTTCGTCGACCGCCTTGAGCACCGCCGCTTTGCGCGGGGTGATCGGCAGCACTTCCATGCCCAAGGGTTTGTCGTTCAGCGTCACCACGAAACGGGTGCCGCCCATGCTGCGCAACTGGTCGAGCACCAGTGGCCGGAACGCCACCGGCAATGAGCGGAAATAACTGACGCTGGCGGTCATTGAATGGGCGAGGCTGCGGGCACTGGTGACCAGGCCTTCAAGTTGGGTGGCGCGCAGTTGCGAAACCCAGATCACGCTCGACAACGCCTGGGCAAACAGCACCGCCAGCAAGGTCAGCAGCAACATCCGCCCGAGCAGTGAACGCGGCACCGGGATGCGCGCAGCGAGTTTGCGCAGAAACTCAGTGGCCATTGCTGGCAACCACATTGGCTGCCAGTTGGTAGCCGCTGCCACGCACGGTACGGATCAGCCGTGGCGGTTTTTCAGTGTCGCGCAGGCGTTGGCGCAGACGGCTGACCGCCATGTCGACGATGCGATCCAGCGGCATCAAGTCGCGGCCACGGGTGGCGTTGCCGATGGTGTCGCGGTCGAGGATTTCCTGAGGGTGGTCGAGGAACAGTTTCAGCAGCGCGAAATCAGCGCCAGAGAGAATCACTTCTTCGCCGTCGATGTGGAACAGCCGATGGCTGACCATGTCCAGGCGCCAGTCATCGAAGGCCAGCACTTCACTGCCGGAACGTTCCTGACCGAACTGCGCACGGCGCAACAAGGCCTTGATGCGCGCCTGCAATTCACGCGGGCTGAAGGGTTTGCCGAGGTAATCGTCGGCGCCCAATTCCAGGCCAATCACGCGGTCGGCTTCGTCGGAGCTGGCGGTGAGCATGATGATCGGCACCTGCGCCTGACGCGGGTGCTGGCGAATCCAGCGGCACAGACTGAACCCGTCTTCGTCCGGCAGCATCACATCGAGGATCACCAGGTCGCTTGGCGCATCGTTCATCGCCTGACGAAAACCGGCGCCGTCGGGCGTGGTACGGACCTGGAAACCGGCGCGAGTCAGGTAGGTGTCCAGCAACTCGCGTATCTCTTGATCGTCATCGACCAACAAAATCGACTTGTTGACTGAGCTCACAGGAAGGCGTCCTTGTTATTTGAATTGGGCGGATTATGCCTGATCGATCGCTATTCTATGTGTCTGTGCGGGCCTCTTCGCGGGCAAGCCTCGCTCCTACAGGGATTTCGGTAATCCTGTAGGAGCGAGGCTTGCCCGCGAAGGGCGCGACACGGTCTCAAGCCTGTTCCAGCGCCACCCCTGCGCCCATCAATCCGGAATACGGCGCCGTCACCAGCCACACCGGAATCCCCTTGAAGTAATCGCTCATGCAGCCCTTGTCGGCGAAGCACCGGGCGAAACCGCTTTCGAGGAAGAAATCGGCAAACCGTGGAATCACCCCGCCCACAATGAACACGCCACCGCGCCCACCGGTGGTCAGCACGTTGTTGCCGGCCACGCGACCGAGCCAGCAGCAGAACTGCTCAAGCACTTCCAGGGCAATCGGGTCGCCCGCCAGCCCGGCAGCGGTGATCGCTTCCGGCGTGTCGAGAACCGGCTCATGCCCATCCACCGCGCAGATCGCCCGATAGACGCGCGGCAAGCCGCTGCCACTCAACGCGGTCTCGGCGCTGACATGGCCAATCTCATTGAAGATGTGCTGCCACAGTTGAGTTTCCCGAGGACTGCTCAGCGGCAAATCGACGTGACCGCCCTCGCCCGGCAACGCGGCAAAACGCCCTTCGCCCAGATCGAGCAAGGTACCGACGCCAAGGCCAGTGCCCGGACCGATCACCACCGCCGGCCGCAACGGTTCCGGCGTGCCTTCGCACACCACGCGAAACTCGCCCGGTTGCAAACGGGTCATGCCCAGCGCCATCGCCGAGAAGTCGTTGACCAGCAGCAACTGATCCACCTGCAAGGTCTGGCAAAACCCCTTGCGGCTGAGTCGCCAGTGATTGTTGGTGAACTTGAATTCATCGCCGCCCACCGGGCCGGCCACCGACAGGCACACCGAACCGATGTCGCCGGGTTTCAGCCCCAAGCCGCTGAGGTAGAGACCAATGGCCTCTTCCGGGCTGGTGTGATCTGCCGTCGCCAGCACCTGGACCGATTCCAGCTGCTGGTTTTTCCACAACGCGAAACGTGCGTTGGTCCCACCGATGTCACCGACCAAAGCCAGTTTCAATTAAGCGTCTCCAGGGCAGAAGTAAAGGCGCTGGCGCCCTGCTCTGCGGAGCTGAAGGCCATGCGCATGAAACCAAACAGTTCGCGCCCGCTGCCGATGTTGTTGGCCAACAAGCCCTTGGCCGGCGTGCGCGCTGCGAATTCTTCGGCGTCCACCTTAAGCTCCAAGGTGCCTTTGACGCCATCGACGCGAATGATATCGCCCTCTTGCACCCGCGCCAAAGCGCCGCCCACATACGCTTCGGGGCTGACGTGAATCGCCGCCGGGATTTTCCCCGACGCGCCGGACATACGCCCGTCAGTCACCAGCGCCACCTTGAAGCCGCGATCCTGCAGCACGCCGAGGAACGGCGTCATCTTGTGCAGTTCCGGCATGCCATTGGAGCGCGGGCCCTGGAAGCGCATCACCGCGACAAAATCCTTCTCCAGCAAACCGGCCTTGAACGCGTCGGCCAAATCCTGCTGATCCTGGAACACCATGGCCGGCGCTTCGACGATCTGGTTTTCCAATGCGACGGCCGACACTTTCATCACACCGCGACCGAGGTTGCCTTCCATCACGCGCAAGCCACCCTCTGGCGAGAACGCCCGAGCGACTGGACGCAGAATGGTTTCATCGAGGCTTTCGGTCGGGCCTTCGCGCCAGACCAGTTCGCCGTTATCGAGGAACGGTTCCAGGGTGTAGCGGCTGAGGCCGTGGCCCAAAACCGTGTTGACGTTTTCGTGGAGCAACCCGGCTTCGAGCAATTCGCGGATCAGGAACGACATGCCGCCCGCCGCCTGGAAGTGGTTGATGTCGGCTTTGCCGTTCGGGTAGACGTGGCTCAGGGTCGGCACCACCTCGGAGAGGTCGGCCATGTCCTGCCAGGTCAATTGGATACCCGCCGCCATGGCGATGGCCGGCATGTGCAGGGTGTGGTTGGTCGAACCGCCAGTGGCGTGCAGCGCGACGATGGAATTGACCAGCGAGCGCTCGTCGACGATTTCGCCGATCGGCATGAAGTCGCCGCTCTGCTTGGTCAGGCGCGTCACCTGATGTGCCGCTTCGCGGGTCAGGGCATCGCGCAACGGCGTATTCGGATTGACGAAAGACGCGCCCGGTAAATGCAGGCCCATGACTTCCATCAACAACTGGTTGGTGTTGGCGGTGCCGTAAAAAGTGCAGGTGCCAGGGCTGTGATAGGACTTCATTTCCGATTCGAGCAGCTCTTCGCGGCTGGCCTTGCCTTCGGCGTAGCGCTGGCGCACGTCGGCTTTCTGCTTGTTGGAAATGCCCGAGACCATCGGCCCGCCCGGCACGAAGATCGTCGGCAGATGGCCGAAACGCAATGCCCCCATCATCAGGCCCGGGACGATCTTGTCGCAGATGCCGAGCATCAAAGCGCCATCGAACATGTTGTGGGACAACGCCACGGCGGTGGACAGCGCAATCACTTCACGGCTCGGCAGGCTCAGTTCCATGCCCGGCTCGCCCTGGGTCACGCCATCGCACATGGCCGGGGTGCCGCCGGCGAACTGGCCGACGGAGCCGATTTCACGCAGGGCTTTTTTGATCTGTTCCGGGAAGACTTCGTACGGCTGATGCGCCGAGAGCATGTCGTTATATGACGAAACAATTGCAATGTTGGCGGAGTTCATCATCCGCAGGCTGTTCTTGTCGTCGGTGCCGCAGCCGGCCACGCCATGGGCGAAGTTGGCGCATTGCAGCTTGCCGCGCATCGGCCCGTCGCTGGCTGCACCGCGAATCAGTGCAAGGTAAGCCTCACGCGTGGCGCGGCTGCGGGCGATAAGCCGTTCGGTGACCTCAAGGACGCGGGGATGCATGTGTAGAACTCCAGGCTAACGGATGTGGCGACCTGATTGTCTATGCTGATCAAGAGCCGGTGTCGATGGGATGACAGACGGTTTTCTTGATCGGTCGGACCAGTTGATTCAGGTCACTCGTTGTAGATTGAACAAAATATTGCCATTAAAAAGGCTTGTTTTCTATTTTTTTGCGAATAATCTTGTAATTCCAACAACAAAACGACGGCGGCCCAGTTAAATGACTCTTCGAATCGCAATCAATGGTTTTGGCCGAATTGGCCGTAACGTCCTGCGGGCACTGTATACCCAAGGCTATCGCCAGGATCTGCAGATCGTCGCCATCAACGACCTGGGCGACAGTTCGATCAACGCTCATCTGCTCAAGTACGACACTGTTCACGGCACGTTCGACGCCGATGTCCAGCACGATCTGGAAAGCCTGACCGTCAACGGCGACCGTATTTCGGTCAGCGCCATTCGTAATCCGGCCGACCTGCCCTGGGCTGCGGAAAAAATTGATGTCGTGTTCGAATGCACCGGCCTGTTCACCGACCGGGCCAAAGCCGCCGCGCATATTACGGCCGGCGCGCGCAAAGTGATCATCTCGGCCCCGGCCAAAGGCGCCGACGCCACCGTGGTTTATGGGGTGAACCACGACATCCTGCGCCAGTCCCACCAGATTATTTCCAACGCGTCGTGCACCACCAACTGCCTGGCCCCGGTGGCTCAGGTGCTGCACCGCGAGCTGGGCATCGAAAGCGGTTTGATGACCACTATCCACGCCTACACCAACGATCAGAACCTGACCGACGTCTACCACACCGACCCGTACCGCGCCCGTTCGGCCACCCAGAACATGATCCCGAGCAAGACCGGCGCCGCTGAAGCGGTGGGCCTGGTGCTGCCGGAACTGGCCGGCAAACTGACCGGCATGGCGGTGCGTGTTCCGGTGATCAACGTGTCGCTGGTGGACCTGACCGTGCAACTCAAGCGTGAAGCGTCGGCCGATGAAGTGAATGCCCTGCTGAAAGAAGCGAGCCAGCATTCGAAGATTCTTGGCTACAACACCCTGCCGCTGGTTTCCAGCGACTTCAATCACAACCCGCTGTCATCGATCTTCGACGCCAACCACACCAAGTCCAGCGGCAAGCTGCTCAAGGTACTGGCCTGGTACGACAACGAATGGGGCTTCTCCAACCGGATGCTCGATAACTGCCTGGCGCTGTGCAACGCGGAATAAGCAGCACTTCCCACTTTTTGTAGGAGCGAGCTTGCTCGCGAAGGATGTAAGGGCCCCGCGCCCACTCAGGCGACCCTTGTCATCGTTAACGACCTTTGCGAGCAAGCTCGCTCCTACAAGGTGCGCGCCATTTGAGGAGCAGTGACCGATGATCGGTATCAGCTTTACCCAAAAAACCATCGCGGCGCGCAAGCGTATCGCCCTGGTGGCCCATGACCACTGCAAAGTGTTTTTGCTGGATTGGGCCGAGCGGCAGAAAGACAAACTCGCGCAACATGAACTGATCGCCACCGGCACCACCGGGTTGTTGTTGCAACAACGCCTGGACCTGCCCGTGGAAAGCATGATCAGCGGCCCACTCGGCGGCGACCAGCAACTCGGCGCGCGAATCGCCGAGCAGCGCGTCGACATGCTGGTGTTCTTCTGGGACCCGTTCGAACCACAGCCCCACGACCCGGACATCAAGGCATTGCTGCGAGTCGCGGCGGTGTGGAACATCCCGGTGGCGTGCAACGAGTGCAGCGCCGACTACCTGCTCAGCAGTCCGTTGATGGAACAGGCTCACCCACACCGCATCCCGGATTACGCGACCTATCTGTCGGGACGGGGTTAATACGATCAGGGTTTGACCTCGAGGAGTCGCTCGTCGCGCAGGCGCTCAAAATGAGCCTGCGCGTGCTCTTCAGGCCGCGGATCCCAGTTTTTGATACCGGGCGTGTGCATCTCCCGCAGGCGCTCGACCACCAGAAAATGCAGCTGCTCCTGCGTCTGCCATCCCCACTGCTGTGCGAGGTCGAGTTGTTCCATCAGCCAGGCCCTCGGCGACAGGTCCGCCGGTAATCGGGCAAGGTCTTCACTGTACTCGGCCAACAGGTACTGACCGACATTAGCCAAAAGGATCGCCCGCTCCTGGCTGACCGGCGCCGGGATATCCAGCCATGGCGGTGAGTCGGGCACCGGGTATTCGCCCGGCGCCGGATTCTCTACTGACGTCCAGTGCTCGCCCTGCCAGTAACAGGCACTGATGACCGGCCCCAGATAGTCGGGGTACGCCGACTCGGGAAGATGAGCCAGTGCTCGCACCAACACCCGATTGTCGTGAAAACGGTACAGCGCCTGTTGCGGTCGTTTCCCGACAAGCAGGCGTTCGCGCCAATGTTTCACCAGTATTTCGATTGAGTGATGGTCGATGCTCGCCAGCCAGCCCCAATCCCGGGACTGCCCTTCAAACCACTCATTGAGTGATGACAGGTTCAGGCTGTCGATTGAAAAAATAAACGGGCCGCCCACGGCCAGCGCAGCGACGGCGGTTTCCCGATAGACGCTGCGATAGTGTTCAGGCGTCAGCTGGTGCAACAACGCCTGATGAGTCCGCGGCGCCGCCTTCGAGTCAAGAATCAGATACAGATGACGGCCACGTTGTGATTGCTGCGCCATCCACTGAACAGGCAAGTTGCTCATGCGCAGACTCCTTCGGTTGAACAAACACCCTCTCGACACGCCTCGCAGATCGGGCAGAAATCTGCCGATTGCTCGCCCGCCAGCGTCATCAACGCCCGTTGGACAAAGGCGATGACCGGCGCTCGTTCGATCGGGGTCGTCAATGCCTGTGTTGCCCCCGGTATCAGCGGCGCCGCCAGCGTACCCCGCGCGGGGCTGCCCCCCACCTCGATTGCACAACTGCTGTATATGCCACTCGAACTGATCACAAAATGCTGGTCGCCCACACACAAGGTCATGTTATCGCCGGCCTCGAGCACCAGTTTCACACCCCCGTTGAAATGAATTTCCTGACCCGCCTCTGCGACCAGCACCTCGCCCACATAGGTATGGCTGCTTTGCGCGACGTGCAGATGATCATTGGCCATCAGCCGGGTTTTTCGGTCGCCTGTCGTCGTGCGATTTTCTTCGCTGTCGAACACACTGGTGCTGGTGCCCTTGATGGTTTCCAGGCGCTCGCGACCGACTTCCAGACGGCTGTCGTTTTCAATTTTTTGCTCCATGTCGCGCTGCGCCCGAAGGTAGATCAACTCTTGCCCGGCGCGATCTTCGAGATGCACTTCATTGAACCCCGTGCTCTTGCTCGAACTGCGACTGCGAAAGACGCTTCGGGTCTTGTTCTGCGGCAGTTGATAGGGCACCGGGTTGGTACGGTGAGGCAGACAACCGGAAATCACCGGGCGATCAGGGTCGCCATCCATGAAGGTGACCAATACTTCCATGCCGACACGGGGAATGCTGACCACGCCGTAGCCGTCGCCCGCCAAAACGGTCGAGACTCTCAACCAGCAACTGCTTTTATCGGTTTGCGGGTCGGTACGGTCCCAGTAGAAACAGACTTTGACCCGACCGTATTCATCGCAGTGGATCTCCTCGCCTGCCGGCCCGGTGACTTTGGCGGTCTGACTGCCGGAAAGGGTCGGCTTGGGGTATTTTTTCGGTGGTCGATACGGTGTATCCCAAGGCGTCGCGGTGAAGGTATTGCGATAGCCCTGAAAATCAGCGGTAGGGAGCTGACTGGGCATCGCCTCTTCAAGCACCTGTAATTGCCGGCCTTCATGCGTCACGCCGGTCAGGAGCCAAAGATCATTCCATTGCGCACAATGATGATCCGTCATGACGAGAAAGTGACCGCTGTGCAGGTTACCGAGGTCGCTGGCGCCTTCCGCCAAGCGGTAATCGCTGCGATGTTGCTCCAACTGACGCGTGGCCAGCCGCTCGCCCTCATCACCGGTTTTAAAACGTCCCGGCGCCCGGTAATCCTCCAGCGCCGGAGCGACCGGGCTTTTGCTCTGTTTTTCGAGAAGCCGGTTGGGCTTTTCGAAGTCATAGTCGCGAATCGCCACTTGGCTGGGACGCGTGGCGAGACGCACGCCGAACGTATCAATCACCGGGTGATCGGCAACCTGAGCATTTTTTTGTCGAAAGGTGGACGGGGCCAACCGGCGAAAGTACGTCTGATCATCACCAAACGCCAATAGGTGCCCTTGTGGGCTGTGCTGGAAATGGTAGTGAATGCCCGACTCTTCACAGAGTCGCTGAATAAACCCCAGATCGGTTTCGTTGAACTGAACACAGTACTCACGTGGCAGATAGACGCTTGGGCTCAGTTGAAAGGTGAACGAATCGCCAAGCATGCCGTGCTTGTTCAGCACTTCGGTAATGATCTGCTCGACGCTGCGTTGCTGAAAAATCCGCTGGTCGCTGCACAGGGCCAGATACGCCAGTTGAGGCACCAGCGTCAGTTCATAGCGCGTCAGTCGTTTACCTGACTCGCGCTGCGCAACGTTAAAAACAAGTCCGTGCAAACCCTCGCCGGGTGGGCCAAAGCCGAGGAATGCAGGCTTGTGCAACGGCGATTCGAGGTCGAAATCTGACCGCTCACTGACCAGTTCCAGCGTCACCTCATAAGGCTGGCTGATCGATTCACTGGCTTTGAAGGCCAGGACCTGAAAGTCATGCTGCAAGCCGCTGATATCGAGATAGAAGCGTTGTTGGGAGATTGGGTCATGCATCTTTTTAGTCCTTTAAATCCAGCGCTGGCGATACTCAGACAATCGAATCGATATCCAGCGGCTCGCGGGCCAGCCACAATCCATCATCCAATTGCCTTGGAATCATTGCGTACTGCTCCTTTCGCTGATTTTCAGCCTGTTTGAACCAACGTTCCACGCCACCGGCAAACTCCGGTAACCGGGCAGCACTGCCGTACACATCAGCCGGGGTGAGGCGGCGATAGCGCAAGTTTTGCAGGCGTTTGCGGGTTCTCTCCAGCCGGTCACGCTCTCTGTACAACGCCTCAATGGTGGCGCTTTCATCTTTCGTCGCGCCACGCGGTCCCTCGTTATGCCGCATCTGCTGGGCATACTCGTGAAGTTTCACCTTGAGCGCCGCGAGGGCGATATCGACAACGTCGTACTCACGTTCGGTGACAACGGTCGTGCCGGTTTCCTGGCTTTGCTGCCAGCGACGCAGAGTTGCCCAGGCGCAAGGGATGTAACTGGCGATCATCATATGGTCGGTGTAGTTGATCAGTTGCGCGAGCAGGCCATCGCGGGCCGGCATATCGCCCCGCCGGGTCTTTTCCAGCATGGCCGTACAGGCGGCGTCTTCGATGGACTCGCAGTCCGGGTCCCACAAAACCGCCGACCACTCTTTGTCACCAAAGCGCACGGGCATGAAATGCTGCTGTTGCCCGTGATGCTGATAGGGATCACCACCAACGCGCACCAGCCCGGCGCCAAACAGCAACAGGCCATAAGGTCCGGAAACGACCGTGGCCCCCAGGCCCGGGACCCAGACCTTCCAGTTAGCGTCCATCCACGGCGCCGGCACGCCGGGCACCGGGTCGTTGTGGTTGACCATGCGGTGATGGACGAGGTCGGTGGCGCCTTCGACGAAGGTTGAGTCGCCGGCGCGTGGGGCGCCGTAGGTGTAGAGGAGGATGTTGTAATTTTCATCAGGGAATCGACGTAGTGCTTCGGCCAGCAGCAAAGCGATTGCTCCACCGAGACTGTGCCCACAAATAATGATTTTTTGACCCGCATAGAATCGGTCCAAATAGTTATGTACGAACTCGCTGAGTGCCTGATACGCGCTGTAAAACCCCTTGTGAACCTGCCCGACACCCTCCTCGAACGGAACCTGAAGTGCATGCACATCACGTAACGCATCTTTCAGACTGGCCGTGCCGCGCACCGAAATCAGAACGACTTCGTCGTGATGACAAATAAACGCCTGGGTATCGCCGCCATCCTCCTGATCATCGAAAAAATGCTGGTTGGCCGGGTGTTCCTGGTCTTTGCCTTTGTCCGGGTGGTTTTGCTCATACAGCGTCGGGTCGAACGGCAGGATTTCCAGACGCTTTGAATACGGCACGTCCTCGTACAACGGGTAAAACCTTTGAGACTGGCTCTTATCGACTCGCCAATTTTCCCGGTAGCTGGCCAACGCCTCGCCAAACAGATTGCCGATGCTTGGGTCCTCGGGAAAGCGCACTTTATCCAGCGGTTTTTCGCGCGGGTCTTGGGCGAAGTCGGTGTAACTCAAGGTCGCCATCAACGCCAGTTGATAGAGGTTCAAGGCACAGAAATTGTCGTCGGTGGACAGCAGTGGCCGCATGGCGCGCATCGGCCGCACTTCCAGTACGTTTTGTTGGTTGGGGCTCAGCGCAATGCCGAACGAATGCTCGGGGCCGAAACCCAACTCGCTCATGGCTCGGAGCAGCGACGATTGTGGTTCATAAAAACGCCGGACGACTGGCGGAAGATGCGCGCTATGGCGGACCAGATCCCGCACCTCGACCTGCACAAAGACATCGGCGCCCTTAATCGCCGGGTTGTGCTCGCGACGAAATCCGTCTTCGTGGAAGAAGCGGGTTTGTTCGGCGCGGAACTGGAGTTCGGTGATGGGGAGAGGATAGTGTTTCCTTTTCAGCAAGGCGCTGTACAAGTCATCCACACCTCGAAATTCGGTATTCAGCGTGAGTACAACGGGGCCGCGATAGTGATTCTCCAACTTGACAAAACCCTCACCATCCAACCGTCCGGTATATTCCTGGCCGATGCTGTCCATAAGGGTGTAATGCAAGCCGCCGTAGGGTTTTCCATCTCCGTGCTCGTCAACCAATCGAAAGCTCGTCCAGTGCCCCCGCAACGGACAAGCCAGCATTTTATTGCTGAAACAAGGGATATCTCGCTCCTGAAGTGTCATGTCTGATTTCCTTATTCAGTACAGTTGGGGTAAACGGTACAAGTTCTGCCGTCGGGCATTTTGAAAGGTTTGAAATCGGTGGTGTTGCCTCGACAGAAGGCATATTGGTCTTCAAGGCTTTTACCCAAGCAGCGTTTCCAGCCTTGCGGAAACCGAATCCAGTTGTCCCCCATATAAGGTTCCTCTTCCTTTGCCAGGCTAAACACCATCCTCACCGTCCTGCCCGGCAACTGATCACGCTGTAATACCCCGCCTGCCATCCGTTTCACCATCTCCCCCTCCGCATCGACGGCCCGGCAGTGCAGGATTTTCCGAATATTGCGATTGGGTCCAATAGTGCGAAACAGCCACTGGCATTGCCCTTGAAACTCCTGAACTCCAGTAGCTGGAAAACCTGGACGGCCATCTGCAAGTTCGTCGTAAAAAGACAGGCTGGCAAAATCATTACTGCCATCGAGTCGAGCCAGCCCCCATTTCCCTCGCAGATTCAACCTCAAACTACTCAACACCAACGGACAGCCACCCGCGCGCGTCGTCAGCGGAATCTGAAACTCGGCCGTGCGTGCAATGCTTTGGAACTCACTGGTGAAAAACTTGCGATTCGGCGCCACTTCACCTCGCTGACGCGGCGGTGCTTCACAGATTTCGCCGGTGGCCGGCTCGTAATAGGCATCGGCCTTGACCCTGAAATCAGCCGGCACTTCGGCCTGCAACGTAAAGCTCTGCGCCGGTGCAAAAACACAACCGCCAGCGGCGAGCGCCAGACCAAAGATTGCCAGTGCGAGAGCCAACTGCCGGCTCACGAAACACAAAAATTGTCCGTTATTGAGAACTGGCTTTTCCCATTCCTGGAGTGCCGTCACTTGATGTCCCTGTCAAAAACCACGCTGAAAAACAAAGTATCAACAGGGGTATAGCAGTCATCCACAACTGTCTGAGGGGCCAGGAAGCGTTTGGGATCTCGCCTACGCCAGTCTCTGAAATATCTGACATTTGCAGCCATGCAATGACTGAGAGCTGCGCCATTTCCCGCAAAACGGGCAGCGCTGAATCGGCGTCCTCCCGCTCCGAACGTATGACGACGCTTACAAACAAGTGCTTGACCGCCCACACAGATGATAAGCATTATCATTCACTCGTAATGGATCAGGTTCTCCCGTGAGTCAATCGCGCTTCAATCACGTCTTCATCGCCCAGCGAGTTTCGCTGCTGCGCACTCTGGAGCGGATGGTCAACAATCACAGCACCGCCGAAGACCTCTTGCAGGAAACCTACCTGCGCGTAACGCGGGCGCTCAGTGAGCGGGCCATCGATCACCTTGAACCCTTCGTTTTCCAGACGGCGCGCAACTTGGCGCTGGACCATTTGCGTGCGCGGCGCATTCAGTCGCGGACGATGCTCGATGACGTTCCGACGGAGGTGGTGGAAAGCATCGCCGCACCTGCCAGCAGTGCCGAGGAGGCTGCCCATGCCGAACAGTTGCTGGAGCGTTTGAACGTGAGCCTCAATGAACTCAGCGCCCGTCAGCAGCAGATTTTCATCCTCAGCCGATTGCACGGGCACAGTTATCTGGAGATTGCCGAGAAGCTCGGCGTGTCGTTGAGTACCGTGCAAAAAGAGCTGAAGCTGATCATGGCGATCTGCATCGATGTCGCCGAGCGGTTAAACGGCGACTGAATCCACAGGGCTTTGCTACCCTTGCTGCACTTTCGAGCTCCACTAAAAAAACAGCCGTGCACAGACACTGCCGAGGAAACACCGTGACGGACACCCACCGCTCCCCTCCGCCCTCCCCGGCGCGGGACCCCGCAAGCGCGATGGACCAGGCTTTGGACTGGCTGATTGTGCTGGGCAGTCCGAGCGAAGAACAGACACGCCAGTTCCACGCCTGGCTCGAGGCCGACCCGTTGCATGCCCAGGCGTTTGCCAAGGCCCAGGCAATCTGGGATGGCCCGCAAGTCGTGCAGTGCGCGCAAAGCCTGGCCGCCAAGCCGCCGAAAGTGAGCGTCCTGTCGCGCCTGCGTCCGCACTGGAAACCACTGGCCACCGCCGCCGTGCTGATCCTCGGCCTGTTCAGTTTCAGCAATCTGCCGATGCGCCTGCAGGCGGATCATTTGACCGTGGTGGGTGAACGTCAGCGCCTGCAACTGGAGGACGGTTCGCACGTGCTGCTCAACACCAACTCGGCGTTTTCCAGCACCATCAACGATCAACAGCGCGTGGCCCGTTTGTTCCAGGGCGAGGCATTTTTCGAGGTGGCGGCCAATCGCGGTCAGCCGCTGGAAATCGATGCCGGCCCGGTCAAGGCCAGCGTGCGCGATACCGCGTTCGCGGTGCGCTACCTCGATGGCGTGGCGCAGGTTCGGGTGCAGCGTGGCGACGTCGACTTGCAGGCCACCCGCGACGATGCGCGGGTGCGATTGTCGGCCGGCGAAAGTATCCGCATCGGCCCCAACGGTTTTGATCGACCGGTCAAGCTCGATGCCGCCACCGACCTGGCGTGGGTCCAGGGCCGGCTGGTGTTCGAAAACTGCCCGCTGAGCCAGGTGCTGGCGGAGCTGCGTCGCTACTATCCGGGCTGGATCATCAACAACAACGAGCAGTTGGCCGACGTCGCGGTGACCGGCAATTACCGCCTCGATCAACCGCTGGACGTGGTTCGTTCACTGGCTCACATCACCTCCGCTCGCCTTCAAGAATTCCCGGCGTTGGTGATCTTGAACTAAATGAGAATTATTTTTACTCGATAGCCGAAGCCCGTACGTCTCGTTATAGCCAATGCAATTGATTCGCATCTTTAAATGCCAATCAGCACCTATAAAGATTCGTGCGACACGGAGCGCTATCGATGTCCTCTCGCCTTACCCGCCAAGCCTCTTCACCTTCCCGCGTGCTGTCGCTGCTGACCGTCGCCATCCTGATGGCCGGCAGCGCGCCGCTCATGGCCGCCACCGCCATCGAGCAGCCGACCCGCAACATGGGCGATTACGCGTTCGCCATTCCTCAGCAGTCGCTGGTCTCGGCGCTCAACGCATTTACCGCGGTAACCGGCTGGCAGGTCGGCTTGCCGGCCGAGCTGGCGCAAGGCGTGGCATCACCGGGTGTCCGGGGTTCCTTGCCGCCGGAGAAAGCCCTGGATCGCCTGTTGGTGGGGACCAACCTGAGCTATCGCAAACTGGGCAATAACAACATCGTGCTGGAGAAGCGCAGCAACAGCAACGCGCTCAACCTGGAACAGGTGACCATCAGTGCCACCCGTAACGAACAGGACGTGAACAGCGTGCCGAGCACAGTCAGCGTCTACACCCGCGAAGACCTCGACCGCAACAACGTAAACAGCATCAAGGATCTGGTGCGTTACGAGCCGGGGGTTTCTGTCGGCGGTGCTGGTCAGCGCGCCGGCATCACCGGCTACAACATCCGTGGCATCGACGGTGACCGCGTGTTGACCCAGATCGACGGCGTGCAGGTGCCGGACAGCTTCTTCAACGGCCCGTACGCCCAGACCAACCGCAACTACGTCGACCCGGAAATCGTCAAACGCGTGGAAATCCTTCGCGGTCCGGCGTCAGTGCTGTACGGCAGCAACGCCATCGGCGGCGCGGTCAGCTACTACACCCTGGACCCGGACGACATCATCAAGCCGGGCGAAGCGGTGGGTGCGCGCCTGAAGACCGGTTACAGCTCGGCTGACGATAGCTGGCTGAGGTCCGGCACCGTGGCCGGACGCACCGGCAACTTTGATGGCTTGTTGCACTTGAGTCAGCGCAATGGCCATGAAACAGACTCCTACGGTGAAACCGGCGGCACCGGCCTGAACCGCACCGAGGCCAACCCCGAGGACGTGCGCACCACCAACGTGCTGGCCAAACTGGGCTGGAACTACACCGACGACGCACGCTTCGGCCTGACCTACGAACACTACAAGGACGACCGCGACACCAACCAGCTCAGTGCAGTGGGCGGCCCGTTCAACGCGGGACGCGGTTTCGGCTTCTATAAATCCCGCACTGGCAACGACACGGTCACCCGCGAGCGATTTGGCCTGGAGCACAGCTTCGGTCTGGACAGCGCCCTGGCCGACCACATCAAATGGACGCTGAACTACCAGATCGCCAAGACCGACCAGAGCACCGAAGAAATCTACGCGCCGTCGCGCACGGTGCTGCGCAACCGCGACACCACCTACAAGGATCGCCAATGGGTGTTTGATGTCCAGGCGGACAAATCGTTTGCCATCGCCGCCACCGACCACCTCGTGACCTACGGCACCACTATCAAGCAAGACAAAGTCACCGGCCTGCGTACCGGCAACGGCACCTGCCTGACCGTGTTCGGCGCCTGCCGTGCCGTGGGTGCCGCCAGCGCCACCGACACCCTGACCCCGGCCAGCGACTTCCCGGATCCGACCATCAACACCTACAGCCTGTTCGCCCAGGACCAGATCAGTTGGAACAACTGGACCTTCCTGCCCGGCGTTCGCTACGACTACACCCAGCTCAAGCCACACATCACTGATGAGTTCCTCGCCACCGCCGACCAGAGCGGTAACGGTGAAGTGAACGACGACACCAAGACCTGGCATCGTCTGTCGCCAAAATTCGGCACCACCTACAGCTTCAACGACAACTACACTTGGTATGGCCAGTACGCCGAAGGCTTCCGCACGCCAACCGCCAAGGCCCTGTACGGTCGCTTCGAAAACCTGGCCGGCGGCTATCAGGTCGCGCCTAATCCGGACCTGGAACCGGAAAAGAGCAAGAGCTATGAAACCGGCTTGCGCGGCCAATTCGAGGCGGGCACCTTCGATGTTGCGGTGTTCTACAACAAATACCGCGACTTCATCGACGAGAACGCCATCACGCCCGGCTACACCGAGACCACGTTCCAGAGCAACAACATCAAGCACGCCACCATCAAGGGCGTGGAGCTTAAGGGCCGCCTGAACCTGGACAGCCTCGGAGCCCCGGCGGGTCTCTATACCCAAGGCTCGGTGGCGTACCTGTATGGGCGTAACGATGACAGCGGCCAGCCGCTGAACAGCATCAACCCGCTGACCGGCGTGTTCGGTCTGGGTTACGACCAGGACAACTACGGCGCTCTGTTGAGCTGGACACTGGTCAAACGCAAGACCCGTGTCGACAGCACCAGCTTCAAAACCCCGGACGGCACCAGTACCCAGTTCAAGACCCCGGGTTATGGCGTGCTCGACCTGGCCGGTTTCTACAAAGTCACCGACGATGTGACCGTCAACGCGGGTCTCTACAACCTGACCAACAAAAAGTACTGGCAGTGGGATGACGTGCGCGGTTACGACAGCGTCGGCGAAGCTTCGGTGACGCAACCTGCCAACCTCGATCGCCTGACTCAACCGGGCCGTAACTTCGCGGTCAACCTGGTGTGGGATATCTGACCCTGTCCACCTCACGGCACTGCGCGATAGAAGCAGTGCCGTGAGGATTTTTTACTGTCCGGCGCCTCGCCATTCGTCTCGTTACCAAGCGCCTCTTTTTCTCAAGGAATTCACATGACCACTCAGGACACTGCTCAACGCCCTGCTCTGCGTTCGCAACGCTTGAACCAGATCACTCACGAACCACACACCAAACTCGATGCCCTGGTCAAAGCCCACGCGCCGTTTGAGATTCAGGCCAACTTCGCTCGTTTTGTCGTGGCGCAGTACCTGTTCCAGTCGGAACTGGTGTCGCTGTACAACGATGCGGAACTGACCGCCATCGTCCCGGACCTGCCGGCTCGCTGCCGTGCTGAAGCAGCCAAGGCTGACCTCGCGGACCTGGACACCGAAGTGCCAGCGCCCGTCGCCGGTGCCGTGAAAAATCCGACCAAATCCGAGGCGCTGGGCTGGCTGTTCGTGTCCGAGGGTTCGAAGCTCGGCGCGGCGTTTTTGATCAAGCGTGCCGTGGGTTTGGGCCTAAGCGAAACCTTCGGTGCCCGCCACCTCGGTGAACCGGCCGGTGGCCGCGCTGAAGGCTGGAAACGCTTCGTCAAAACCCTCGATGGTTTGGCACTCAGCGCACAAGAAGAAGCCGAGTTGGATAAAGGCGCTATCGATGCCTTCAACCGATTCACCGTTCTGCTCGAACAGGCTTACACCCCAGAACTCGCCTGACAGATTGCAATCTCCTGTGGGAGCGGGCTTGCCCGCGATGGCGGTCTACCATTCAAAAAAAATGCTGAATGTAGTATCGCTATCGCGGGCAAGCCCGCTCCCACAGGGGACGGAGCAAGCAAGCCTGTAAGATTCCGATCCGCCTCACACCCGTTCCCTTGAGCCCATGCCTCAACCAGCCACCCCCAAGATCACCCGTCTCCTCTTCGGCCTGTTGGCTTACGTCAGCCTGGGCATCGGCCTGATCGCCATCGTCATCCCCGGCCTGCCGACCACCGAGTTCATCCTGCTGGCCGCTTGGGCCGCGACCAAGAGTTCACCGCGCCTGAGTGCCTGGCTGGAAAACCATCGTCTGTTTGGCCCGATCCTCAGCAACTGGCGCAACGGCAAAATCATCGCGCGCCGGGCCAAGGTCAGCGCCACTGTCAGCATGCTGCTGTGCGCAGGTTTGATGCTGGTGATGCTCGATCACGGCTGGCCGATTTACCTGGCCATCGCGGGCATGAGCCTGGGCAATCTGTGGATGTGGTCGCGACCGGAATCGGTGCCGGAAATCTCCTGAATTCCAGTCCTTTTCAGGGTATTTACCTGCGCAAACGTTCACCTGCTACCGCTCGTCGGCAGGCCATTCATGCAACTTCTGCTCACGCCGATGTGCATTGAATGGCGCTGAATGGATTTGGCGAACCGGGTCGACCCCCGACTCACAGCCAACACCTCATCCATTCGCGAGTTCGCCCTATGTTCGACGCTCTCTCCATCCGCCTGAAAATAGTCCTGTTGTCCGGTCTGTGCCTGCTTGGTGTGGTCGCATTGATCGTCGGCATGAACATCTACCAGACCAATCAGAACGATGAACTGGTCAGTGCATCCAGCAGCAAGATGCTCACCGACAGCGTGCAGGACCTGCTCCAGGCCAAAGCTGCCGAGCAAGCCGTGCGGGTGCAGAAGACCTTCGGTGAAAGCCTGCTGGTAGTGACCGCGCTGGCCGACCAGATCAAGGACATGCGCACCCTGGCCGCCAAGCGTTCGCTTGAGGCCGGTGCCCTGCGTGAAGAGTTGAACCAGAGCCTGAAAACCGCCTTCGAACGCAACAGCAAAGTGCTGGGGATCTGGCTGGCGTTCGAGCCCAATGGCCTGGACGGCAAGGACAGCGAGTTCGCCAACGACGCCGCGCGCCAGTCCAACGAAGCCGGACGATTCGCCAGTTACTGGAGCCGTGCCGGTGGTTCCGGGATCAACACGATCATGGTCGAAGACGACATGACCAAAACCACCCTGAGCCTCAGCGGCACACCCTATAACAGTTGGTACACCTGCCCTCGCGACAGCAAGCGT
This sequence comes from Pseudomonas sp. NPDC086251, assembly GCF_044746405.1. Lineage (NCBI taxonomy): Bacteria > Pseudomonadati > Pseudomonadota > Gammaproteobacteria > Pseudomonadales > Pseudomonadaceae > Pseudomonas > Pseudomonas sp. NPDC086251. The sequence continues at coordinate 24,179 of NZ_JBIVBY010000051.1, forward strand.
ACCTGCCTGCTCGATCCGTATGCCGATACCGTCGGCGGCAAGGAAATGCTGATGACGACCATTTCCGTACCGTTGCTGGTGGACGGCAAATCCATCGGTGTGGTCGGCGTGGACATCGCCCTCGACGCCCTGCAAGCTGCGGCGGTGGACTCCCAGCGCGACCTGTTCAACAGCGCCGGGCACATGCTGATCGTCTCCGGCAGCGGCGTGCTCGCCGGTTACAGTGTCGACGCGAGCAAGGTCGGTAAAAGCATCGGCGACACCCTGGGCGCAGACGGCAAGGACGTCCTGCAATTGCTCAGCTCAGGCACGCCGAAAATCCTTGAACAAGGCGACTTGATCCGCGCGGTTTACCCGGTCAGCCCGATTGTCGATTCCAAAGCCTGGGGCGTGGTGATTGACCTGCCGAAACAAGTGCTGCTGGCCGACTCGGTCAAACTGCAAACCGTACTCGATGACGCCCAGCAAAGCGGCACGATTAAAGCGCTGTTGGTGGCAGTCGTAGCAGGTCTCGTCGGCCTGCTGCTGATCTGGCTCACCGCCTCCGGCGTGACCCGGCCGATCAATAGCGTGGCCGAGATGCTCAAGGCGATTGCCAGTGGCGACGGCGACCTGACCCAACGTTTGCACTACAGCAAAAAAGACGAACTGGGCGAACTGGTCAGCTGGTTCAACCGTTTCCTCGACAAGCTGCAGCCGACCATCGCGCAGATCAAACAAAGCATCACCGACGCCCGTGGCACCGCCGACCAGTCTTCGGAAATCGCCCGCCAGACCAGCGAAGGCATGCAGGTGCAGTTCCGCGAAATCGACCAGGTCGCCACCGCCTCCAACGAAATGAGCGCCACCGCCCACGACGTTGCCAACAGTGCCTCGAACGCGGCCAATGCCGCCAAGGGTGCCGACCAGTCGGCCCGCGATGGTATGTCGATCATCGAGCGCAGTACACGCGACATCAATCAGCTGGCCGACGAAGTCAGTAAAGCCGTGACCGAAGTCGAAGCGCTGGCGGTCAACAGCGAGCAGATCGGTTCGGTACTGGAAGTGATCCGCAGCATCGCCGAGCAGACCAACCTGCTCGCGCTCAACGCCGCGATCGAAGCGGCTCGTGCCGGCGAGAGCGGTCGCGGGTTTGCGGTGGTGGCCGATGAGGTGCGCAACCTGGCCAAACGTACGCAAGATTCGGTGGAAGAAATCCGCATCGTGATCGAACGCATCCAGACCGGCACTCGCGGCGTGGTCGCGACCATGCATTCGAGCCAGACCCAGGCCCACAGCAACGCCGGGCAGATCCAGCAAGCGGTCCAGGCCTTGAGCAAAATCAGCGACGCCGTCACCGTGATCAGCGACATGAACCTGCAAATCGCCAGTGCCGCCGAACAGCAAAGCGCGGTGGCCGAAGAGGTCAACCGCAACGTCTCGGCGATCCGCACCGTCACCGAAACCCTGACCGGCCAGGCCACCGAATCGGCACAGATCTGCAGCCACCTCAACTCCCTCACCACCCAGCAAATGAAATTGATGGATCAGTTCCGGGTTTAAGGTCGCACCACAGATCCTCTGTGGGAGCGAGCCTGCTCGCGAAGGCAATGTCACATTCAACAGAGAGGTTGCCTGACACACCGCCTTCGCGAGCAGGCTCGCTCCCACAGGTTTCATCCGGCCTGTCATCTATTTTGATCTATGATCGAGCCCTCATTCCGGAGGGCCTTCGATGACTGATTTACTCACGTCCATTCAAGCCGCACTCGGCTTGCCCAGCACCGCCATCCCGTTCACCGCGAACGGTGCCCTGCCCTCGGCGTTCGCCGTCACTGACCTGGCCTGCGCTAGCATTGCCGTCGCCGGCCAGGCCATCAGCGAATTGCTCCATCAGCACACCGGTCGCCTGCCCAACCTTGAAGTGGACCGCCGCCTGGCTTCGTTCTGGTTTGCCACTTCGATCCGCCCGGTCGGCTGGAGCGTGCCGCCGCTGTGGGATCCGGTCGCGGGTGACTACGCCACCAAGGACGGCTGGATTCGCCTGCACACCAACGCGCCCCACCACCGCGCGGCTGCCGAAAGTGTTCTCGGCGCCTGTGCCGACCGCCCGGCGATGGCCAGCAAGGTTGCGCAATGGGCGAAGAGCGATCTGGAACACGCTGTGGTCGAAGCCGGTGGCTGCGCCGCCGAGATGCGCAGTTGGCAACAGTGGCAAGTTCATCCCCAGGGTCAGGCTGTGAACGCCGAACCGCTGATTCAGTTCGCCGCCAACAGCAGCCAGAATGCAAAACCGTGGCAGGGTTCGGTGGCGCAACCATTGGCCGGGATCAAGGTGCTGGATTTGACCCGCGTACTGGCCGGCCCTGTTGCCAGTCGCTTCCTCGCCGGGCTTGGCGCCGACGTGTTGCGTATCGATCCGCCGACCTGGAACGAGCCGGGCGTGGTGCCTGAAGTGACGCTGGGTAAACGCTGCGCGCGCCTGGACCTTCACGACCCGGCCGATCGTGTGCTGTTCGAAAGCCTGCTCAAGGACGCCGACATTTTGCTCCACGGCTACCGCGCCGATGCACTGGAGCGCCTGGGTTACGGCGTCGCTGATCGCCAGCACATGGCTCCTGGCCTGATTGACGTGTGCCTGAACGCCTACGGCTGGAGCGGCCCATGGCAGAACCGCCGTGGCTTCGACAGCCTGGTGCAAATGAGCAGCGGGATTGCCGAAGCCGGCAGGCAGTGGCAGCACGCGGATAAACCGACACCCTTGCCGTTACAAGCGCTGGACCACGCCACCGGGTATTTGATGGCGGCCAGTGCGATCAAGTTACTGGCAGAGCGGTTGAACAGCGGTCGCGGTGGATCGGCGCGATTGTCGCTGGCGCGGACGGCGAAGTTGCTGATTGAAAATGGACCCGGCACCCGCGATCCGTTGCGTGCAGAGGATGATAACGATCAAGGGCTATTGGTTGAGCAAACGCCTTGGGGACCGGCCCATCGGTTGCAGGTGCCGCTGAAAATCACCGGGACACCATTGCAGTGGGCGATACCGGCTGGGGAATTGGGTTCACATCGCCCGCAGTGGTGGTGACAATACCGGCCTCTTCGCGAGCAAGCCCGCTCCCACATTTGATCGCATTCTCCCGGATGACCGCGATCAAATGTGGGAGCGGGCTTGCTCGCGAAGAGGCCCTAACAGTCAGCACAAAATCAGGATCAGCATCAGTCCGACCGGCTCAAAGAAGTCCAAAGCACCTGCGCCGCATACCCTCGCCAAGGCCGCCAGACCTCGGCCCGTTGCAACAATTCGCGCGCCATCACCGGCCCACCTTCAAGCGCCACCAGCGCCTTGATCAACCCCACATCCCCCGACGGAAACGCATCCGTCTCCCGCAACTGCCGCAAGGCAATGTACTGCGCCGTCCAGTCACCAATTCCGTGCAACGCCAGCAACCGAGCCATCCCACCTTCCCGCCCCGGTTCAAATAACAATGGATCATCAAGCAGCGCCTGAGCCACACCCGACAGCGTCCGCCCACGGCTTTTCGGCATCCCCAACGTCGCCAGATCCGCTGCGGCCAACACACTCGCCTGAGGAAACACATGAGTCAACCCGGGCCGCGACAAACCCAGCGGCTCGCCATACTGCGCCACCAGTTTCCCCGCCAGTTTGATCGCCGCGCCCACGCTGATCTGCTGCCCCAGCACCGCACGAATCGCCAACTCCAGGCCGTCCCACGCTCCCGGCACCCGCAGCCCCGGACGCTCGGCGATCAACCGCGCCATCAATGGATCAATCGCCAGTTGCTGATGGATCGACGCCAGATCCGCATCCAGATCAAACATCCGCCGCAGCCGCGCGACGATCTCGGGTACGGCGGCGGAGTCTGGAAAATCCAGCGTCAGCTCAAGCGCATCCACCGCCGCAGGCTTGATCGAAAACGTGCCGTGAACACCGTTCAGCGCGATGCTGCGCGAGTAAACGCCATCGACCACCCCTTCCATCCCGGCAATTGCCCGCGCCGACAAAAAACCCAGCATCGCCGGCCAGTCATAAGGCGGTGTGTATTCCAACAACAACCTCATAGCCTCTCCACTATTCAGTACAACCACGGCCGCGCACCGAATGAGCGACCCATAAAAGAAACTCTGGGGCCGGCCTGAGGTCTGCCCTGATTCAATGCCTTATTGATGGAGAGACGCCAATGGCCACGTTTGAGCCCGGTCACCTGCACATCGAACGCCACGCGCTGAACGAGGACGACTACAGCTTCAGCCTGAGCATCGACTATGAAGTCTGCCAGGATCCCGAAGAAGGCATGCGCTTCAAGTTGCATGGTTCAGTTGAAGGCAAGGAACTGAATGAAGAATTCTTCCTGCCCAAGGATCAGGCCTTCGACTTCGCCCGTCATGCCACGCGCATCGCGCACAATTACGGCCTGCCCAAGGATGCCAGCATCACGTCTGTACACAAGGAATACGACCTGATGTTTGAAGATGTACGGGCGCAACTCGACGTCAAATCCGGCGACCCGGTCAAACCCGAACACCTGGAATAATACAAATCGTCGAAGCCCCCCATAACCTGTAGGAGCGAGGCTTGCCCGCGAAGCTTTTGGCAATCTTGATGCCCCCTTCGCGGCCAAGCCTCGCTCCTGCAATTTGCACGCGCATTTCACCTAACACCCCGCCCCAAGGCATACTTGCCACCCTCCGCACTCCAGAACCAAAAACCGCCCCATGCGTATCCACGTCAGCTTCATCGACCGCGTCGGCATTACCCAGGAAGTCCTGGCCTTGCTCGGTGGGCGCAATCTCAATCTGGATGCGGTGGAAATGGTCCCGCCCAACGTCTACATCGACGCTCCAACCCTGAGTCCGGAAGTCCTCGAAGAATTGCGCGATGCCCTGTTCAGCGTGCGTGGCGTGCAAGCGGTGACGGTGGTCGACATCCTGCCCGGCCAGCGCCGGCACTTGCAGCTTGATGCGTTGCTCGCGGCCATGACCGATCCGGTACTGGCCCTGGACAGCGCCGGCAAAGTGCTGCTGGCCAACCCGGCATTGATCGCCCTGTACGGCCGCGAACCGGCGGGTGAAAGTGTCGCCGAGCTGTTTGCCGACCCGGCCCTGCTCGACGCCCTGCTCGAACAAGGCTTCCGGCTGCCGCTGCGGGAAATCACCGTCAACGGCCAGACCTTGCTGTTGGACGCCACGCCGATCACCGATGCCGGCGCCCTGCTGACCCTGTATCAACCGAACCGCATCGGCGAACGCCTTTCGGCGCTGCACCACGACCATGCCGAAGGCTTCGATGCGCTGCTGGGTGAGTCCCCGGTGATCCGCACCCTCAAGGCCCGCGCTCAACGCGTCGCGGCGCTCGATGCGCCGTTGTTGATCCAGGGTGAAACTGGCACCGGCAAAGAACTGGTGGCCCGTGCTTGTCACGCCATCAGTGCTCGGCACAGTTCACCGTTCCTGGCGTTGAACTGCGCGGCATTGCCGGAGAACCTCGCCGAAAGCGAACTGTTCGGCTACGCCCCCGGCGCCTTCACCGGTGCGCAACGGGGCGGCAAACCGGGGCTGATGGAACTGGCCAACCAAGGCACGGTATTCCTCGATGAAATCGGCGAGATGTCGCCGTACTTGCAGGCCAAGTTGCTGCGCTTCCTGAACGACGGCAGCTTCCGCCGGGTGGGCGGCGATCGTGAGGTCAAGGTCAACGTGCGGATCCTCAGCGCGACCCACCGCGACCTGGAAAAAATGGTCAGCGAAGGGACGTTCCGCGAAGACTTGTTCTATCGCCTCAACGTCCTCAACGTCGAAGTCCCACCGCTGCGTGAGCGCGGCCAGGACATTCTGCTGCTGGCGCGCTACTTCATGCAGCAGGCCTGTGCGCAGATCCAGCGTCCGGTCTGTCGGCTGGCACCGGGCACTTATCCGGCATTGCTGGGCAATCGCTGGCCGGGCAACGTGCGGCAGTTGCAGAACGTGATCTTCCGCGCGGCGGCTATTTGCGAAAGCACCCTGGTCGACATTGGCGACCTCGACATCGCCGGTACCTCCGTCGCACGCCAGAGCGATAGCGAAGTCGACAGCCTGGAACAGGCCATGGAAGCCTTCGAGAAAACCCTGCTGGAAAAACTCTACGTCAGCTACCCCTCGACCCGCCAACTGGCCAACCGCCTGCAAACCTCGCACACCGCGATTGCCCACCGGTTGCGCAAGTACGGCATTCCCAACAAGCCGTAAGTCCTACTCGGTCAAATGTGGGAGCGGGCTTGCTCGCGAAGGCGGCTTTGCATTCAACACATAGGTCGACTGACACACCGCCTTCGCGAGCAAGCCCGCTCCCACAGGTTCTGCGCCGCTTTAAAAATCCGGCTCAAAAGCGACCTTCACCTGTACTGAAAGCGCTACAGTGGAATGATATCGCTACACCCTCCCTCGACCACCGCTGTGCAAGGCTTTGATCCCCTTAGGCTTTTTTCTATGCTCTGTGCTGTAGCGATTTCGCTACAGCCAGCAAATCCTTACGCCTTGGATCAATACATAAGCTATTGATTTACAAAGAATAATAAACATTGGCCGTGATTTTGCTTAGTAACCGCTCATAAAGCAGGGCTTTTGCCCAAAGCATTCAATAGCGTCCACCAGACGAGTCTGGCCCCTTAGGAGTTTCCATGAGCGAGTTGCGTTTTACTGAAGATCACGAATGGCTGCGTACCGAAGCTGACGGCAGCGTCACCGTCGGCATCACTGCTTTCGCACAAAACGCCTTGGGCGACGTGGTTTTCGTACAACTGCCTGAGCTGCAGTCCTACGACAAAGGCGCTGAAGCCGCCACCGTGGAATCGGTAAAAGCCGCCAGCGGCGTGTACATGCCGCTGGACGGTGAAGTGCTGGAAGTCAATCCGGCACTCGACAGCAGCCCTGAGTTGGTCAACGAAGATCCGCTGGGCGAAGGCTGGTTCTTCCGCTTCCAGCCAACCGACGCTGCGGCTGTCGCCAAACTGCTGGATCAGGACGCCTACGACCGTCTGATCAAAGCCAACGCCGAAGCCTGAGGAGCGCTGACATGACTCAAGTAAACCTTACGACCGCCAACGAATTCATCGCCCGCCACATCGGCCCGCGCGCCGGCGATGAGCAAGCCATGCTCAACAGCCTCGGCTTCGACTCGCTGGAAGCCCTGAGCGCCAGCGTCATTCCCGACAGCATCAAAGGCACCAGCGTGCTCGGCCTGGAAGACGGCCTGAGCGAATCCGATGCGCTGGCGCTGATCAAGTCCATCGCCGGCAAAAACCAGCTGTTCAAGACCTTCATCGGCCAGGGTTACTACGGCACGCACACGCCGTCGCCGATCCTGCGCAACCTGCTGGAAAACCCGGCCTGGTACACCGCGTACACCCCGTACCAACCGGAAATTTCCCAGGGCCGTCTCGAAGCGCTGCTGAACTTCCAGACCCTGATCAGCGACCTCACCGGCCTGCCGATCGCCAACGCCTCGCTGCTCGATGAAGCCACCGCCGCTGCCGAAGCGATGACCTTCTGCAAACGCCTGAGCAAGAACAAAGGCAGCCACGCGTTTTTCGCCTCAGTGCATTGCCACCCGCAAACCCTCGACGTGCTGCGCACCCGTGCCGAGCCGCTGGGCATCGACGTGGTGGTCGGCGACGAGTTGGAACTGACCGACGTGACGCCGTTCTTCGGCGCGTTGCTGCAATACCCGGCGAGCAACGGTGATGTGTTTGACTACCGCGAGCTGACCGAACGTTTCCACGCCGCCAATGCCCTGGTCGCCGTCGCCGCTGACCTGCTGGCCTTGACCGTGCTGACCCCGCCGGGCGAGTTCGGCGCCGACGTGGCCATCGGCAGCGCGCAGCGCTTCGGTGTGCCGCTGGGCTTCGGTGGCCCGCACGCGGCGTACTTCTCGACCAAAGATGCGTTCAAGCGCGACATGCCGGGCCGTTTGGTCGGCGTCTCCGTCGACCGTTTCGGCAAGCCGGCCCTGCGCCTGGCGATGCAAACCCGCGAGCAACACATCCGCCGCGAGAAAGCCACGTCGAACATCTGCACCGCGCAAGTGCTGCTGGCCAACATCGCCAGCATGTACGCCGTGTACCACGGCCCGAAAGGCCTGACCCAGATCGCCAACCGCGTGCACCACCTGACCGCGATTCTGGCCCAAGGCTTGAAAACAATCGGTCTGAACGTCGAGCAAACCAGCTTCTTCGACACCCTGACGCTCAACACCGGCGCCCACACCACCGCGCTGCACGATAAGGCTCGGGCGCAGCAGACCAACCTGCGCGTCATCGATGGCGAACGTCTGGGCCTGTCCCTCGACGAAACCACGTCGCAAGCAGACATCGAAACCCTGTGGGCCTTGCTGGCCGACGGCAAGACCCTGCCAGACTTCACCACCCTCGCCGCTTCGGTGGTCAGCACCATCCCGGCCGAGCTGGTCCGCCAATCGCCGATCCTCAGCCACCCGGTGTTCAACCGTTACCACTCGGAAACCGAGCTGATGCGCTACCTGCGCAAGCTCGCCGACAAGGACCTGGCGCTGGATCGGACCATGATCCCGCTGGGCTCCTGCACCATGAAACTCAACGCCGCCAGCGAAATGATCCCGGTGACCTGGGCCGAATTCGGCGCCCTGCACCCGTTCGCCCCGGCCGCGCAAAGTGCCGGTTACCAGCAACTGACCGACGAGCTGGAAGCGATGCTCTGCGCCGCCACCGGCTACGACGAGATCAGCCTGCAACCGAACGCCGGTTCCCAGGGTGAATACGCCGGCCTCTTGGCGATCCGCGCCTACCACCAGAGCCGTGGCGAAGACCGTCGCGACATCTGCCTGATCCCGTCCTCGGCCCACGGCACCAACCCGGCGACCGCCAACATGGCCGGCATGCGCGTGGTCGTCACCGCGTGCGATGCCCGTGGCAACGTCGACATCGAAGACCTGCGCGCCAAAGCCATCGAACACCGCGAACACCTCGCCGCATTGATGATCACCTACCCGTCGACCCACGGCGTGTTCGAAGAAGGCATCCGCGAAATCTGCGGCATCATCCATGACCACGGCGGCCAGGTGTACATCGACGGCGCCAACATGAACGCCATGGTCGGCCTCTGTGCGCCGGGCAAGTTCGGCGGCGACGTCTCGCACCTGAACCTGCACAAAACCTTCTGCATTCCCCACGGCGGTGGCGGCCCGGGCGTCGGCCCGATTGGCGTCAAGTCGCACCTGACCCCGTTCCTGCCGGGTCACGGCACCCTGGAGCGTAAAGAAGGCGCGGTCTGCGC
>NZ_JBIVBY010000052.1:0-32773 GCF_044746405.1 Pseudomonas sp. NPDC086251
GACTCAGCCGTCATCAACGAACCTGCGGCATCCGCAAGCGGACCAGGCGTCGGTAAAGCCCCTGTGGGCACGGAAGATGTGGTCATCGATTTCGATACCGAGCCCGCTCCGACGGCCAAGCGCTTACCGTCCATAGTGGAAGAAGGGGAGCCAAGGAAAAGTGTCAGTGAAGTGCCATCTTCGGCTGACAAGTACGACACTCGGGTCATCGTGAAGCTCGAATCGGATCCAGTCACTGATCAGGCCGTACAGCGGATGCAAGCCAAACACCCCGACAACACGGTGGTGATCGAGCGTGATGCACGAGGTAACAACACCGTGGTGGCCGGCGATCCCAATAGCATCAGCGGACGCGCCAAGGTGGAACTGCTGGGCCATCATGATACCGCGCCAGATGGCTCGCCAACCCTGGGAGGGCTCAATAGCAAGGAATTGACTCAGGAGGTGGTCAAGTTACGCGCAGAGAATGGCTCTGCCCTTAACGTGAGCAAGGTGACCGCTGTGGGATGCAATACGGGGACGTGCGCTAATCCGTCGAGTGTGACTGGCCAGTTGGACAAGTCGCTAAAAGCGCAGGGTATTGAAACGACCGTTAAAGGGTATGAAGGCTCAATTTCGGTGAATGTCCAAGGGAGCAAGCATCCTGTGAGTGATAGCGATTCTACCGCGTTGGGGAAGAAAAGTTATAAGTTTGATGGGGGAAGTTCCTCGAAGGAGATCAACTCTGGGGAAGTCCACGGTATAAATTCGGGCACTGTCAAGACTCTAGGAGCGTACAAGACAACAGGAACGTACGTATTCGATAATAGTGGAAAATATAAAATTGGTACTAGCGTGCAGGCGCAAAAACAACTCGCTTTAGCTTTTGATCGTGACGCGACGGTTCCCTCCGCATCGTTGGAGGCGAAACAGTCCCAGCAATTAAAGGCGAGCTATCTAAATAAAGGAGTGACAGCCCGCGAGCAGGACTCGGTAGATCATTATACCCAACAAGGTTCTGTCTACATGAATGAAGCCTCTGAAGCACTCAGAAATGAAGGGGTTAAACCTGGCGGGCTTATAGCAGAACACATAAACAATACGGAGTCCTTCATCAATAAAATGGCGCAGCCATCTGCAACCCCCATATTTAGAGTGATGCGCGCCGAAGAGCCTATAGACAGTATATTCAATAAGATTGAACCGGGACGCGTCATGATGGGCAACGGTTTTTTATCTACGTCCCTATCACCAAGTCTAGTCAAAGGCTTCAAAGGAACGCCAAGCTCGACGAATCCATTGATTTATTATCGACTGGATGGCGTACGCTCAGGCGCTAATGTCATGGGTGTTCGCTCAGATCAATGGGAGGTGTTGGTTCAAAAAAATACTCCATTTGTAATTAATTCCGTCACTAAGACGAACAATGGAAACGCGCTGTTTATCTCGGCCAGCGAAGGTGTGAATATCCCTGATTCAACCGTTTTGGATATGGGGCTTTGGAAGGAACTGCCTTTAAGTTCCGACCAGATTCTCAAGCCCAACGCCGGGAAATAACGCAGGAACGTTAAAGCCAGAATTATCGTGAGCTTGAAAGGGCTACCTCGCAGGCTCACGATACAAGGACGCAGTTTGCTAAGAAACCATCGTATAGCGTTAGTTCCGTAGCCGGCGTTGTGATTCACACCATGAAGTCACTTCAGGTGAAAAAAACCGTTAAAAAGGGCATATTGGGCAATATAAAAAATCCGATTTATGCACTTCAAGATGGATATCTATAGCGCCGAGATTGGATCGTCAGAATACACCGTCATTCTACGTTTGCATCTAGTGTTCTAAAAAGAACGCTGCGCTGAGCTTTTTCAAAGCAGTATCCATCTACGCTTTCCAGACAAAAACCTTCATGTCTTAAAATGAGACAGGAGGTTCCATGAGCAACATTCCGTTCGACGTTTTTGACTGACATAGAAAGTCTACCACCAGTGGTTATTGCGCTCGGTTGTTTGAGCCACAATGTGCACGCGCTAAAGACGAGTTGACCTGTACGAAAATACAGCGTCGGATATATACTTTTAATTAATCTTTTAATTCGGCTACGACCATCTCTGACCGAGTGCCTCAGAGGCTCAAAGAGTGCGCCAGAACGGCCTGGCCGTTGCCCTGCGGGAGTTGGGCCGGATCGAGCGATCGCTGTTTATCCTCGACTGGCTGCAAAGTGTCGAGCTACGTCGTTGTGTGTATTCTGGCCTGAACAGGGGCGAGCCACGGAACGCCTTGGCCAGGGCGGTATTCTTCAGGATTTGGGTAGCGTCGAACACGATAAAAAAACCCACACCTCCCAGGGCAAGAGATGTGGGCAAAGGTGCAATGTCAATCACTGGTGTTCGAAAGGGCGCACATCCTAACCCAGAGGGTCCTTCACGACCTCAGAGCACGTATGTCGGCTTCCGTTACGAATTAAAAGCGCAAACCGGGTGGATCGGAAGTAGGGAAAACCCTCAACGGCAGGACATCGTAAAGAATCACGACCTTTTTACGAATGCTCGCCTGCTACGTGCAGTACCTCATAAACAGCCTCGCTGTCTGGCCTTGCCACACAGCAGCAGGGCCTGCGTAGCCCTTTTGGGAAGGCTGACTCAAGCGGCGGCCGGACATGAAGGGAGGTAAGGGCGGCGCAGTTGGACCATTTATTGAGCTGGTGATACCGATTGCAGGTAATTGGAAAAGCCCTGCTCGGTTTCGCAGCGCCAGGATGCCCAAAGGTTAGAGCGTTTTGTGCTCCCTACGTCCAACTCAAATGCCAACCAATTGCGCGCGAGCATCACATAACGGTTAAAACCAGGAAACAACATCATTTCGACGCGATGCTGCACATCGATGGATTGGAGCTTACCGGCGGTATGATTCAGCAGCTGAAGAAAAAGCCGTTCGGTGACCCCGACCAAGAAAGGATGCACCACCCCCGAGGACGTGAACTGCTGAATCTGTGACCAGTTGGACGTCGGAGGAATGTCCAGGCGATAACACAACTGCCCCAGGTGGCCACGTGCACATCTCCGGGGACGATGGAGACCCGTAACATCTTTTGCTCAGCCACACGGCTCAACGACTCGAGAAGACGCTTGCGCTCGCCCTAATGATCGCCATGCGACCAGTGATCTTTTAAGTCATCCGCATTGCTGTCGAGCACATGATCCTGGCCAAAAATATCGAGTAACCCTTCGGCTAACGACAACTTGGGGTGTGTCACAGGCACCGAGGACATGAAGATCAGGTGCTGGCATTTGGTATCGGAAGGCACCGCTTTGTCGTCTCGAAGGGTGTTGAACCACGTTTGCATGGCGCTCCAAGTATCGGCACCCAATACCTGAGTGCGAGAGTGTTCAGTACGCAAATCAGCAACAAACAGCGATAAGGGCCCCAAATGGTAACCAAAGCTGAACCCCGGTTGCCCCTCAAGAAGTGGCAGGGGCACGATTGTGTTGCAACTGGGGCGCCCCACTGAATCGGCTGGTACTGTGGATCCTGCGGGGAAACGTGCGCATGCTGCGAAGCCTGAAGGGGCGGCAGGTCCGCAAGCGCATGCTGCATCTGGAACACCCAGAACGCCTTACGCGCATGCCGCATCATCACCTTGAATAACTCACAGTGTTGCATCGCCGGGCTGTAAGATCCCCAACCGTCGAAAATATCATGGTCATCCCACATCATCACCGTCGGGATTCTCGCTATCGCATCTGGCCCCACCATGCCCCCAGTCGCGTCGACTTTCAGGCAGCCAGCGACTCGCGTACAGACCGAAATAATAGGCCTAAATCTCTCGATCCAGCTTGGCCGGTACCTTGAATGCCAATTGCATCTTGCGTGACATGCCGACCCATTTTTTGAGCGGCTTCATATCCTCCCAAATCGAGTCAAAATAAATCTGATCGCCCCCATCATTAATACATGGAAACGCTGAAGCCCGTTGTCATGGATTTGTTGTTCGTGCCACATCTGTTCCTTGTCTAACAAGTAGTCCGTTGAGCGCAACGAGCTGTCGTGGCTGCTGATCAGATCAGCCCAAACGGCCGTCTCCGGGCGTACCAATTTTCGCATGCTGCTAGGGTCTGAATTACCATTGCATGATACGTAAGCCATTCGGGGCACAACATCCCGGCCTGGGATTGAAAACTGCCATTGCGGTCCCCCGTCGATACCGTACTGAATAGTCCGTTCCTGATTGTATAATTCACAGCTCAGATCGTTTCGAAGGAGGGTCTCCTTGGGGCGCTCCAGCAAAATAGTGGGCTCCGGACAGACTCTGCCGTCAACCGAAAGCGCCGGAAACACCGAGCCGCTGACGACGTCAATCAGGACGGTGACTGCCACTGGCCACTGTCATTGATACCGCGAAAAGAAAGAACAGGTCCCACCGTAAAAAGTGCTTTTAGACATCCTTGTAATCTTCTATAAGTTCTGCTGTGGTGTCCTACCATGGCTGCGCATCGCCCACCATGAGGTAATAACAATCTCTCTGGCTCTGTCTCAGCAACTAGGCTGTTGATTTTTTTGCTGTATTGGTCGTTAACGGATGGTCACCTGCTGATTCATTCGTCACATTGAATTGAAGCGCTATGCAAAAGATAAAATATTCGCGCCGAGGATTTGTCTTGGAATGTAGGGATTCCGTCATCATTTGCCTCAACAAAAGTACTGAGCCTGCTCGACCCAACGGCTAGACGCTGAAAAAAACGCGTTGCGGGAGGGCGCAGCATGTTGCTGCGGCGAAGCACCTGACTGCGACCCCCTCAGGAATGGCCGGGTGTTTTAATGGCTTGAAAGAGAAGGGAATTGGACGGTATGCACTACCCATTGAAATGGCCAAGACGGGTGCGCACTTGATGTAAGTGCAGAACGTGTCCTGACCTTAGCGGGCTGCAAAGGTGACTTGATCGCATGGATTATGGAGTGTGGTAGAGAGAAAGCTAACGGGCAGGCCTTATACAAAAAAAGCGTCCGCCCATTAAAAATTGGACACCGTCCACACCGCCAGCTTTCTCAGGAGATCAGTTGTACTCGATAATTTTCGCGCAGCCTGTAGGCGGATATGTCACCGCCGGTAGGGAAATCTTTAATGCGTCGTGACAGGCATTTGAAATGAGAAAACCCGCAGGTTGCCCTGCCGGGTTTTTTGTTCTCCCTGTCGCCCTGCCAAGGGTTGAGAACGCGCAGGACCATAGCAGCTTTTTTTCGATGGTATAGAACGTCGAGAGGCGTCAGGGCGATGGGGAGCCATTAAAAGGCAACGCCCCACGCCGCTGAACGCTGCTCGATTGCCCCCGCGACATGGCAGCGACGCGCCAACCCATGACTATCGAGGCCGGATTTTTCCTCACCCAGCCTTGAAAGGTCAAGCCCCCCGCTACTTCTGAAAAAACCTCGCAGGTTTGGGCCGGAGCGTTCGCCAGAATCAATCCATGCCACCGAACCCTGGCAAGGCTGCATTATTCCGAGCGAAAGCCATCTGCTCTGAATTGAATCGCATTTTCTCGCGCAATCATTTGCGCGCGAACGGTTTTAATGTTCAGCGCGAGCGCCGCCGCATTGATCGTGTTGCCAGCTTCCGCCAGTTTGCGTAAGGCCGGCGCCAATTTGGCGCGCTCTTTTTGCAACTGAAGGTAATGGGCATCCGGAGTGCGAGGTGCAGTTAGCCCGCTAACACCAATCTGAATATGCTGGATCGTATTTCCGGCGGCAAAAAACTCCTCTTTTTGCTCCTCCAAGGCCGCCACAATGGCCTCGCGTGGCGCCAATCTTGGCTCGTCGATCACGGTGTTTCCTCATTAAGTTATTGCCAGATATCACCCGGCGCAGTGAGGGCCAGGTTGATTGAAATGCCCTGCTGCTCAGGTCCTCGAGGCTGTCAGCAACGTCGCTGCGCATTTAACCCGCGGCCTTGAGGTCACTTCTGTAGGCGAATACTGAAAATGCGGCCAGCGCTCACGAGGCGGTGCTGGCAGACGGCGCCGGGCACCTCGTCAATGGTTGAAGGTGGTTACGCCAACAGCTTAAGGAATCCCCTACAGTCCTCGCGACTCAACACCGCGTAAGCTGGAATGGATAAATACGCTCTCCTTCATCGGACTAGGGTAAGTCACCGCGGGCACCAGCACTGATTGGCCGCCCCCTATCCAACAACATAAAAGTCCCCTATGCGAGTTAAAAATGCGCAAGTCGTTTAATATTTTAAGTGAATCGGGCGCCAACGAGACCCGGAATACGCCAACGAATAATAAAGTGCTCATAGTGGACGAACATCCGATTATTCGGTCGGCGCTGCATACATGTGTATCACAGCATGGCCTGGAAGGGATCGCCGAGGCGCGCGATGGAAGAGAAGCCATTCGGCATCTTCATCAACATGAGCCGGAGCTGATGATCATCGAGCTGGATCTTCCTGCGTTGAGTGGTTTGGTGGTTCTTGAACATATCAAACTGCTGAAATTACCCATTAAAACACTGGTTTTTTCGGCCCATACGTCGCGTTTATCAATCCTCAATTGCGTCTTTGCCGGTGCGCATGGGTTCGTCAGCAAAGGGGAGGATCTCAGCGCCTTGTCGATGGCATTACAGCGTGTAAAGAGCGGCGAGACATTTTATCCAGACTGGGTTCAACAAGACCAAAATTTGGGTGCTGAAGACCCAATGACGGTTTTATCGGGGCGTGAACGTCAGGTTCTCCAATTGTTGTCTGAAGGGCTGAGTAACATTCAGGTCGCAGAACGCATGCAGTTGAGTGATAAGACCATCAGCACCTTCAAGACCCGCTCCTTACGAAAATTGAACGCCAAGAGTGTCGTGGAAATTGTGCACCGATTCAAATAACAGGCAAATGATTGCACGAGCACCGCCGCTGAGGCCCTTTGCCGACAGCGGGTCAGTCAGGACAATACCGGTCTTAGCAGGCGGCGCGCTCCGCGCTGTTTTGATTTCGACAGTGAATCGAATACCCCCGAGACCAGGCACACACGACCGAACAATAAACTGCTTATCGTGAACCAGCCCCCGCGTATTCATGTGGGAATGCATCGCGATTATCGCAGCCTGAGCTGGAAGTGATCGCCGGGACCAATGATAGAAAGAGGGATGAGGTCGCAAGGTCAAAGGGCAGGGCAAAGGCCATCAAGCTGCAGGTGTTTCTTGGGCGCTACCGGCAAACCGCATTCAGCTAGGCGGCCCAAGCGCACTTGGCGCCGCAAGCGCTTCAGATGATGGCAAAAGTCTTTGCGATACGATCAAGCCCAGCGCGCGACATGCCAGTCACGCGAAGCACCGGGCCGCTGATACAGAGTCGCTGACGCCAACAGAGTTGGGCGAATGGCTTCGTTACCTTGATACGCGGCCATTGCCAATCCACCGAGCTATTTCGGCGGGCCCGCGGCTTGCTGTGCGCGGTACGGTGGGAGCGCCTCATAAATAGCACGAGCAGCCTTTTGGGCGCCCAGCGGCACAAAGCTCAGACGCAGGAAAACTGACTGCGATTGCTCCGAGCCTGATGTTGATTATTCGAAGGGCATTAGGTCACCACATACAGGTGTTACAACCCGCCCTATCCTTGAAATAAGGACAACCAAAGAGTGACAACCGCATCTTTTAATCTGAATGATTGGTCACCAGACAAACTGCTCTACATCAGCATCATAGTCGCCGTTTTTCTTGCGCTTCTCATCGTTACAACATGGCAAGCATTCTCCGTAAAGGGGCGCTGCTTTCAACGTTGGTACTGGGTGATCTGTAGTTTTCTAATGTGGGCTGGGATAAGTGCCTTTGTATACTTCTGTATGTTCCCACCGGCGCTCGTAGACGAGTCAGGCTGCCTTCTTGGCGAAATGCCACCTCAATTGGGATTGGCGGGCGCGGTGGTTTGGCTGGGATCTTTCGCTTCGCCCCTAGGCTACGCCGCTAAAGCGCTAAGGCCGATCTTGCTGCGGTGGCGCCAATGAAAACTGCGGTTTGCAATCGCTCAAGCGTCCAGCGTAACTGCGGTTCCGCTAGAGGTTCTTCACGGAATGGATTCACGCCATTGCTGGGTCATTAGACACCGCTATCTGACAAGCCTTCTCGCCGAACTGGGTGTCCGTATTTTCGGCAAGTGCCGAAGATATAGATCGCGTCTCGACCTGCATCCATGGTTGGTCTGATGCAGGCCGAGCGGTAATGAGTTGGCGCGCGAGAGGCGGTCTGAGTTATAGACCCCCCGGTCGAGGCATACTCTGTAGTTGCCTCTCGCGCCCCGGAGCGAAGTCTATGAGCAACCTGAAATATTCGGTAACTTGCAATCTGTAAGAAATTGTTTCCATAAAAGCTGGGCGCCAACTAAATTTTTAGACGCTATGGAGGCGAATGTTGGGGAATGGGGTTCCACTGATCTGAAGTATAGGGTAACTGCTGGGCACGGGGCTCAGATGCTAAGGAAATATTGATGTTGGTGGGGGGTTGAAAAAGAGTAAGCGTCCGCCGAAGTCACCTTGCGCGACTCAGGCCGGCACCCACTGATGCGGCAGCAGTTAATCAATCTCACTGGCACGGTGCGTTGCCAGCCCCGTCTGCAACATCTTTGAGATAGGCATATGGATCATGCCCATTCATGCGCGTCGACTGGATCAAACTCATGATCGCCGCTGCTCGTTTGCCGCTGCGTAGCGAACCGGCGAACAACCAGTTGGAGCGACCGAGTGCCTACGGCCGTATCTGGTTTTCCAGGGGATTATTATCTATGGGCACAGCACCGTCCTCGATATATCGGGCCAGTGCGCCCTAGCGCTTGAGGCTGTAATCCAGAGCTTTGGCGATAGCCGAGCCTTCAGGCACAAGGGTCGTGCTTGGCCAGCATCCAGGTATGCAGTGCGTCGATAAGGGGCGCCGATTTTTCCTGACGTATTCGCCAGCAATCCTCGTCGGTCATTTCCCGCGCTTGCTGTTCGATTTCATACAACCCGCCAATTGAGTGCAGCGCCTGTTCGGCCAGTTGGCTTTTGTTCGTCGCATGCAGATCGAAGAACTTGCGGCGGGCATGGCCATGCAGCCGATTTCGGTGATGCCTTGCTGAAAGCTTGCTTTGTAGCCGGCGAAATCATCGCAAACCAGCTTGCCGTTCCATTGCCCAAGGAAGTTGCGTGCATGCTCACCCGCACGGCTCTGGCTGAGGTCGTAAACCACTGCTTTAAGTGCCGAAACCGGTGTTGTGCAGTAGGCCCGGACATAAGCAGGATGGGTTTTCTTTTCGCCCGGCGCGAGCGTCTGCACTGGGGTTTCGTCTGCGTGAATCACGCCTTGGCTGAGTACCGCTTCGCGCAGCGCATTAACCAGGGGCTGGAGCTGCACACCGGTTTGGCCGATCGAGCGGGCAATAGCCAGGCCGACGCGGCCAAAGATTTTCTTTTGTCGGTACAGCGGCAAATGGTCGGCGAATTTAGCCACCAGCACGTGAGCCAGCAGACCTGCGGTCGGGATGCCCATGTCGATAACTTGGGCCGGCAACGGTGCCTGGTTCAGTGTTTCGCGCTGGCCGCAGGCCCATTTCCGACGCACGTGCTGCTCGACGGTGAACACGCCCGGCGTGTAATCCAGCTTCTCGCTGACGTCCTCGACGATCGGCTGGAGCTGACAGCCGCAGGGGCAATGGGTGTTCGGGTTCGTGATAAATCACGGTGCGCGGAAACTGCGCAGGCAAAGGTACACGCTTGGGTTGCTTGCGTGGTTCGGCCGGCGCAGCCGGCGGATTCAACGCTTTCAGCTAGGCTTCGATGGCGATGTCGGTATTAAGAAGGTCGTCGAGCAGGCTGCCCTGAGCAGGACTCAATTGCTCACTGCGCTTGGCAAAACTTGTTACGTTTGAACCATGCGATTTCGTGGGTGAGTTGCTCGATGATGGTTTGGTCGCGGTCGTTCTTCTTGCCCATCCTGTCGACTTGCTGCCCGAGAGAATCAACCTGCGACAGCAACTGCGCAGCGAATGCACGCAGTTGGTCGGGGGGCATCTGATCGAGGTCGGGCGAGCAGGTAGCTTGCGGCAGCAGGCCAAGGAGCTAATTACAGCTTTTTGAAGCAGTGTTATTACACCGCCAACCCCAACACGCTGCCAAGTAGGCCGAGCACAAACGCTTGAAGTTGCTCGGTATCCAGCTCCATCTCGCAGCCTTGTCGAATGCCGGGCCAGTGTAATTTTCCTTGGTTCAATCGGCGAGCAGCCAACCAGACTCCAAACCCGTCATGCACCAGCACTTTCATGCGAGTTGCGCGGTGATTGGCAAACAGATAAGCGCAGTGCGGCTTCGCCGCACCGAGCACCGCGATCACCCTGGCCAGCGACGTTTCAGTGCCGGCACGCATGTCCAAGGGCTCGGTGGCAAGCCAGATGGTCTCGATGCGAATCATTGCGTGAGTCCACGGACAAAACGAGCGCAGCCTTCAGGATCAGACATCGGCCATTTCACTGACATCGACTACTCGCCAAATGGCAGCTCAATAATCGCCAAAGCTTCCGTCTGCCGCTTGGGTGTAGCTCTCAACGGAACGAAGCCGGCAACGCTGCTGGTGGCTGATCTCGGTAAAGCGGTAGCCACTTGCGGATCACGTTGGCGTGGATGCCGTGGAGGATGGCAACACTGGATAGGGTTGCGCCCGGTTGCAGGCATTCCTGAACAACCTGGGCCTTGAAGAATTCGGGTAAGAGCTTCCTTGGCGCATGGAAATCCTGACGTTAAGGGCGATCGCGTCCGCTTAAAAATACGCGGACACCATCGTCCTTAATGCTGGAGTTCGGAAGGTGACTTCTCCAGACGCTTACCCCGCATGTGGCAATTAGGCGGTAGGTGAGCGCAAGGCTTCATGCCGAAGGGAGTTTTAGCGGTAATAGAGTTATTTATGGCACGTGTTTGTAGTGTAACCCTCCTCGATCACAGATAGACGAGTTCAAGTGTTGCGGACCCATTCAGATTAATAGGGACAGTCGTATTAAGACTGTTTTTCGGCGCGATCATGGGTCTGATGATCATGGGAACTGACACCGTAGTGAGCAGGCTTGGCGGAGCGCCCGCAGCGACTTTACTCCATGAAGAGGTAGTAGTGATCGCGCCACGAAGCAATGTAGCGTTGTTAGCCCCGCTCACCGAGAACCATGTGCTGCCATTGTCCGTCGACATGGTCATATAACCTGGCGCGCTGTCGATGACGGGGTGATCTAAATAAATTTGATAATTGCCAATGTTATTGCCGTCGCTGTCCGTGCCCAAGCCGAAATACTTGCCATCCGAAGCACCGGGAAAGTACGTGGTGGCGTGAACGTTATCGATGGCGGACAGCCCAATCAAGGTCGGGCCGATACAACTGACATCCAGGTTGCCTGCCGCCGCCTCAGCCAGGTCAGTACGGGCCGCCTGATTTAGCGCCCCTGCAGCAATCGTGCCCAATGACACGTTTAAGTCCCCACTGAGGGCAATCGAACAGGAGGGAGGGGTCACAAATCCATTAACGGCGAGCCCAGCCGTGGAGGCTGCAACGGCGCCATGTGCTATCAGAACCAGTGGGATCACGAATAATTGTTTCATCGCTGCGCTCTCCAAGGTGGATCTGCTGAGTTAACGCATGAGCTAAATGGTACTTTTGAGCATTCGGTCCCTCTAGTTGCATACGCCCGTTCAGGACGAGCGTCTTGTGCAATACCGCATAGAGCCCTGAATCACCGCGTTTACAAATAGATCAGCTCAAAAGTCGCAGAACCGTCGAGCACAATTTCCGTCGTGGTATCGAGCGTATTGCGTGGCTGAATTTGCTCACCGACCGTGATGGTTCCCGTCATAGTGGTCATCGCTTTGGGCACCGTAGTCGGTGTCGTCGCGGAGTCAAAGGCATACGTTTTTGAGGCTAAGGCGTACGTTTCGATTAGGGCTGTACTCGAGACAGCAGCCCACGTGCCGGCAGTCGGATCGGCTGTGACTTTAAGTTGCCCGACGCCACCATCGACCAGAACATCCTTGATCGCAATGTTGAAATAACCAATGGGATTATTCGCGCTATCAAAACCCAGCCCGTATTTCGTCGCGTTAGCAGTCCCCGGTACACTGGAAGTTCGATTATCGACCAGTCTTAAGCCGGTATAAGCGGGGCTCAAACAGCTGATACTAAGCGCCTGGTCTTTGCGTTGCGATTGAAGCGAGGCGCCGGTGATGCCGGTGGGGTTTAAGACGATATTGCCATAATCTACTTGCCCGGTCCCGGCCAAGGCAATGTCACAGGACGGCGGCTCGATGGTGCCGGTCACGCTTAGATTCAGTGAAGTGGCTGCTACCGCTGCATGGGTGAGCAAACAGAAGGGTAAAACTAATAGTTTTTTCATAGCGTACCTTCCTAAAAAAAAGCGGAATGCCTCGCTGGGCCGCTCAGCGGTTAAACACAAAGCATCAGCCTAACGCTTCTGCCTCCAGAGTCCTGTGTTTATCACCTCACGTAAGGGATTAAATATCGTTTTAGCCAGGGTTTTCTGTAGGGCGATCCTGATCTTAATCGGCCGTTGCGCATACGAATGGGCTCATGCGCTCTAAGTTCGAGGATAACTGCGCCAGCAGGGACAGCGGCCAGCAGCATTTCGGCAAGGGAACGCAACGTTCTCGGCAAATCGATCGCACATGCATCCGCGAAGCTAATGCATGGCATATGTCCGGTGTTCTCGCGAGCCGTTCAGCAAAATGCCCTCGATCGCGGGCGAGTCGAGCGCCGTGCCAGAGGGTGCTCAGGCCAGGAATCTGTCGGACGCACCTTCGCCATCGAAGCCGATCCGAAAAGCGGCCTGGCCGTTGAATCGATTACGCCAAAGAAGCCATGACCTTTAACGTTTTTTCGATGTCGGCTGTGCTATTAACGATGCCCGCCGAGAACCTCACCGTTGATTGGCGGTACGGTGTGGCACTGGCGATGATGGAATGATTTTTCAATGCGCTGACCACGGCTCTGGGCTCCATCCCTTTTACTTCGCAGCAGACAATGCCCGCCGACAACTCAGGCTGAAGCGGTGTGTGGAGCGTGACGTGATGCATTTGTTCCAGACCCTCTTTCAGCGCACCGTTAAGCTGTGCAACGCGATCGGCGATGCGCTTGCGCCCGATTTGCTTGATGAATTCGAAGGCCTCGATCACCCCCCACTGGTTTTCGAAAGCCAGAAACCCGCCAGGGCTGACCCAGCAGGCCTGCGTTGCGCCCATAGGTGCCCGTTCCTGCCGCCAGGCATTGGCGGGCTCGCTGGCCATGATGCTGGGAATGGTCGGGATGATGTGCGCCCAACTGGCTTCTTTCGCCCATACAAGCCCCGTGCCGTGTGGGCCAAGAATCCATTTGTGAGTTCCGGAACTGAAAAAGTCGCACCCCAGATCGGAGACATCCTGGTCGATGCAGCCAAACCCGTGCACACCGTCGACCACGTATAAAATCTGATTGTTCTGCTCACGTTTCCGGTTGGCTTCGATGATGACGGTGCCGATGTCCTTGATTGGAAGTCTGACACCAGTCCCGGAATGCACCCAGGTCATGGCGACCACACGCGTAGCGGGCATGATGGCGTGGCGCACCTGCTCGACGATGCGCTCTGCGCTGACCTCGTCGCGGTGCTGGTAAAGGTCGATGCGGCGAATGCTGGCGCCCCACTTCAATGAGGCCAGACGCATGGCTTCATCGTGGGTGTACCACTCGTGGGTCGTGGTGAGGATTTCTTGATGGGGCTGCAAGCGCAGCCCGTTATAAATCATCGACAACCCCTGTGTGGTGCTGGTGGTGAGCGCGATCTCCTCCGCTTGGCCATTCACATAGTCAGCTGCCGCAACGCACACCTTGCGCCACAGCATGTCTTGCGCAGCGCCAAACATATGATCTTCAAGATACGTGTAGGGGTTTTCGTCGAAGGCTTGACGGTGACGTGCCATCGCCTCACGTACCGGTAAGGGGGTGGACGCCAAGAAGAAGTTGGAAAGGTGTACGACCTCGGAGGCGAGCTTGAATTGGGCGCGAATTGACGCCCAGTCATGCGGGTCCATCTCGAGTGGCAATTCCCTGGCAATCACGCCAACCGCGGGGCTTAAGAGCAGGCTGCTGGCCAGACTTGCGGTCACTGTGCCTTTGAGAAAGTCGCGACGTGCGATAACCAAATTAGACTCCTTAAAAATGCGAACTCAGCTCAGAGGCCGGGCAGGTCGAGAAAACAAGGCATTGTTGATCCGCTGGCCATACAGGCCCACCCCCAACCCTGAGACGATCAGCAGCACGGCGACGATTTTGCTGACTGTCAGGCTTTCGTTGAAAATCACCACCGAGCCGAGCATGCCGAAGATGGGAACCAGCAACGACAACGGCGCCACCGTGGAGACCGGATATTGCTTAAGCAGCGAGTTCCAGACCCAGTACCCGAACAACGTATTGGGGTAGACCTGAAACAAGATCGAAAGCACCGCTTGGTAGTCAAGCTGGCTTGCCAATGCCCTGTACCCGTCGGCGCCGTTGACCGCGTAGTCGAGTAGGAACAGCGGAATGGGGGAGAAAGCGCTGGACCAGACCAAAAAAGCGAACACTTGTGTCGTCTTGGCTTTTTTGTTGATGACGTTCGCCACGCTCCACGCCACGGCGCCGAATAGCACCAGCATCAGACCGGAAGCGGTCACTGAGCCATCGACGATGAAAATGATGCTCAACAGACCGCCGATCGCGATGGCGATGCCGGCGAATTGATAGCGGGTGATCGTTTCCTTGAACACCCAGGCCCCCAGCAGGATGGTGAAAAAAGCGCTGAACTGCAGCACCAGCGAGGCGATCCCGGCGGACAATCCGGACTTGATACCTAGATTCACAATCCCCCACAGACCAATGCCGAAGACCAGGCCATAGCCGATGATATAACGCCACTGAACGTCGGGTTTGCGGATAAAAAAAATGGCGGGGAGTGCGCAAAGCGTAAAACGGATCCCGGCCAGGATGAACGGGTCGACGGAGGTTAACCCCAGTTTTATGACTGAAAAGTTGACTCCCCAGATAGCGGTTATGAGGATCGCTAGGAGTAGATGGTGCACTTTCATAAAATCACTTTCCGGTGGGTCAGGGTATTAGGAACAGGGTAGGGATCGGGCGGTACCCAATCTTTTGACGGCATCAGTGCACTCAATCCAGGCGGCTGGCTTCACGCAATTGCACCTGACTGAATAAATCTTCCAGCCACGCTTGGGTCTGATCAGCGTTGGCGAATTTGACGATGCCGGACAACGGCGCTTCGTGTGCCGAATAGGTGACGTGACGGGGCAGATCGGCGCCAGGGCGAAGCGCATTCCACTGCACCACCGCGCAATGCTGGATAAAATCCTCGGCACCGCTCAGACCATGAAACGTCGCCTCCTGCTGGCAATGACCGGCATACACGAACCAGCCCAAGAACGGCCGCTCCTGGCTTCGCGCGGCGCGCTCGGACAAGATCTCCGTCCCCAGATGGATACGCAGTTCCTGTGATGGCAAGTGCACACCAGTCGCCATTTCGAAGGTAGCCACCACCTCAGCTCCGCCCACTCGGTTCCCCACCTCGAGAAACACCGGCTCATCGCCCTCCATGATCGCCTCAAGATGAAAGGAGCCATTGCGGATTTGCACTGCTGCCAGCGCCTGTTCGACCCATTGCCTGATGTTGGGCGTGACTTCAATCTGAAACGAGCCCAGGGGCTGACCATGTTCCATGTACCCATGGCAAGAACCGACATACTGGCTGGCAGTGATTTCGTAAAGTGCGCCGTCTTGAATCAGTCCGTCGAAATGGCGAACGGACCCCTCGATAAACTCCTCCACTTCAAAGGCATTCGCCAGTAACGTGCCGTCCGCGATGCGACGTTTCAGGGCTTGCGCCGCCTGCATCGCGCTCGCGTGTATCTCGACGCCGACACTGGAGGCGCCGCTGTGTGGCTTGACCACGGTTTTCCCGCTCCAGGGCAGTGCGGGCAGGTTCTGCAGAAAATCGGCAAGTGCTTGGTAACGAGGCACTCGCAAGCCGCTGGCGGCGACGGCGTCTTTCATCAACAGTTTGTTGCGGGTCAACAGGACTTGACTGACCGAGGCGCCGGGTATGGCGTAAGTGTCCCTGAGTCGCGCGGCGGCCAGCAGCTCGTACTCGGACAGGGAGATGACGCGATCGAAGTGCTGGGGGTGCTGTTCGAGCCAGGCCTGTACTTCTGCGAAGGAGTCCGCTTTACCTGGACGTACCACGGCAGTACAGCGCAAATCCTGCGGCAGCGTGGCGATGAGGGCTTGCTCGCCGATGTAGGTGACCTGGTGTTGGCTATGATCGATGCCGCGGTGATAGTCGATGCGCGCATAAGGAATACGGTGAAGGATAAGAATGTTCATAATTCTGCCTTAAAAACCCGATAGGGCAATGAAGTGCGGTAGGGCCGTTGGCTTGGCCGGTTGATAGATCAAGCCCCCAGCATGATTGTTTTGCGTTCGAGCGAGTCTTTCAGAACAATCAGCCACTGCTCGCGTAGCAGGGTTACCACGTCACGCATATCAACCCGCGAGGAGTGCAGGACGATGCAAACCTGCGCGGCGAAGTCATTGTTATCGCGGGGGATCTGTCGAATCTGGCGCGCCTCCAAACTCAGCCAGGTAAAATCATGGGCCACCAGTTCGGCGCAGCTCAGATCGAAGTAATTGGCGGTGGCCCACAGCGCGCGCGTCAAAGGGCGCACGTCGTTCGGGATGTCATACGGCGCGAAATCGATGTCCTGATGCACCCCCAGCATGACCGTGGCGGCGCTGCACACAGGGTCTGGCAGAGTCGCCGGTAGCGCCTCGCCAAATACGGAGTCGATCCAGTGTTCAAACAGATTCAAGCCATGGACATGCTGGGCTAGCGACCAGATTTTCATGCCACCCGGGCGGCGGTTCGGTTCGACGACGGCGGCGCGGGTGCCATCGTCGCTGAGTTTGATTTCATTGTGAAAAGGACCGTGCTGTTGACCAATCAACTGATTGACGTGGGCACCGGTCCTCAACAAGGTTTGGCGTTCGACAGCGGTCAGGCTGGCGGGCAGCACTTGCGCAACCTCAACCGGATAACGGCCGGCAACGCTGACCTTTTCAGTGATGAACGACAATCCACCCACACCGTCACAGGAGAACTCCCGGCGATAGGGTATGAGTTGTTCGGCGAGCACGCCGCTGCGCAGATAAGGACCGACTTCAAGCAATGCCGCGTCCAAATCGTCGCCCTCACGAATGACGACCACCCCCCGGTTGTTGCCTTCGCAGGTCGGTTTAACGACGAAACCAGCGGGGCAGTTTTTGGCAAATTGCACGAGGTCGTCACGCTCGCGGATCAAACGAAACTCGGGGACAAGCACGCCATCGGCTTCAAGCACCGCCCGTTGGCGTGCCTCATAACGACGGTAGACGAATTTGTCGAAGGCGGCCGAGGCCAATATTGCGTTGTCCACAGGCAGACCGAGCCGCTCCAACAGCGCCGCGCCATTGGCGACCGCGTTGTCGGAAAAGACCAGGCCCGCGCTTACGCGATGACGGTCTTCACCTAGCGCATCGAATGCTAGTTCGACGAAGCGCTCGGACGACGGATCGACATTGAACACGGCATCGCTAATCGTCAAGTCGATCGGTTGTGGCTTACTCCGAATCAGCCAGGTCAGCGCACCCCAGCGCGATTTTGCGTATTCCCGCATCTGAGAAACTTCGCCGATGCGGCTCAGGTTGTAATCAATAATCAGTAACACTGGCTGGCTGGATGGCATCTCGTCTTGACTCGTTCAGGCGTTGATCGGTTTCTTTTGCGCGGCGGCGAGCGTGGGTGCGCTCAGCGTTGCCTGGGGCGGCGCGGCGACGTAACGGATATCGAGCGCTTCGGTCGACAGGTGTGCGAGGGTCATCAGTTTTTGCCGGTGCTCTGCGCGAGGGAACTCCCACAGGAGCTGGCCTAGGAACACTTCTCGCGCCTGTGCCGGAACGTGGTCGCCCGCCTTAAGCAGGATATGGGTGATGACGGGCTGCAGGAGCAACGGCAGCACGCTGA
This sequence comes from Pseudomonas sp. NPDC086251, assembly GCF_044746405.1. Lineage (NCBI taxonomy): Bacteria > Pseudomonadati > Pseudomonadota > Gammaproteobacteria > Pseudomonadales > Pseudomonadaceae > Pseudomonas > Pseudomonas sp. NPDC086251. Next base: position 18,062 of record NZ_JBIVBY010000052.1, read on the forward strand.
CATGTTCGAGCGTGCCCGGTTTGGCAAAGTACACCCGGAAAAAGGTCGCCATCGGGTGGGGTGACGTCCCTTCTCGGGTGTAGGCCAGTTGGCTGATGTTGTGGACCCACCTGTCGAGGGCGTCGCTTTGTTGCAGACCTGAGGCGAGCAGCAAGTCGATCCACAGTGACAACAGGGTCTGACCTTGCGTTTGCACACCGACACTTTGGGAGATGAGACTGCCGCCCACCCGAGGGTTGATTTCGATCAGGTCCCATTGTTCACCAGTGAAACGTGCCTCAATGTGAAAGCATCCCCAGTTGAGCTGGGCATGTTCCAGCACTTCGCCAACCCAGGCGATCCCTTGGGCGACGGCGGATTCATCGATGGAGACGGGCGGGCTGGTGCAACTGTTTTCCAAAACGGTATCGACCGACTCGGTGAGCTCGCATTTTTCGTGGATCGCGATGACATGCGCGCGGCCTTGGGCGACGATGACCTCGAAGCTGAACTCGCGTCCCTCAATGTAGTGCTCGGCCATGAAGGTGACTTCGCCATTAAAGGCGCTGGCATACACCAGGTCGTCGGCCGCTTCGCGGCGAATTTTTTCAAGCGTCGACCAGCACGTATCGGCTTGCAGCGTAAAGGTGCCGTAAGAGGCAATACCGAAAATGGGTTTGATAAAGTAGCGGAGATCATCCTGTTTCAAGCGTTCAAGGCTCGACGCATTCAGCGCAATGGCCCGGGCCTGCGAAAGTCCGGCATCGGCCAAATGATTTCGCATGGCCAACTTGTTACGCAAGGAAAGGCATTGCGTCCAGTCAAGGTCGTAGACGCCCAGGCGCTGATTGGCGTACGCCATTAAATGGCGATACCCCTCCCAGACGGAAATGCAAGCGATGACCCGCTCGCCCTGTGCTTGCAGCCTCTCCAGGAACGCGTCGATATCGGCGATCTGCAATTGGTGCGAACCCGTCACACGCAGGTGGTCAGCCCAACCACGGATTTGCTCCAAGCGGTACGGCGCATGTTCAGGATCCGGCAATGAGGACAATACGAAGCATTTAAGTTGGCGACGCGCCAATTCCACTTTAAGGTCGTCGAGAAATGAGTAACCGCAGTGGCTGAGTATCATCACTCCAAAATTCTTGTCATTCATTGCCGAGGCTTCCTTAGGCTGCCGCCACGTGTTTTTTAACGAGGGTGTCTTCGTGAAGTTCAGTGAAGTACAGTGCAAGTATCCGTTGATGTTCCGCCAAGTATCGCTTCAAGGCCTCGATATCCGTCGCATCCTTGAGCAGAAAACGCAGGGCGGCCCACACTTCGCCGGGGTGATCGTCATTAATATCGGTGTGCGAGTGAGACACTTGGCCGATAACATTTTTTTCACCCACTGAGGCTTTAAGTGCCTCGATTTTGCGTGGCTCAAGTTTAACGTTGACGTATTCGACCAGATAGGAATACGCCACCACGCCCAACGGACCTTCATGGTCCAACAAGTAAGAGAAAAAGCCGGTTAGCAATTTGGTGGATAAGTAAGGTTCGGTGGCAAGAAATGTGTCACGGCTTACACCGACCTGCTGAAGATCCTGAATGAACAGTTCGTCGTGAAGCATTTCTTCTTGTTCGTAATTGGCCCAGATCTGCGCAGCCTCAGGGTTGATCTTGGCGATCTCCGACAGGGTCTTGGCTTCTGCAACGCGCAGCAGGCGAATGCGCCAAGCGGTTTCGATGAGATGGCGCTTGTAATATTCACTATCTACATTTCTCCCCTCCAGGTGCGCCGCTGCCGGTACGGTCGCGTACCACTGTTCGATCTGATGATCAATGAGCTGGTCGATTTCGGCCCGCAACGTCACCGACTCAGAAGCACTCAAGAAGGGTAGGCGATTGCCATAACCAACATTTTTCACACGATTTAACATGATTAAACTCACAAGGTTCATTTAAGGTTGAATTACAGGGGTGGAACTGCTGCGGGATCTAAGCTCGCTTAACGGTGCGTGCCTTTGTTCTATCAGCGGATGACTTCAAGGGTGACGGCGCCCTTTAAACAACACTGACACGCCAGGCGATAGTCAGAGCCGGAATAACCCAGCATGTCGAGAAAGGTTTGCTCGTCATCGTCACGCAGCGTCAAGTTGTCGTGCCCTTCAATGACTTTAATGGTGCAGGCCCCACACGCACCTGTTCGGCAACCAAACGGAATAACGTTTTTCCCATTGGCTTCATATTCGATATCGGTCAGCGGTGCATTGGCGGAGAGTAGAAAACTGTGTTGAGCGGGTAAGACGGTCAATGTATACAGTGGCATGATGATGAATCCTGCGTCGACACTTTCCAAACACGTCAAGGTGCGTGGGAACGTTAGAAAGAAAACGATGAGTTTAAAGAGAGGGCGTTGAGTACTCGACGTTTCGCGAGCCTAGCCAGAACAACCAAGCGGCGACGCTGATGGAGGCGCCAAGCAGGCACACCGCTTGCCACCCCCCAAGCGCGTAGACTTGAGTCGCTGCGATGGCTCCCAGCGCACTACCCAGCGAGTAAAAGCACATGTAAGCGCCGACTAGGCGGCTTTGTGCATCGGGCCTAGCGGCGAATATCAGGCTTTGATTGGTGACATGCACGGCTTGAACAGCAAAGTCGAAGATGACAACGCCCAGAATGAGCGCAAGCAGCGAGGTTTCTGCAAAAGCCATGGGCAGCCAGGAAAATGCGAGCAGCGCAAGTGAAATCCCCGTCGTTCGCTGTCCGAGCCCCCGGTCTGCCCAGCGGCCGTCTCTCGATGCCGCGAGGGCGCCAGCAATGCCGGCCAGCCCGAATAGACCGATCTGCGTATGGGACAGCGCCAACGGAGGCGCGCTCAGGGGTAATACCATTGATGTCCAAAGAACGCTGAACGCCGCGAAGATCACCAGAGCGAAGACACTTCTGACCCGCAGCACTGGTTCAGTTTTAAACAGGTGGAAGACCGATGCCAGCAGGGCGCGATAAGAGCCTGCATGCCGCGGTAGGCTGGTGGCGGGAATGAGCTTGGACAGCACTGCCGCCAGGGCTAGCATCAACCCTGCCGAGACAAAGTAAACCGCGCGCCAGCCAGCCAGATCAGCAATAACGCCTGACACCAAACGTGCGAGCAGAATTCCCAGCACTATGCCGCTGGTAACGGCGCCCACTGCCTGTCCCCGCTGTGAAGGCGTTGCCAGCGCAGCGGCATAGACGACTACGACCTGAACGACGACAGCCAACAAGCCCACCAGCGTCGTGGCGCCGAGCAGGACAGACCAGTGCTGGGCAGACCCGACAATGGCCAGGGCCCCGGCGGATAACACGAGTTGGGTAAGAATAAGGACTTTGCGATTGATCAGGTCGCCTAGCGGGACGATGAAAAAAAGGCCGATGGCATAACCCAGTTGGCTCGCCGTCACGACGATGTCCACGAACCCCGTTTCGACAGCCAGGCTGTGCGCCATCGAGTTCAGCAACGGCTGGGCAAAATAGACGTTGGCCACCGCCAACGCGCACCCCACCGAAAATACCTGGATAGTGCTACGCGACAGGGGCGAGTCCGCTGCTGCCCGCGCGACAAGCGCGTCTTTAAAGTCCGTTTTTGAATTCATAAGCCTTACTGGCAAATTGGTTGCTTTTTACTACCAAGCTCGATTTTTATCAGGCCTGGTTTTTTTCCGCAACCTCATTTTGTCAAAGGCATATAATCGCGGGCGATTGACCTGCCCTTGATGAGGTGACCATTTTGGCTAAGCAACCGTCACTTGAAATCAGTGAATGCCCTGTTGCAAGGGCGATGGAGACGATCGGGGAGCGCTGGAGTCTCCTGATTATCCGCGATGCGCTCGATGACATCAGGCGCTTTAGCGACTTTCATAAAAGCTTGGGGCTCGCAAAAAACATTCTCTCGTCAAGGCTCAAACTGCTGGTCGAGATCGGGGTGTTTGAGGTGCATCCGGCCGCCGACGGCGGCGCCTATAAGGAATATATGTTGACGGAGCGGGGACGCTCGGTCTTTCCAATCGTGGTAGCACTGCGTCAATGGGGGGAACAACACCTGTTTGAGCCTGGAGAGGTACACTCGGTTTTGCTCGACAAAGCTTATGGTGAACCGGTCACGCTTATCGACGTCCGGTCCGCCCATGGCTCGGTCCTTCGCCCCGAGGATTGCTACCGGCGCCGCGAAGTCAAGCAACAACCGAATGAGCGAGCCCTGTAAAATATGCGTCCAGCCAACACACGGTCCTGCCCCTTCACCCAAGGTAATGGGGCCTGATCAAATCCAAGTGCGCCAGTCGTCCTCGCCACTTGACCAGACTGAGCCGCAACGCGAATCCCTGCGTCGGCCGATCGCTGAAAACACCCCGCGTTCGGCGTCGCGCGCTGCATACCGACCTCGAGCGCGCAAACAATCGATCTTCTCCAACCCAGAGCGAGGTGGAGCGACCGAAATCGCTTATCCCGCGGTACGCAAACATCGTCGACGTGTTGGATGCGCAGCGTCAGTTGGACACCTTGGTGCGTCATTGCAACAACACCCGCGACGCCTACATCCTCGACACTCTGCTGAAGCAACAGGCCGATGCGCTAAATCCAGGGGCTGCGCAGGACGCATACTGAGGCCGGCTACAACCCGGAAACCCCGACACAACCCGTATCGGTTGATCAACCACCCCAGGCCATCCAGCAACGATGCGTCGTGCCCCGATGGTTACGCACACCGACAAGCTCGCATCTGCTATTCGCTGCGTCGCGCAACAGCCGCTGCACCGCCAGTGTAAGCTCTTCGGCATCCTCCACTTCCTGCCGCGCTCCGGCGCTGCGCAATTGTGCCGCGGGATGTTGAACAGGTGTGGGCCGATCAGCACCGGTTTGGGCCAGTGCCGCCGGTTCCAGTGGGCCCCCCCGGGTAAATCACAGGTAAATCAACTCGACGGTGGCCGATCCATCCAAATCAATCGCAGTGTTGGTGTCCAGCGTGTTTCTTGGCGCAATTGTTGGCGTCACTGTCAAGTTGACGGATGCGCTGGTAATCGCCTCGGGTGCGTTGGTTCCATTATTGGTGGCATTAAGTGCATAGGTCGCGTTTTGTACGGGATAGGGGTTTAAATCCCCCCCCACTGAGGTACTCGCGATAGTCTGCCAGGTAGAACCGTCATTCAGCGTATATTTGACGTAGCCCGCTGCACCATTAACACTGGGATTTAATTGGTTGATTCTGTACCAACCAATCTTATTGCCTGCACCATCGGTGCCCAGCCCATACCGAATGGACGATGTGGTAGATGTTCCGCTTCTGTTGTCCTGTGCCCTATAGCCTACATAGGCCGGCGCTGTGCAGACAATGCTCATCGTCTGCGCAGCACTCTCGGGGAGTATGGTGTCTCCGGTTGGGTTCAAGGCGATTGTAGAACCGAAATCAAAATTTCCATCGGTGATGGCGAGGTCGCACGCTGGCGGGGTGATTTGGCCAGCAACGCTCATATCTGTCGAAGTGCCGGCAAAGGCCAAAGGCGTCAAAAGCATTAGCGGTATGAGTAGGAATTTGCTCATGGAGATGCTCTCAGGACGAAGTTAATAACACCGCTCTTCAACGCCATGGGTTAGTCTCGAGTTTAAGACTTGGCCAGCGGAAATTTTTGCCACATCCAAAAAACTACGCCTGACATTGGGATATTGCTGTAGGAAAACCCTCCACTTGCGACGAGAGAGAACAGGCCGCAAAAAGCATTCAACCCCGGCAGTCGCCCCCATGTCTTCGATAGCGCCAAACGCTCAAATGTCGCCGCTCGCTTCAGTGGCTTCAAATAGTCCTTGATGACTCCGTGCTGACGTCTATTCGCCTAGACTTAAAAATGCACCGTTTCTTCGTCTCACATCTGGGTGGCGCTGTGTACAGCTCGGCGTGCAGGTCTAAGCGGTGCAGGGTCGCATTCCGCCGCACCCGCCACGGTGTAGATTAACGCCTAGGAACGACGCAACGGGAGAGTGAAATGAAGCGGTTGACGTTCGTACTTGCAGGGCTAGTGTTGGCAGGGTGTGCAACCGAGGCTAAATATCAATATATGTTAAATGCCATGCAGGGCGCAGATGAATTGAGCTTGATTCGTCGCTGGGGACCACCGGATCAGGTCTACGAATCTCAGAGACACCGTTTTTTGGTCTATAGACACAACCAATCGACACTAATGCCAGGTGCCGAGCCAGTATATCAGACGACCCTTTCCGGAAATACGGCCTACACGCGCGGTTTTGGTGGCTATCCGCCGACAATTGTCACCTTATTTTGCGTAACGACTTTTGAAATCGCCGACGGAAAAATCGTCGGTTCTTCCTACCGTGGCAGCAACTGCACAGCCAACTGAGCGGGTAGGTAGCGCTTGGTAAAGAGAGCATTATTCAGCCCCCATCCAGATGCCGTACCCGATGGACTTCATGTTTTTGTGGCAATGCCATCCAGCCACAAGCCAACCAGCACGCGATGAGCCCATATGCGGCGCTTAACGGATCAGGTGCAGATTTACACTCCAGCGCGATTTCGTTCCGAATGTCCAGCAAGCGCGCTAGACAGCCGAGAGCTTGCGCTCGGACTCGGCGATATCACAAGGAAATCCGACCAAAAATCGATTCGAACAGAAAGATGGATTCCATCCAGGGACTATCGCGCGTTAACCCTCTCGCTCAAGCAGAGAAAGATTGATTTGATAATCCCTCGGTCTGGACGTTGGCCGCGTCTCAGTCAGAATACACTCTGAAATCAGGGGGCGGCAGTGTCCACCGCCCTCTGTCACGCGTCAAAGCGCGCCTGTCGAGGCGGACAACTTGATCCAGGTCGATTTGAGCTCGGTGTATTTATCGAACGAATGCAGGACCGATCACGACCGTTGCCTGAATGTTTGAACCCGCCGAACGGGGCTTTCATGTCCCCACGGGAATACTGATTCATCCACACCGAACCTGCGCGTATCGATTTGGCGACGCGGTGGGCTCCGGAGAGATCGCGGGTCCATACCGCGGCGGCCAGACCATAGGGGGTATCGTTGGCGATGGAAACGGCTTGTTCCGCCGTAGCGAAGGCGATGACCGATAACACCGTGCCGAATATTTCCGCCTGTGCAATGGTCATGGCATTGTCTACCCCGTCGAACAACGCCGGTTTCAGGTAACAACCGTGGACACTGGCGATACCGGTTTCTCCCCCCTGCACCAACCGCGCTCCTTGCCGTATGCCCGTGTCGATAAACCCTCGGACCTTTGCCAGGTGTTATTGATCAACCAGTGCGCCCAGCTGTGTCGCAGGATCAAGGGGATTAGATGGCGCCCATGGCTCCAGCGCTGCCTGCAAATACTCCATGAATTCTGCCTTGGCGCCACGCTCGATCAACAAACGGGAGCCGGCGACGCACACCTGTCCCTGATTGTAAGCAATCTCGGAGGCGGCGCTGACGGCGGCAGACTTAAGGTTCGGCGCATTGGCGAACACGATGTTGGGGCTTTTGCCGCCCGGCTCAGTCCATACGCGCTCCAGGTTGGAACCTCCCGAAGCAACCATCTGCGCGTTGGCAACTGCGGTCGAACCCGTGAAGGCGATGGCATCGACATCCATGTGAAGTGACAGCGCGCTGCCAGCTTCATGACCGTAGCCTGTTAAGACGTTAAACACACCGACTGGGATCCCGGCTTCCGATGCCACTTGCGCGATACTGATCGCCGTGAGTGGTGAGCGTTCCGAGGGTTTGAGGATGACCGAGTTACCGGTCGCCAGGGCTGGCCCGAGTCTCCAGTTCGCCATCAACAGAGGGAAATTCCAGGGCACTACGACCGCCACCACGCCCGCTGCCTCGCGGGTGATCAGGCTCGGTTGATCTTCCGGAGCCGATGCAATCTTGCCGTACACCTTGTCGAGCGCCTCTGCGCTCCAGCGAATCGCGTTAGCGGCACCGGGATGTCTACATTGATGGCGTTGGCAATCGGCTTGCCCATGTCCAGGGTTTCGAGTAGCGCCAGCTCGGCGGCGTGCTTCTCGATGAGATCCGCGAAAGCGATCAAAATCCTCTTTCGTTGGCCGGCGTCATGCACGACCACGTGCCGGCCTCGAACACTCTGCGCGTGGCTGCAACGGCTATGTTCACATCCGTGTCGTGCAGCGGGCAATCGATGCAATCATCCGACCGTCAACCGGACTCATCTTGTCAAAGATCTGCTCTTCTACAGCCTGACGATACTGACCATCGATAAAACAGTGGCCATTGACCGCCACCGACGCCGCCAATGTTGTCCATTGAGAAAAACTCTTCTGCAGCGTCATGTTTCCGCTCCTATATGCCTGAGATTGTGTCGAGCCATCGCGAACCGGTCCGACGTTAAGTTGCCCGATCAAACCGCCGCCAATATGCATACTAACGTTGTAAACCGACGTCCACTTGCGGTACCTGAGAGCAGTACTCGCACACTAGAACGGTGGCGCAACTATACCCACGGCGATTATCGTTTCATTGGAGGATCAATTCAGTCTTCGATGCTTGCAATATTCAATCAACGAAAAAACGTCTATCACGTTACTTTGGGGTGATGGCCCCGTACAGCACCGGTTGAGTTGTTTTTGCGTGATCTAACGGAACGGCTGACAATACTGCGCAGCCTCTCCTTAGCGTAGTCGGCATGGCATCTGCCAGAAAGTGCACGCGGTTTAATTAGGCATTTTAAGCGCGTCACCATTTTTGAACGTATACACGTCGGGAATCCATTCGTAGTGAACTTTGTCCAGATTTAACGTAGCGAGTAACTTATCCGCCTCCAAGAGCGAATTATGGTCGAATTTGGTGGTATATAACACAGCCTGGCCAGCCTCAATTTCAGTCGACGCTGAAATCTCCAAGGTCTTTACCGGTGCCCCAGTCGTATCCTTGATAACCAGCGAGCCCTTAAAGCCCGACAGTTCACTTTCGCTGTTATTTTTGATAACCAATTCAATATCAATATAGTCGGAATAGATTTTTTTCTTATAATTTTTTTTCTGTAACTTTAAAGAGACCAGGTTCGCCGTCAGTGTGGAGTTCATGATATCCAGGGCTTCGGCTTTCTGCTTACTGATGTCCTCCAGAATGGCTTGCTGCTTGGCTTCATTATCCTTTAGGGCTTGCTGCTGGGCCGCCTCAGCCTCGTGAATTGCTTTTTGCTTTGCAGCTTCTTCATCCTTAATGGCTTGCTGCTGGGCTGCTTCAGCGTCCTGTACCGCAAGCCATTCTTGCTGGGCTTTAATCGCCTGGCCAATATTTATGGCGCTCCCGTCGTATTTGCCGAGCGCTTGATCCATCGCTGTGCGAATCAAATAGCCTTTCAGCAGATTTCGGTCCGCTTCGCTGAGGGCTTGAACGGCTCTTTTCGCCTTGTAGGAATCGACAATATCCAACACGCTATTTGGCGTGGGCAAGGAAACACTCTGCGGATCCTGATCCGGATCGCAGCAAGCCGTCAACGCGAGGCACAGCAAAGTAACGATTAAAGATTTTAGTTTCACGATCTGATCCTTTATTTCACATGCGCCCGTGCTGGCAGGACATTTCGAGGCATGCAGAGTCTTGGGTTCTGTAGCGGGTTCCAACTACGTTGGTAATTGTCTGGGTGGTGCAACAGCACGATAAAGCACCCAAAGTTATTGACCGCAACGATTCTACTGGGTAGGCGGCAGACGATCGAATTGAAACGATGGCTTAATGCAAGATTACGACTGCTTCAATAAGTTGGCGTTGATGCGTCGCAGAATCTCTAGGCGATTCACCGGTACTTCCCGCGGGGCCTGAGTGCCGATCCGCACTTGCGTCCCGTCAATACTAAGTACGGTAATGGTTATATCATTACCGATATGAATACTCTCGCCGATCTTGCGAGTCAAAATAAGCATAAGGTTTACCTTTCTGGGTTGGTTGCCCATTCCACCTTGCTCAAACGTGTAGCGCTAAGCATAAAACTTTGAGTTCAGTCGGGAGAGCGCATAATTCACGCCTTCGAACACGACGTCTGTAGGTAAATCCTTAAACACATCGATATCAGTCCTTGGCGCCTGGCAAGCGTCAAATGCAAAAAACCGCCGCCCGGGGGAGTTGCGGCAGATTGACCATTACTCGTGGACAGGCTGCTTCCCCCCGACAAACACACGGGACTTAAAAGTGCGCCTGTAGATGGCGACGGATCGATGGTGTAGGCATACACCCTCACTAGGAACAACGTGAGCAAACCAACACCTTACCGGAGGGGGAAACCCCGTAAGGGACTGTAGCATGGTGTGAAAAGTCCCAAAAAGGTTAGTATCCACTACCTTGGAGGGGCCGGTATAATGGATATGGTAAGAGCTACACTGCCCGAATCCTCAGAGAGCGACTTACTCGTGTCGGTGGGGAAAGGATACTGAGACCCCAACCCTTGGAGATGGAAGGTAAGATTTTAAGACCTCCCATGGTTCCTCTACCAAGGCTCAACCCCCGCGAGGGGAAAATGGCGAAAGGGATACCTAAGTCCAGTGCAACGTTCCGTCGTTAACGCAGGGATGACCTAAGTCGCGTGAGCGATATGGTTACGGAGTAATCGTAGTAGAGTGAAGCCTCGGTGGTGAAATTGGTAGATACATGGCACTTAAAATGCCCCGCTCTACGAGTGTGCCGGTTCGAGTCCGGCCCGAGGCACCATTACTCCCCTAATCGGGAGGGGGATAATCGCCCGTGAGGGTGATCTTCTCAGAAGGGTTACAGGCAAGCGTCACCAAGTCTAAAAATGGTTGAGTTGGATGGCTCATGAAGATCATTGAAAGGCTTGCGACTCTAAGAAAGTTGAACCGCAATCCGAAATGGGTTAACGACAACATCTTCAGATTGGTGTGCTCACCGCAGATGGCTGTTCTGGCCTATGAGCGGATCAAATCTAAACCAGGTAATATGACGGCGGGTGACGATGGCGTCACGCAACGGCCACGGGTATCGGCCGCATGTCGCAGCAGCAGGGCTTTCCGCCGATCACTCAGGAACCACTGGAAACGGGCGGCAAGGCCCCGCAGCGTGATGACTTCAACGGTGCGTTTAATCTGCTTTCCGAGCACACCGTGCACCTGCAGGCGGGTGGCCAGTACCTGTACAACCCGGCGTTGACCTACAACCTTGGCAATATCATCGCGCTCGACGACGGCTTGACCCTGGTCCAGTCGTTGATCGATGACAATCTCGACAATCCGAACGTGGGACTTGGCCTGACGTGGCGTGCGACCGACGCCGCGGAACTCAATCGCGCCTGGGCTCGGCGATATGCCGGTGCCGGAATCGTCGTGGGTGTTAATACGGTGTTGTCCGCTGCTCAGGTTGGCAGCTGGGTGAGCATCGAGGCCGTTGTGGTGACCACGCTGCCAGCCATCGCGGATGTTCCCGTGGGCAGCACCTTTGTCCTGCGCAATATGTCATCGGCCTCGGGCGCCACCGTGAACTCGCTGGGCGGCAATGTCGGCGGGGTCATCAACTTCAGCCTCGCGCCGAACGAAATCGTTGAGCTTTCCGCCGATCCATCGAAGGGGTGGTGGGTAACCTCTCGCTCACAAGCTGTTACCGCCGCAACCAGTGTGCCAATCGGCATCCCGCTGCCTTACCCATTGTCCGTCCCGCCCAGTGGTTTCTTGCTGATGGTCGGGCAGGCGTTCAATCCGGCGCTTTTTCCGCTTTTAGCATTGGTCTACCCGGCCAACGTTTTGCCCGACATGCGAGGCGAGTTGGTTCGTGGCTGGGATAACGGTCGCGGAGTAGATCCTTCACGAGGTTTGTTGAGCCCGCAAGCGGGAATGCTTGAAAACCATCTTCATGGCTTGCCGGCCGGGTCAAACGACTCGACGGGCACCGGGTGGAATCAGGCATCCCCTGGCAACAGCGGTGGCGCCAATACGCCCTCGTACTTCTACAACAGCTTGCCAACTGGTGGAACGGAAACCCGGCCGCGAAATCTTGCCTTTAACTTTATCTGCAGGGCTGTGTAACGACTGAATTTATTGAGGGGTTCGCCACCCAAAGCGGCGACGTGCTGGTGTATCTGTTCGACCAGGACAACGGCGAGCTGCTCGGCAAGTCCCTGGTGCATGTCAGCGAAGGGTGTGGCCTTGCCCCGGGCCAGACCCTGAGCGTTCCGCCACGCGCAAAAAAGGGCTACGCCATCGCACAAGTCCGCGGTCAATGGCAGCTTCTGGAGGACTGTCGGGGTATGACCTATCGAACCCAAGACGGCAGCCCCGTGACCCATCTGGAATTCGGCCCTCTGCCGGATGATTTGACGACAGTGTCCCGACCGAGCCCGCATCACTGCTGGGATGGTAACGAATGGGTGCTGGATGCGGTGGCACTAGCCGGTGTCGAGCGAGAAAAAGCGATCGCGCAGGCCGAGGCGTTTTTGAAATCGACTGACTGGTACATCATCCGCCAGCAGGAGACTGGCGAGGTCATCCCGGCGCCGGTATTGAGCGGCCGCAAGGATGCACGTGATTCGATTTCGGCAGGACGGGAACAGCGCCATGTCTGACATTACCTATCGCAGTAATCTGACTCGTGATCTGACCCCTAATGAGGTCGACGCGAACTTCCGCGCGCTGGACGATACCAAGACCGAGACGACGGTCACTGATGCGCTGGCCCAGGCCGTAAATTTGCTCGAGGTATCGCAAGCGCAATTTACCCAGGAGCTGGCGACACAAGGGGCCGCGATTGCCGCAACTGAGGGTGATGTCCTTGGCTTGACCGGTCGAATGGACGCCGTGGAAACGGATATCAACGATCTGGAGGTTCAAGCGAGTGCCACAGAACAGGCGCTCCAGCTGCACGAGATTGACCATCAAAATCCACACCAGGTGACGGCGCAGCAAGCCGGCGCGGATGCCGTCGGTACCGCTGCGGCGGTGATGCAGTCACACCTTGCCGCGCTGGACCCTCATCCGCAGTACTTAATAACGGCGGAAGGCGATGCGCGCTACGACGCGCTGGGTTCGGCCGCCGCCGCTCAAGGCAGTGCCAATGCTGTCAGCATCGATGGGCTTGCGGCAGTTATGGATGGTGGGTTGGACGGCTTCTTGCTCAAGATCACCGGCACGCCTGGAAATGAGCAGATCGTCGCCGTGCCGGCGAGTAACGTGGCCACCCCCACCCAGGTGGCCAAACGCTGGTTCTCGGTGGCCACCGAAGTGATAGGCCCGGCCACTTACAACCTGGGCGCCGACGTCGAGCCGGTCGGTCTGAGCACAACGAAAACCAATACGGTCAATACGGCCAACACCGAAAACCTGATCGCCGAATTCGTCTCCAACGCGACAACGAGCGGTTTCACCGTCGATCCTGGCTTGTGGTCGTTCAAGCTGTGGGATCGAGCTTCGAACGCCGGCAATGAACTGCGCATCAAGATCTTCATCCTCAACCAGGTGACGTTCGCGCGCACGCAAGTGGGCATCACGCACATTTACCCGCTGGACAATGTCATTGATGAGTTTGACACCTACGAGCTGAGCGTTGCGGCGCCAGTGATCATTGCACCAGGTCAACGGCTGTTGTTTGCGCTGTACAGCTTTTCCACGGCCAACAATCGCACCGTCACCATCAGTTTCGGCGGCGCCGATCGGCAACCTACCTGGAGCTGCCATTGGCGGCAGCACACAACAGCTTGGCTGGGCTGCAGGGCGGAGGCGGCACCGAGCGCTACCACTTAACCGCCGCGGAGCGGGGCGCCGTTCAGGCGATGGTCGGGGCAGCGTATGTAGTCGCGGCAGGCGCGAATCCGGATGGCCAGTGTCGTCAGTGGTCGGACGGCAAGATCGAGCAGTGGGGCGTTTATCTGGTGGGGGACATGGCCAGCAATAGCAACGCCTCCATAACCATACCGTTGCCGATCGCTTACCCGGACGAGAGCTTTCAGTCGCTGATGAGCATCGAAATGACCACGGGCAACCAGATCTCTGTTTACCGTGCCGGCGGCGATCCAGACCCCAGCCGCATTGCCATCAACATCAACAATACGGGCATCGCCGCAACGGTCGTCAAAGTCCATTGGAGGACCATCAGCGTATGAGCCGCTTGATTGATCCGCGATGTTCTAACCATTTGCTCACAGCTGAATATGAGGCGCTTCATGGCTGAATTGAATAGTGCCGCCGCCATTGGTGCATCCGCCGTCACTGGGCTGGGACTGGCCGCGTTCCCGGGGATTGATGTCGGAGCCGTGGTCGGTGGTTTTGCTGGCGCCCTGTTTTTCGTGGTGTTTGCCGGCGACAAGTCTTTTAAAGCCAGTATGGGTTACCTGATGTCCAGCTGGATCGCCGGGTACTTCTTTGCCGTTGAAATCACTTCGCGGGGTCTGGCGATCAATTCCGGCCTGAGCGCCCTGGCTGGCTCGATGGTGTTCGTCATTGCTGCCACCGGCTTTCTGGAGTGGATGAGGGGCGGGCAGCCGCCGTTTTGGTTTCGCTTTATTCCAGGGTTTAAGGGGAAAAAAGATGATTGAAGCAATGACATGGGTCACTGCGATTGTATGCGCCGCCATGTGCTTAAGGCTGATGGCTTTTCGACGAACCAACGCCAGGTACCGACTGGGCATTTCGCTGATGGCCTGGGTGCTCGCCGCTGCTACATCTATGGTTACCCCCTTTTCTGCAATACTGTTTTTGATGCGTGTTTGGCTTGCTTTCATCTATCCGGCGTCTGAGTGGGGTTATGG
>NZ_JBIVBY010000053.1:0-28776 GCF_044746405.1 Pseudomonas sp. NPDC086251
AAAAACAGAGTCAAAAGATCGCAGCCTCGTTTTACTCGACAGCTCCTACAGGGCAAAAAAAAGCCACCGGTCTGGGTGGCTTTTGTTCTTTTTCCCTGATCAGTCGTAAATCACTTTCTTCTTCCAGTCCGCGTCGGCCTCGACGTCTTTCAAGCCTTCGGTCAACTGGTTCACTTCGCCTTCGACCGGCGTGATTTTGTCCATGACTTGTGCGTTGGCGCGGGCCAGGAGTTTTTCCAGGTATTCGAGCTGTTCGGCGTAGACCTGTGGTTCCTGCTGTTTGCGCAGGTATTGCACGCCGCGTTCGAACGCCAGGCGGGCCTGGCCGGGCTGGTTTTGTTGCAGGGAGTGCTGGCCGAGGTTGTTGAAGAATTCGATGTGCAGCAGGACCAGGATGTGGCGAACTTCGCGGATCCAGCGTTTGGCTTCGTTGGTTGGCAGGAAACCGTCTTGTGCGGCACGGGTGATTTGGCCGTGCAGGGCTTCGAGCAGGAAGCGTACGTCTTTGGCTTTGGCCTCGGTCTGGATCGGTGCCGGTGGGTTGTTGACCGGGATCGATTCGCCCTGGGCAATCAGCGCGCTCAGTTCACCAATGCGTGCCTTGAGGTTGGCGCTGGTTTTTTCCAGATGGAGCAGGCGTTGGCAGACGTTCAGCTCCAGCCGGGTCAACAGCAGCTTGAGCGCCGGCGTCATCAGCTGACCGGGGAAGGTCTCGGTGATTTCGCCGCAGCGACGCAGGCGGTCGTTGAGTTCTACCTTGGTGCGGGCCTTTTCCAACTTGTTGTTTTCCACCACATGGTTCATGTAGCCAATGGCGATCAATAGTGCGATCCCGGCTACGACTAGCAGGGTGATCATGAGTGGCGTCACCGGTAAGACCTCTTTATTGGGTTTGCGTGCGAGTGTAGTGGCTTGGCATTGGGGCGCCTAGGACCGCTCGACGAGTTGAATCGGTTGTGGCTCTGTTGTTATCGGCCGTCGTTGTACTTCTATAAATGCTGGCAAATATATGTCGGATTGCCATCATCTTCTCGCCGTCGACTATAACGCCTTGGTAGAAGCCAGAATATAGGCGTCAACGATCAGGCGACGGAAAACCCAGAAAGGCGCCCTTAAGCAGGTCGAAGTCATTGATTTAAATAAATTTATAGTTGGGGGTTGACGACCCCTCAATCCATCCATAGAATGCGCGCCACTTACAGCGTAAAGCACACAGCGAAACGCGGTAGGCAGTGAATGTTGTACGTGTGTCCCCTTCGTCTAGTGGCCTAGGACACCGCCCTTTCACGGCGGTAACAGGGGTTCGAGTCCCCTAGGGGACGCCAATGCGGGAATAGCTCAGTTGGTAGAGCACGACCTTGCCAAGGTCGGGGTCGCGAGTTCGAGTCTCGTTTCCCGCTCCAATTTTAAACAGCGTTGCTTTCGGGCAGGGCTGAGTGAAACCAGAACCGGTATCTTCGGATACGGATTTGGGCACTGAAATACACACCATGTGTTTCAGTTAGCGTGTCCCCTTCGTCTAGTGGCCTAGGACACCGCCCTTTCACGGCGGTAACAGGGGTTCGAGTCCCCTAGGGGACGCCATTTGCGGGAATAGCTCAGTTGGTAGAGCACGACCTTGCCAAGGTCGGGGTCGCGAGTTCGAGTCTCGTTTCCCGCTCCATATTTAACGAAAACGCCGCTCAGCAATGAGCGGCGTTTTTGTTTGTGCATTTTTTATGAAAATGGAAAAGGGGGGCTGTTGTAGGAGTTTGCTCGCAATGGACCTGAGGGTGACGCGTGTATCCAGCCCAGTACGCGTTTTCGTTAACGTCCATCGCGAGCAAGCTCGCTCCTACAGGTATGTGTTGAAAGCAGGGCCCGCCAGGACAGCGGGTCCGACGGTGCATCAGAGCTTCGGCAACTGCCCGATGCGCCCCATCATTTCGGTCACGATCTGCAAGTCCAGCAGGAATTGGTCAACGGTCTTGAACTCGTTGTCGGTGTGGCCGGTGTACTTGACCTCGGGCCTGGCCAGGCCGAATTGCACGCCATTGGGCAGTTCATGGACCGAGGTAGCGCCGGCAGAGGTACCGAATTTGTGTTCCATGCCCAGGTTTTCAGTGGATACGTCCAGCAACGCCTTGACCCATTCGCCCTCAGGGTTGCGGTACATCGGCTCGGCGATCGAGTAGTCGAAGGTCGCCGCCACGTGGGTCTGCTTGCTCCATGCCGCAATCTTTTCAGCAATTTGGGCCTTGAGCACTTCCGGGGACTTACCCTTCGGCACGCGCAGGTTGACCGCGAGCTTGAAGGTTTTGTCATCCATCCCGACAAAAGTCAGGGACGTGGTCAGCGGGCCCATGAACGCATCGGAAAAACCGACGCCCAATTTGCCCCCCAGGTAATCCAGCCCCCAGTTATCGGCAGCGTAACGGGCGGCGTCGGTAATGTGGTTGTGCTTGAGCGCGACTTTTCCGTCGAGGCTGTTGATGAAGTCCAGCATCCTCGCCACCGGGTTGACGCCTGACTCAGGCTCGGAGGAATGGGCCGACACGCCAGTGACCGTCAGCTTGACGTCCTTGCCTTCAACCTTGGCGTTCACCTCGAAATTGCCGCCGTTGCGCTGGGCATAATCAGCGCCGGCCTTTTGCAGGCTGGCGGCCAGTTCGGCAGGCGCGTCGCTCACCAGAATGGCGACAGAGGTCGACGGAATCTGGTTAGTGGCCATGCCGCCGGTCATCGAGATAACTTCAGCGCCCTTGCCATCACCCTTGCGCTTGGGAAAGTTCGCCATGACGGTGCCGGAGCCTTTCTCGGCGATCACCACCGGGTAGCCGCCATCCAGCGCCAGGTTGTAGTTGGGCGTGGGGTTGTGTTCGAAGTAATAGGGGATCGCGTCGCCGGTGGTTTCCTCGGTGGTGTCTACCAGCAGCTTGAAATGCCTCGCCAGCGGCAGCTTCTCTTCCTTGATGACCTTCATGGCGTACATCGCCACCACGATGCCGTTCTTGTCATCCTCGGTGCCGCGGCCATACAGGCGGTCGCCGATCAGGGTGACTTTGAACGGGTCGAGTTTAGTGCCGTCTTTCAGGACCCAGTTTTCCGGCGTCACTGGCACCACATCGGCATGCGCATGAATGCCCACGACTTCATCGCCACTGCCTTCGAGGGAGATTTCATAGACGCGATTGTCGATGTTGCGAAAGTTCAGGTTGAAGGCCTGGGCCAGTCCCTTGATCTTGTCGGCGATCTTGATGAATTCAGGATTATCGTGTTGGGCAACACCGTCCACCTGGAAGGTCGGGATGGCCACCAGCTCACGCAACGTTGCGGTGGCGGCATTGCCGTATTTCACCCGTGCGTAGAGGCCCAGCAAGCGATGGATCTCGTTCTGCTGTTCGGCGGAAAGCGTCTTGTTGTCGAGGAAAGCACTGATCGCCGCGCCGAGGTTGTCGGTTTTCGCGAGGTCGCTCTTGGCCAGGCTTCCCAGGAACTGCCTGAAATCGGTGACCGATGCATCATTGAAGGTTTTGAGGATGATCGCGCTCTGTTGCGGGGTGATGTTGGCGTGCGCGGCCGTGGTGAACGACGAAAGGCTGGCGAGCATCAGCGTGGTCGCGGCCAGGTGCTTGAGTGAAAAATCCATTGCTGGGGGGCATTCCTTTGCAGGCAGTTTGTGGGAAATATCTGATCGTTTAATCAGAAAACGTTTTCAAGCTAACACCAAGAAGGCGTGAGGCGGGAGACCTTGAAGCAGGATCTGTCGCACAGAAACTCAAAAGCGACGCAGAAACGAAAAAGGCCCGCCAGTCAGACTGAACGGGCCTTTTGCAGGTTCGAGGTATTTACATCGACAGAATCAACCGGCCGGCGAACAGGATCAGAATCACCCCCATCGTCCGCTCGAACCAATGCCCCATGCGCATAAACAGCAAGCGCACTCTGCTACTTGAAA
Organism: Pseudomonas sp. NPDC086251; assembly: GCF_044746405.1. Taxonomy (NCBI): domain Bacteria; kingdom Pseudomonadati; phylum Pseudomonadota; class Gammaproteobacteria; order Pseudomonadales; family Pseudomonadaceae; genus Pseudomonas; species Pseudomonas sp. NPDC086251. Next base: position 3,938 of record NZ_JBIVBY010000053.1, read on the forward strand.
AGAACAGCGCAACGATCACAAACCATAACGCATTCACAAAACACATCCAGACTCCGTACAGCGCCTGGATTTTCAATGGCGTCGAGGCGCTGATGATCGTGGTGAAGATCGCCAGGAAAAACAGCGTGGCCTTGGGGTTGGTGGCGTTGGTCAGGAATCCCGTGGTAAACGCCTTCAGCAGCGTTTGCTCAACGACGGGTTCGTCTGAATTTTTCTCGCCCTCCAGCACGGTTTTCGGTTGGCTGCGCAACAAGCTGACGCCGAGGTACAGAATGTAGGCGCCGCCCACGACCTTGGCCACCGTTAACAGCCACGGCGTGGTGTGCATCAGCGCGCCGACCCCGAGCAAGGTGTAAAGCACGTGCACGGAAATGCCCGCGCCGATGCCCAGTGCCGTGCAGATCCCCACCCATCGGCCGAAACGCACGCTCTGGCGGATGGTGACCGCGAAGTCCGGTCCGGGGGCGACCACGGCCAGGAAGTGAATCGTCGCCAGCGCCAGAAACTCGCCCAGGTAATTTGAAAGCATCTCAACTCCAGTAGGTAAGGGGTGAAGCATTGCCGCGATAACCGACAAAGAATGAAAGGCTCAAGCGCGGATCCGCCACGCCCGGTGTCACCGAGTGCATGCGGCGCGAATTGAACATGATGAAGTCCCCCGGATCAGGCCGAACCTCCAGGGCCGGGAGACCGAGCAACGCCGGGTCGATGCCGTAACTGTCGCCGCGCATTTCGTCGAACTGTTCCGGGGAAATGTCGTCGTCCCACATCTGCAACGCGCCGCCCTCGGTGGGCATGTTCAGGTACACATTGCAGGCAAACTGCGCTTCCAGGCTTCGGGCCTGGAAACTGTCCGGGGCGTCCTTGGCGAAAATGTCGTGGTGGGCCAGGAAGCACACGCCGGGTTTCACCACTCGGGACAGCCCGACATACATCTTGCGGCCGTAGAGGTTTTCCAGGTGGGCACCCGCCGGCCAGGACTCGTCGAGCATGCAGCGCAACGTATCGACCGGGGACGAGTAGGGCGCACAACGGTGACGCAACTCCGCAATGTTGCGGCTGGCGCGTTCGAAATAATCTTCGATCAGCAGCGGCTGGTTCTCCGCTTCATAAAACGCCATGCCGATGCGACCGATGCTCGGGGCATTGATGTAACCCTCGAAGCCAGGGGCGAGGATCTTGTCGCCGATCTGCAGCGCCAGCGGTCGGGGCAGGAAGCCTTTGACGCGAATGGCGAGGACTTCTTCGTTGGCCAGTTTTTTTATGCACGTCTCATCGAGACGCTCGACGTCAAGCATCATGTCTTAGGTCCATCTAACAGAGAGTCAACGGAACCCGCGAATGCAGATTCCCCCGGCGTGAGGCGATGGCAGTTGCACCATCGCCCAAATGCTCAATCCACGCTGTAGTGGACTGACAGCGTTCCTTTCTTTTGCGAAACGGAGGCGATCGTGACCGTGCCCAAATCCTTCAGGCTACGGACATGGGTGCCGCCGCAGCCGTAGGCAGGCAACTCACCGAAGCCGATTTCGCGAGCGCCTTCGCGCAGCGACGTCAGGCGCGGCAGGTCATGGGCGATCCACTGCTCGATGCCGAACTGAACGGTCTGGGCATCGACGTCTTGGGCGCTCTCCGCCGGTTTGAATTGCACGCGTCCTTCGCCCGGCCAGTGATGCGCCTTGATCGGCATCCAGCCCATCGCCTGGACGAAGTGCCCGATCAAATGGCCGGCGGAATGCATGCGCGTATTGAACTGGCGACGAGGCGCATCGACCCGAATCTGGATCATGCCGAGTTTTACCGGGTGGTCGACGAAGTGGACGATCCGGTCCGGATCCTGAACCACGCGCAGCACCCGGCTTTCACCAATAAATCCAGTGTCGAAGGGCTGCCCGCCGCCCTGAGGGTGAAACAACGTGGCGCGCAGCACCACGGCGAATTCGTTCTCGTGGGGCGTGCAATCCAGGACTTCTACGTTAGCCTTGAGATCATCACTATGGAAAAAGAGGCGAAGCGTCATATTCCATGCCCTTATTAATTTTCTATTTTTTATTATATGGAGCCTGGAATTGCGTGATAATCCGTTCAAACATCAAAGGACTGTTGCGCCGTGAGCATAAATCTTCCCCTGCCACTGCTGGGTGAAATGGCGATTTTCGTCAAAGTCGTCGAGACTGGCAGTTTCTCCGAAGCGGCCCGCCAGTTGGGCTCTTCACCCTCGGCAGTCAGTCGCAGCATTTCGCGACTGGAGAAGGCGCTCGCCACCCGTTTGCTGCAACGCACCACGCGCAAGCTGCGTTTGAGCGACGGCGGTGAAGAGGTGTTCAAGCGCTGTCAGGAAATGGTCAGCGCGGCCAAGTCGGTGATGGAAATCAGCGGTCAGTTCACCCATGAGGCCGAAGGGCTGGTGCGCGTCAGCGTGCCGAAAGCAGTGGGACGATTCGTGATTCACCCGCATATGCCAGAGTTTTTGCGGCGTTATCCGAAAGTGGATGTGGAGTTGTTGCTGGAGGACCGTCAGGTGGATTTGATCGACGACAACATTGACCTGGCGATTCGTATCACCGACCGGCCACCCGCAGGACTGGTGGGGCGGCAATTGCTGACCATCGACCATTTGCTCTGCGCAACGCCGCAGTACCTGGCCGAGCACGGCACGCCGACCCATCCCCACGATTTGCTTAACCACAGTTGCATCTACCTGGGCGAAACCCCGAGTGATGCGCGCTGGAAATTCAAGAAAGGCACCAAGGCGGTGACCGTCGGTGTGCGCGGGCGTTATGCCGCCAACCACACCGGGGTGCGCTTGGGCGCGGTGTTGCAGCACATCGGGATTGGCAGCCTGCCGTATTTCACCGCGCGGTATGCGCTGGAGCAGGGGTTGATCGTGCAGGTGTTGCCGGACTGGACCTTCCTCGCTTCTTACCATGGCGGCGCGTGGTTGCTGCATTCGCCGACCCGGTATCTGCCGCCGAAATTGCGCGTGTTTATCGACTATCTGGTGGAGTGCCTGGAGAAGGAGCCAACCCTGAGCAAGCCGGGCAAGCCGAAGGTGGCGGCGGAGTACGAGCTGCCTGAGAGTGATGGGCTGCTCTGACGGACGCCTTCGCGGGCAAGCCTCGCTCCTACAGGGATCGCACAACCCCTGTAGGAGCGAGGCTTGCCCGCGAAGGCGTCCTCAGCCATGCCACAAAAAAAGGCCCGCATGAACAACCGTGCGGGCCTTTTACTTTGCTGATCGTGGATCAGTGCTTGCTGTCGTCGTTCGACATCGCCAGCAGCTGTTTTTCCTGGTTCCAGTCGAACGGTTCATCGTTCTGTTCGGCTTCGAAACGGCGCTCTTCCAGCGCCTGGTACAAGTCGATTTCATCGTCCGGCATGTAATGCAGGCAGTCACCGGCGAAGTACCACAGCAGGTCGCGCGGGACCAGGTGGGCGATTTGCGGGTAACGGGTAATCACCTGGCACATGATGTCCTGGCCCAGGTATTGGCTTTCGATCGGGTCGACCGGCAGCAACGCACGCAGTTCGTCGAAGCGCTCCAGGAACAAGGCATGGCTTTCTTCGGGAACCTGTTCGGCCTCACCTACGGCGACCAGGATGCTGCGCAGGTGGTCGAGCAAGACAAGATGATCGGCAACGACATTGGACACGAGATAAGTCCTCAAGAGCAAAACGGGCGCAGGAGTATAAAGCGCCTGCGCCCTTTTTTACATGTCTGGCTGGATCAGCGGACTTTTCCTACCGCCAGCGCCAACTCCTCTTTGTCGAAATCATCGACATCGATCACCTTGCGCCGCGCCGCTTCGGCCTCACGCAGGGTTTGCGCTTCCACCGGCTGCAACACGCCTGCTTCCAACGCTGCATCAATGGCATGTTCCCCGGCGGCGGGTTTGACCTGTCCGCTTTTGAGTGCCACGTGCAGTTTTTTCTGCAACGGCTGCGCTGCGCTCAACAGGTTGCACGCGTGTTGCAGTGCGCCGACGGCGTCATCAGGCGATTGCGGACGGTAGCAGCCGCCGAGCAACTCTTCGAGGGTCGGATCGCCCTTGGCGCGGCCGATCACCGCAGCCACTTGCGCGCCGAGTTTGTCCGATGGCCCTTTGTGACGGCGGCCGAACGGGAACACGATCACTCGCAGCAGGCAACCCAGCACCTTGTTCGGGAAGTTGCTCAGCAGTTCATCCAGCGCACGTTCCGACTGGCCAAGGCTTTCTTCCATGGCCCAGGTAAACAGCGGCGCCATGTGCTCCGGCGAATCGAGGTCGTGGTAACGCTTGAGCGCGGCGGAGGCGAGGTACAGGTTGCTCAGTACATCGCCTAGTCGGGCGGACAGCCGTTCGCGACGTTTCAGTTCACCGCCCAGCAGCATCATGCTCAGGTCGGCGAGCATCGCGAACGCCGCCGCCTGACGGTTGAGCGCGCGGAAGTAACCCTGGCTGAGCTTGTCGCCCGGCGTGTGTTCGAAGTGACCGAAGCCGAGGTTCAGCACCAGGGTACTGGCGGCGTTGCTCACGGCAAAACCGATGTGCTTGAGCAGCAGGCCATCGAATTCGTTGAGGGCCTGATCCTTGTCCTCACGACCTGCGAGGGCCATTTCTTTCAGTACGAATGGATGGCAGCGAATCGCGCCCTGGCCGAAAATCATCAGATTGCGCGAGAGAATGTTCGCGCCTTCCACAGTGATGAAGATCGGCGCGCCATTCCAGTTGCGCCCGAGGTAGTTGTTCGGCCCCATGATGATCGCCTTGCCGCCGTGAACATCCATGGCGTGGCTGATGCACTCGCGGCCACGCTCAGTGAGGTGGTACTTGAGAATGGCCGACAGCACCGAGGGTTTCTCGCCCAGGTCCACCGCGTTGGCGGTCAGCATCCGCGCGGCGTCCATCATCCAGGCGTTGCCGCCGATGCGCGCCATGGCTTCCTGAATACCTTCAAACGCCGACAGCGGAACGTTGAACTGTTCACGCACCTGGGCGTATTGGCCGGTTACCAGACTGGTGAACTTCGCCGCGCCGGTGCCCACCGCCGGCAACGAAATCGAACGCCCGACCGACAGGCAGTTCATCAGCATCATCCAGCCTTTGCCGAGCATTTCCTGGCCGCCGATGAGGAAGTCCAGCGGCACGAAGACGTCCTTGCCGGAGTTCGGGCCGTTCATGAACGCTGCGCCCAACGGCAGATGACGACGGCCGATTTCAACCCCGGCGGTATCGGTCGGAATCAACGCCAGGCTGATGCCCAGGTCTTCCTTGTCACCCAGCAGGTGGTCCGGGTCGTAAGCCTTGAAAGCGAGGCCGAGAAGGGTGGCCACCGGGCCCAGCGTGATGTAGCGCTTTTCCCAGTTCAGGCGCAGGCCGAGGGTTTCCTTGCCTTCCCATTCACCTTTGCAGATGACACCGGTGTCGGGCATGGCGCCAGCATCGGAGCCGGCCAATGGCCCGGTCAACGCGAAGCATGGGATGTCATCGCCGCGCGCCAGCCGTGGCAGGTAATGGTTACGTTGTTCGTCGGTGCCGTAATGCAGCAGCAGTTCGGCCGGGCCGAGGGAGTTGGGGACCATTACGGTGGAGGCGAGGTCGCCACTGCGGGTCGCCAGTTTCATCGCCACTTGCGAGTGGGCATAAGCCGAGAAGCCTTTGCCGCCAAACTCCTTGGGAATGATCAGGGCGAAGAAACCGTTTTCCTTGATGTGGGTCCAGGCCTCGGGCGGCAGGTCCATGTCTTGTCCGATCTGCCAGTCGCTGACCATGGCGCAGAGTGCTTCGGTCGGGCCGTCGATGAAGGCCTGTTCCTCTTCACTCAGCTGCGCTTTTGGATAGGACAACAGTTTGTTCCAGTCCGGGCGGCCGCTGAACAGTTCACCGTCCCACCACACCGTGCCGGCATCGATGGCGTCGCGTTCGGTTTGCGACATAGGCGGCAGGGTTTTCTGGAACCAGTTGAACAGCGGCGCGCTGAAGAATTTGCGACGCAGGTCGGGCAGCAACAAAGGCGCTGCGACGGCTGCGATCAACACCCAGAAAATCAGCAGCAGCCAGCCGGGGGCACGGCTGAAAATACCCATCGCCACCAGATACAGGGCAACAATGCCCAGGGCGGGCAGCGGGGCGATACGGCGGTGAGCTAACCAGGCAATCCCGACAACCAGAACCAGTATCCACAACAGCAGCATATTTAATCCTCCGTGAAACCAGGGCAAACCAACCTTCAGAGCTTAGACGGCATCCGCAAAACAGGGTGATCAGCTCGATGTGTTTGAATTCGTGGGAAACCTTGGATGAATTCTGTAGGCCCGGTTGGCAACAGGCCGTGGAAATCGTTCGTTAGGCGGGCGACAAAGCGTCCATGTTTGGCCGAAACGTCGTTATCTCTGTGCTGAACGTGTCGATAGACTCGTGGCTTCCCCAGGAGATTATTCTCATGCACGAGTATCTGAGTCCCGGCCGCTTCATCGATAGTGACCATCCGTCGGTGGTGGAGTTCGCCGAAACCCATCGCGGCAGCGGTCGCGCTCCGCTCGAGCAGGCGATCAACCTTTATTACGCCGTGCGCGAAGCTGTGCGTTACAACCCCTACACCTTCAGCCGCGACCCGCAGACCTTGCGCGGCAGTTATGCGCTGGCGGCCGGGGAAAGTTACTGCGTGCCTAAAGCCACACTGCTGGCCGGGTGCGCCCGGCATTGCGCAATCCCGGCACGTATCGGGCTGGCGGACGTGCGCAATCATTTGTCGACACCGCGCCTGCTTGAGTTGCTCAAGAGCGACGTGTTCGCCATGCACGGCTACACCGAGTTGTATCTGAACGGTCGCTGGGTCAAGGCGACGCCGGCGTTCAATCAAGGCTTGTGCGAACTGTTCAATGTCGCGCCGCTGGAATTCGACGGGATCAACGACAGCGTTTTCCATCCCTTCAATCGCGATGGCGAACAGTTGATGGAGTATCTGGTGGATCACGGGCAGTTCACCGACGTGCCCGAAGCGTTCTTTTTCGAGCACCTGGAAAAGTGCTATCCGCATCTGTTCAGCGAGCAACTGCCGCCATTGCTGGGGGACATGCAGAGCGATTTGAGTCGCGCCTGATCCGGCGTATGCTGCCTGCGCATTCATCCATAAAGAGGCGGTCATGCTGAAGATCTGGGGTCGGAAAAATTCGTCGAATGTCAGAAAACCTTTGTGGGCCGCCGAGGAGCTGCGCCTGGCCTATGAAGCCATCGATGCGGGCGGCGCCTTTGGTGTAGTCGATACGCCGGAGTACCGTGCGATGAACCCGAATGGTCGCGTGCCGGTGATTGAAGATGACGGTTTCGTGCTGTGGGAATCCAACGCCATCGTGCGTTACCTGATGGCGCTCCACGCCAACGGCACGGCCTGGTACCCGCAAGATCCGAAGGCCCGCGCCACGGCCGACAAGTGGATGGACTGGACCACGTCCAGTTTTGCCGGCCCGTTCCGCACGGTGTTCTGGGGTGTCTTGCGTACGCCGGCCGATCAGCAGGACTGGTCGGCCATCAACGCCGCGATCAAGGAATGCGACAGCTTGCTGGCGATGGCCGATCACGCATTGGCTACTCAACCGTACCTGTCGGGCGATGAAATCGGCATGGGCGATATCCCCCTGGGCTGTTTCATTTATGCCTGGTTCGAGATGCCGATCGAGCGCGCGCCGCAGCCACATCTTGAAGCCTGGTATGCCCGCTTGAAACAGCGTCCGGCGTATCAGAAAGCCGTTATGACCGCGTTGACTTAATACTCACTATCGACACACTTGACTGTACTTGTGTGGCGGCGACAAGCACCATTGCGCTCATGCGCCGTGGTTGTATTGATCGCCGCCCGCCCTTAGTTATTCCTTTCCTCCCTTCTTGGTGCGTAATCCGATATGAGTTCCGCTCTGTCCATCCGGCAGCTAACCAAAACCTACGGCAACGGTTTCCAGGCCCTGAGTGGTATCGATCTGGACGTCGCCGAAGGTGACTTTTTCGCCTTGCTCGGCCCTAACGGCGCCGGCAAATCCACGACCATCGGCATTCTCTCGACCCTGGTGAACAAGACCAGCGGCACGGTGAATATTTTTGGTAACGACCTGGACAAGAATCCTGCGCAGCTCAAACGCTCCATTGGCGTGGTGCCGCAGGAATTCAATTTCAACCAGTTCGAAAAGACCTTCGACATCGTCGTGACCCAGGCCGGTTACTACGGCATTCCGCCGAAAATCGCCAAGGAACGCGCCGAGCAATACCTGACTCAGCTGGGGCTGTGGGACAAGCGCGATGTGCCGTCGCGCTCGTTGTCCGGTGGCATGAAGCGTCGCCTGATGATCGCTCGCGCGCTGGTTCACGAACCGCGCCTGCTGATCCTCGACGAACCGACGGCGGGTGTGGACATCGAACTGCGTCGCTCGATGTGGACCTTCCTCACCGAGCTGAACAAGCAAGGCATCACCATCATCCTCACCACCCACTACCTGGAAGAGGCTGAGCAGTTGTGCCGCAACATCGGCATCATCGACCACGGCACCATCGTCGAGAACACCAGCATGAAACAGTTGCTCGGCCAACTGCATGTGGAAACGTTCTTGCTCGACATGAAAAACGATCTGAAAGTGGCGCCGCAGTTACTCGGGTACGCCACCAAACTGCTCGACAGTCACACCCTGGAAGTTCAGGTGGACAAATCCATGGGCATCACCGCGTTGTTCACTCAACTGGCCCAGCAGAACATTGAAGTGCTGAGCCTGCGTAACAAAACCAATCGCCTTGAGGAGTTGTTCGTGTCCCTGGTGGAGAAAAATCTGTCGAAGGTGGCGGTATGAGTTCCGAGCTGCAACCCAACTTAGTTGCCCTCAATACCATCGTTTACCGGGAGGTCAGACGCTTTACCCGGATCTGGCCGCAGACGTTGCTACCGCCAGCGATCACCATGGTTTTGTATTTCGTGATCTTCGGTAATCTGATTGGCCGGCAGATTGGCGATATGGGTGGTTTCACCTATATGGAATACATCGTTCCGGGGTTGATCATGATGTCGGTGATCACTAACTCCTATGGCAACGTGGTCTCGAGTTTCTTTGGTAGCAAGTTTCAGCGTTCCATCGAGGAGTTGATGGTATCGCCGGTGTCGCCGCATACGATTCTGATCGGCTACACCTTGGGCGGCGTGCTGCGTGGGTTGATGGTCGGGATTATCGTGACGCTGTTGTCGTTGTTCTTCACGCATTTGCAGGTGCATCACCTGGGTGTGACCATTTTGGTGGTGGTGCTGACGGCGACGATCTTTTCGCTGCTGGGTTTCATCAATGCTGTGTTTGCGCGCAACTTTGATGATATTTCGATTATTCCAACGTTTGTGCTGACGCCGTTGACGTACTTGGGTGGGGTGTTTTACTCGATTACGTTGCTGCCGCCGTTTTGGCAGACGGTGTCGTTGGCTAACCCGGTATTGCATATGGTCAACGCGTTCCGTTACGGCATTCTTGGGGTTTCGGACATCAAGATCAGTGTCGCGATTACCTTTATGTTGGTGGCGACTGTGGCGCTTTACATTGGTTGCGCTCGATTGCTGGTTAGTGGGCGGGGGATGCGGACCTAGGTTCTGTGGTTTGTGTACATATCCATTTGTTTGGTTACGACTGCTATTGGTTCCGCCCGCCTGATTGGGGATGTTCCCCTGTAGGAGCGAGCTTGCTCGCGAAGAACGTCAACGATGACGCGTTTCAACAGGAGCACGCGGTGCCTGTGGGTCCATCGCGAGCAAGCTCGCTCCTACAGGGGGACGGTGACTAGACGCTACGTTCGCTTTTGATCTTGCCGTTGCTTCGGTTTTTGATCTTGATCTTGATCTGTTGCCCCTTTCCCAGAGGCCGAACGCAGGCGTTGCGCAGGGGGCAACCCGGCATGGATGCCGGGTTAGCCGCCCCCGGCCATGGATGGCCGATGGCGGCGGGCCCCCGGAGCAATGCCGGAGTGAGGGCATGCCGAGCCTAAGCGAGGCACCGAATGGAGGGGCAAAGCCTTTTGGTTACTTTTCGCTGGGCCGGCATTCCGGCGTCTGGAAAAGTGACTCGCTGTAAGAGCGAAACCGTCAGCAGCCACTGCCGAAGAAACGGATATGCCCCCCATCAAACAAATAAAAAAGGCCTCCCACCACAGAGGCCTTTCCACATTCACAACATCCGCTTTTTCTTGCGCCGAGCCCACTGCCGACTAACCCACCACCGCCAATACATCATCACCAGACAATAAGCCAACGCCCCAAGCACCAACCCCGTCACCACCGAGCCGAGCAAAAACGGCTGCCACAACGTCGAGAGTTCACCACTGATCCATTCCCAAGTCAGTTCATCCGGCAGATGACGAGCAGGAACGTCCATCAGCCAAGCACCCGTCTTATAGGTGCAATAGAAAACAGCCGGCATCGTGATTGGATTGGTCAACCAGACCAGGCTGACCGCAATTGGCATATTGCCACGCACCAGAATCGCCAGGATGGCAGCCACCAGCATCTGCAACGGAATAGGCAGGAAAGCCGCGAACAACCCCACCGCCATCGCCCGGGCAACGGAGTGCCGGTTGAGGTGCCAGAGGTTCGGGTCATGCAGCAGGGTGCCGAGAAAGCGTAAGGACTTGTGTTCCCTGATGCTCGTCGGGTCTGGCATGTAACGTTTGAATAAGCGCCGGGGCATAAGGCTTCTCGGTCGGTTAAGGCGGCAAGTATGTCTGGATTCTATGAGTCGCCCATTCAGACTTTGTGACAATTGATATCCACGGTCGTGCGACTGGCCGTCTATGCCTAGGGAGGGAACTCTCAAGGACAGGCTTATGCGCACAGGGATGATGGCGCTGGCGCTAGGGTTGTTGGCCCTGCGTTTTTTACCGGTATTACCGCCGGTCTGGTTGTGGCTGTTGATGCCGGTAGCGGGTTTGATGCTGCTGCCGTTCAAGACGTACCCGGTGGCGTTCTTCCTGTTCGGCTTCAGTTGGGCGTGCGCGAATGCGCAGTGGGCGCTGGATGATCGCCTGCCGAAAAACCTCGATGGCGAAACCCGTTGGGTCGAAGGCCGGGTGGTGGGATTGCCACAGAACAATGACGACGTGGTGCGTTTCGAATTAGCGGACGCCCGGTCGCGACATGGCAAGGTGCCGCAACTGATGCGCCTGGCCTGGTACGACGGGCCACCGGTGAACAGTGGCGAACATTGGCGACTGGCGGTCAAGTTGAAGCGTCCTGCCGGGCTGCTCAACCCGCATGCGTTCGATTACGACGCCTGGCTGCTGGCGCAACGTATCGGCGCCACCGGCACGGTCAAGGATGGCGAGCGGCTGATGGAGGCCCGGTGGGCTTGGCGCGATGGCATCCGTCAGCGTTTGCAAGCCGTGGATGCCCAAGGGCGAACGGGCGCGCTGACGGCGTTGGTGCTGGGGGATGGCGCCGGGCTGAGTCGTGAGGACTGGCAGGTCCTGCAAGACACCGGCACCGTGCACCTGCTGGTGATTTCCGGTCAGCACATCGGTTTGCTGGCGGGATTGGTGTATATGCTGATCGCCGGTCTGGCCCGATACGGTTTGTGGCCGGGCCGTCTGCCGTGGCTGCCGTGGGCGTGTGGCCTGGCCTTTGCTGCAGCGCTCGGTTATGGGCTGCTGGCGGGCTTCGAAGTGCCGGTGCGTCGGGCCTGTGTGATGATCGGCCTGGTGCTGCTGTGGCGGCTGCGGTTTCGTCACCTTGGCACCTGGTGGCCGCTGTTGCTGGCGCTCGACTGCGTTTTATTGCTCGACCCGCTGGCGAGCCTGCAACCGGGTTTCTGGTTGTCGTTCACGGCGGTGGCGGTGTTGATCTTCACGTTCGGCGGTCGCTTGGGACCCTGGCGATGGTGGCAAACCTGGACGCGCGCGCAATGGCTGATCGCAATCGGTCTGTGTCCGGTATTGCTGGTGCTGGGCTTGCCAATCAGTCTCAGCGGGCCGTTGGTCAATCTGCTGGCGGTGCCGTGGATCAGCCTGGTGGTTTTGCCGCCAGCGCTGCTCGGGACGCTGCTATTGCCGCTGCCTTATGTAGGCGAAGGCTTGCTGTGGCTGGCGGGTGGTTTGATCGACTGGCTGTTCAACGCCTTGGCGTTGATGGCCGGTCAAGTCCCTGCGTGGGTGCCGACGGCCATCCCGGTGTGGGTTTGGGCACTGGGTACATTCGGTGCCTTTCTACTATTGCTGCCGAGCGGCGTGCCAATGCGCCCGTTGGGCTGGCCGATGCTGCTGTTGCTGGTATTTCCACCCCGGCAAGCGTTGCCGGAAGGGATTGCCGACATCTGGCAGCTGGATGTCGGTCAAGGGTTGGCGATCCTGGTGCGCACCCGCCATCACACCCTGCTGTATGACACCGGACCGCGTTTCGGCGATTTCGACCTGGGCGAACGGGTGGTGTTGCCGACGTTGCGCAAACTGGGCGTGGACGGACTCGACCTGATGCTGATCAGCCACGCCGACGCCGATCACGCCGGTGGTGCCCGCGCCGTGGCCAATGGGTTGCCGGTGAAGCGGGTGATCAGTGGCGATCCAGAGGCGCTGCCGGCCGAGCTGCAAGCGGCGGCCTGTGAAAGTGGTGAGCAATGGATCTGGGACGATGTACGGTTCCAGCTCTGGCAATGGTCATCGGCCACCGACAGCAATCAAACGTCCTGCGTCTTGCAGATCGAAGCCAACGGCGAGCGGTTGCTGCTGACCGGTGACATCGACATCGCCGCCGAACACGCCCTGCTCGACAGTCCGCTGGCCGTGCCCACCGATTGGTTGCAGGCGCCGCACCATGGCAGTCGCAGTTCATCTTCCATGGCGCTGCTGGCCGGGTTGCAACCTAAAGCAGTGCTGATCTCCCGGGGCCACGGCAATGCCTTTGGTCATCCCCATCCCACCGTCGTGGCGCGCTATCGAAAGCGCGGCATGCGGATCCATGACAGCGCGGAACAAGGTGCCATTCATCTGCAACTGGGCCATTTCCAACCACCCCGGTCGATGCGTCAAGAACGGCGTTTCTGGCGCTCGCCGCCGTAATCGCCAGCGAGTAAAGCCCGACCGGATGCGACATCACGGTCTTCGGTGCGCCCACCCCCTATGTTAGAGTGGCGCACTTTTTCGAGGGGACTGTCACTGTGTGGGAATTGGTTAAATCCGGCGGCTGGATGATGATTCCAATCATTCTGAGTTCCATCGTGGCCATGGCGATCGTTGCCGAGCGCCTCTGGACCCTGCGCGCCAGCCGTGTGACCCCGGAGCATTTGCTCGGGCAGGTCTGGGTCTGGATCAAGGACAAACAACTCAATAAAGACAAACTCAAGGAACTGCGCGCCAACTCGCCGTTGGGCGAGATCCTGGCCGCCGGCCTGGCGAACTCCAGGCATGGTCGCGAGATCATGAAAGAGTGCATCGAAGAAGCCGCGGCCCGGGTTATCCATGAGCTGGAGCGTTACATCAACGCCCTCGGCACCATTGCCGCCATGGCGCCGTTGCTGGGACTGCTGGGTACGGTACTGGGCATGATCGATATCTTCAGTTCGTTCATGGGCACGGGCATGACCACCAATGCCGCGGTGCTGGCCGGCGGTATTTCCAAAGCCTTGATCACCACGGCGTCGGGTCTGATCGTCGGTATCCCGTCGGTGTTCTTCCACCGTTTCCTGCAACGCCGGATTGATGAGCTGGTGGTGGGCATGGAGCAGGAAGCGATCAAGCTGGTCGAGGTTGTACAAGGTGATCGTGACGTGGACCTGAACGGGGGCAAAGCGTGAAATTCCGCCGCAAACAACGGGAAAATATAGACATCAACCTCGTGTCGCTGATCGACGTGGTGTTTGTCCTGCTGCTGTTTTTCGTTGTCACCACCACGTTCACCCGGGAAACCCAGTTGCGCGTCGACCTGCCGGAAGCGGCCAGCGGTACGCCTGCCGACGACCAGCAGGCCAAGCACCTGGACGTTGCCATCAGCGCCGAGGGCGTGTTCTCGGTGAACAATCAGATTTTGCCCAAGAACGATCTGGCGACCCTGATGGATGCGCTGCAAAAGGAATCCAGCGGTGACACCAACCTGCCGTTGTCCATCAGCGCCGACGGCAAGACCCAGCATCAGTCGGTCATCACCGCCATGGACGCCGCCGGCAAGCTCGGCTTCAGCCACTTGCGCATGACCACTGTCGAAGCGGCGCCGCCCGCGCCCTGATGGCCATGTCCGATCGCTTGCTCGCCGCGTGGTACCAAGGGCACCCGGCCCTGAAACTGTTGCAGCCGCTGGAGTGGTTGTACCGGCGCGTGGTCATGAACAAGCGCAAGCGTTTTCTGGCGGGTGAGGGCGAGATCTACCAACCGCCGGTGCCGCTGATCGTGGTCGGCAACATCACCGTTGGCGGCACCGGCAAGACGCCGCTGATTCTGTGGATGATCCAGCATTGCCAGCGCAGCGGTTTGCGCGTCGGCGTAGTCAGCCGCGGTTACGGCGCCAAACCGCCGCAATTGCCGTGGCGGGTCGAAGCCGAGCAAAGTGCGGAGGTTGCTGGCGATGAGCCTTTGTTGATCGTCCAGCGCACCGGCGTCCCCTTGATGATCGACCCGGACCGCAGTCGCGCCGTCAAAGCCCTGCTGGCGAGTGAGCCGCTGGACCTGATCCTGTCCGACGATGGCATGCAGCATTACCGTCTGGCCCGAGATATGGAACTGGTGCTGATCGACGCCGCTCGAGGCCTGGGCAACCAGCGGTGCCTGCCTGCCGGGCCGCTGCGGGAACCGGTCGAGCGTCTGCAAAGTGTCGACGCGGTGCTCTATAACGGTGCTGCTGCCGATCGCGACGGTGGTTTTGCCTTCCAGTTGCAGCCCACCGCACTGGTCAACCTGAAAAGCGGCGAGCGGCGTCCCCTCGATCACTTCCCCCCAGGGCAAGCCCTGCACGCCGTCGCCGGGATCGGCAATCCCCAGCGTTTCTTCACGACCCTCGAAACGCTACACTGGCAGCCTGTCCCGCATGCGTTTGCCGACCACGCCGAGTACAGCGTTCAGGCCTTGAATTTCACCCCGTCATTACCGCTGGTGATGACCGAAAAGGACGCGGTGAAGTGCCGTGCCTTTGCTGCCGCCGACTGGTGGTACCTGGCGGTCGATGCTGCGCCATCGCCGGCCTTCGTGGCCTGGTTCGATACGCAGTTGATGCGCCTGTTGCCGGATCGTCTTTTGCCTTAAAACCGTTTTATCCAGGGAATGCTCATGGACACCAAATTGCTCGACATCCTCGCTTGCCCGGTCTGCAAAGGCCCGCTCAAGCTCAGCGCCGACAAGACCGAGCTGATCAGCAAGGGCGCCGGCCTGGCGTACCCAATTCGCGACGGTATACCGGTGATGCTCGAAACCGAAGCACGCACCCTGACCACCGACGAGCGCCTGGATAAATGACCACAGCCTTTACCGTTGTCATTCCATCGCGTTATGCCTCCACCCGTTTGCCGGGCAAACCGCTGCTGTTGATCGCCGGCAAGCCGATGATCCAGCATGTCTGGGAACAGGCGAGCAAAAGCAGCGCCCAGCGCGTGGTGGTCGCCACTGACGATGCGCGCATCGTCGAGGCCTGCAAGGGGTTCGGCGCCGAAGTGGTGCTGACCCGCGAAGACCACAACTCCGGCACCGATCGCCTGGCCGAAGTCGCCGCCAAACTGGGCCTGGCGCCTGACGCGATCGTGGTCAACGTCCAGGGTGATGAACCGTTGATCCCGCCGAGCGTGATCGATCAGGTCGCCGCCAACCTGGCGGCCCACACCGAAGCGCGCATGGCCACCCTGGCCGAGCCGATCGAAGACGTGGAAACCTTGTTCAACCCCAACGTGGTCAAGGTTGTCAGCGACCTCAACGGCCTGGCGCTGACCTTCAGTCGCGCGACGTTGCCGTGGGCGCGAGACGCCTTTGCCAAGAGCCGCGAGCAATTGCCGGAAGGCGTGCCGTACCGTCGTCACATCGGCATCTATGCCTACCGTGCCGGTTTCCTGCATGACTTCGTCAGCTGGGGCCCATGCTGGCTGGAAAACACCGAATCCCTGGAACAATTGCGGGCCTTGTGGCACGGCGTGCGGATTCATGTCGCCGATGCGCTGATCGCACCGCCGACCGGCGTCGACACCGTTGAAGACCTCGAGCGCGTTCGTCGCCTGTTGGAGGCCTGATGCGGGTTCTGTTCGTCTGCCTGGGCAACATCTGCCGTTCACCCACGGCCGAAGGCGTGCTACGGCACAAACTGCGTGAGGCGGGGCTGGCCGATCAAATCGAAGTCGCCTCCGCTGGCACCGGTGACTGGCACGTTGGCAAGGCGCCCGACAAGCGCAGCCAGGCAGCGGCCAAGCTGCGCGGCTACGACCTGTCGACCCAGCGCGCCCAGCAAGTCACGCGCGCGGATTTCGCCACGTATGACCTGATCCTGGCGATGGACAACAGCAACCTGCGCAACCTCAAGGCCCTGCAACCGGCCAAGGGCAAGGCTGAACTGGACCTGTTCCTGCGTCGCTACCAGTCGGAAATCGACGAAGTCCCGGATCCGTATTACGACGGCGACCAGGGCTTTGAGCAGGTGCTCGACTTGATCGAGCGTGCCAGCGATCTGCTGGTGATCGAATTGAAGGGACGGTTATGAGTTTGCAGGTTCGACCGCAGGTTTCGCTCAAGCCGTTCAACAGCTTTGGCGTAGACGTCCAGGCCCGGTTGTTTGCCGAGGCCCACAGTGATGCCGACGTTCGTGAAGCCTTGGCCTATGCGGCAGAACACGACGTACCGCTGCTGGTGATTGGCGGCGGCAGCAACTTGCTGCTGACCGCCGATATCCAGTCGCTGGTGCTGCGCATGGCCACGCGCGGGATTCGCATCCTCAGCGATGATGGCAGCAAGGTCGTGATCGAAGCCGAGGCCGGCGAGCCTTGGCATCCCTTCGTGCAACACACGCTCGCGCAGGGGTTGTCGGGGCTGGAAAACCTCAGCCTGATTCCCGGCACCGTCGGCGCCGCGCCGATGCAAAACATCGGCGCCTATGGTGTCGAGATCAAGGACGTGTTCGCCGGCCTGACGGCGCTCGATCGCCAGACCGGTGAACTGCACGACTTCACCTTGGCCGAGTGCAATTTCGCCTACCGCGACAGCCTGTTCAAGCAGCAACCGGGGCGTTGGTTGATCCTGCGCGTGCGGTTTGCCCTGGATCGCGCCGCGCACCTGCACCTGGAATACGGCCCGGTGCGTCAGCGCCTGATCGAACAAGGCATCGAGCATCCGACCGCGACCGATGTCAGCCAGGCCATTTGCAGCATTCGCAACGAAAAACTCCCGGACCCAGCCGTTCTGGGCAATGCCGGCAGCTTCTTCAAGAACCCGTTGGTGCCCGCAGCGCTGGTGGCACGACTCAAAGGTGAATACCCGGATCTGGTGGCCTATGCGCAACCCGATGGGCAAATGAAACTGGCGGCGGGCTGGCTGATCGAGCGCGCCGGTTGGAAAGGTTTCCGTGAGGCGGATGCCGGCGTGCATAAATTGCAGGCACTG
Organism: Pseudomonas sp. NPDC086251; assembly: GCF_044746405.1. Classification (NCBI taxonomy): domain Bacteria; kingdom Pseudomonadati; phylum Pseudomonadota; class Gammaproteobacteria; order Pseudomonadales; family Pseudomonadaceae; genus Pseudomonas; species Pseudomonas sp. NPDC086251. The sequence continues at coordinate 21,484 of NZ_JBIVBY010000053.1, forward strand.
GTGCTGGTCAATTACGGCGGGGCGACCGGCCTGCAATTGCTCGACCTGGCGCAGCGCATCCAGAAAGACATTTCAGAACGTTTCCATGTCGATCTGGAAATGGAGCCGAACCGGTATTGAGTCTAAGCTGTAAAGGCTGATTTCAAAGCCCTGCACACCTTAAGTTGTGCAGGGCTTTTTTGTTAATGCTGGGTTAACTTAGCCACCTAACGATGCATGCGTTTGCTCCACCAAAGGCCCGATGCAGACGTCGCCGTCCGCATAAGAGAGCCCATCAGCCTGAGCGGATCTGCGTGATGCCAACCGCCAATCCCTGGCGGCAGATTGCTCGACCCCATAACCGATACTATGCGGGCGTGCCCATGATTACCCTGAAGCTCAATGGTCAAGACCATCAACTCGACGTCACCGAGGATATGCCGCTGCTCTGGGCGATCCGCGACGTGGCCGGTTACAACGGCACCAAATTCGGCTGCGGCATGGGCCTGTGCGGCGCCTGCACCATCCATATCGAAGGCGCTCCGGCGCGCAGTTGCATCACACCCATCGGCTCGGTGGTCGGCCAGAACGTCACCACCATCGATAACCTGCACGCCGACCCGGTCGGGCAAGTCGTCCAGCAAGCCTGGCTCGACACCGCCGTGGCCCAGTGCGGTTTCTGCCAGGGCGGGCAGATCATGTCCGCTACGGCGCTGCTCAAGACTAATCCGAACCCCAGCGACGAACAGATCGAAGAGGCGATGGTCGGCAACATTTGCCGTTGCGGCACCTATAACCGCATCAAGACCGCCATCCGCCAGGCATCCACTCACCTGAAGGAGGCCAAGGTATGAGCTCGTTACCGAATGATTTCGCCCTGAGCAACCTCAGTCGTCGTGGTTTCCTCAAAGGCGTGGGCGCCACCAGTGCATTGGTGCTGGCCGCGAGTTGGGGTTGGCAGGATGCTTTCGCCGAAGAGAAAGAGAAGAAGTTCGGTGCCGACGGCATGCCCCACGGCTGGATCGATGATCCGAAGGTGTACGTCAGCATCGCCGCTGACGGCAGTGTGACCGTGGTTTGCAACCGCTCGGAAATGGGCCAGGGCGTGCGCACCAGCCTGACCATGGTGGTGGCCGATGAACTGGACGCCGACTGGGCGATGATGAAAGTGCAACAGGCGCCGGGCGACGAAGTGCGCTTCGGCAACCAGGACACCGACGGTTCGCGCAGCATGCGTCACTGGTACGAGCCGATGCGCCGTTGCGGTGCTGCCGCGCGGACCATGCTTGAACAAGCGGCTGCCGAGCAGTGGAAAGTGCCAGTCAGCGAGTGCCATGCGCAACTGCACAAAGTCATCCATAAACCGTCCGGCCGTGAATTGGGCTATGGCGCCTTGGCCGCTGCGGCCAGTGCACTGCCAGTGCCGGCCCGCGACAGTCTGCGGCTCAAGCAACCCTCGGAGTTTCGCTACATCGGCAAGGAAGGCACCAAGGCCATCGACGGTGCGGATATCGTCAACGGTCGCGCCATTTATGGCGCCGACGTGCATTTCGACGGCATGCTCTACGCCACCATCGCGCGTCCGGCGGTGTACGGCGGCAAGGTCAAATCCGTCGACTCCATCGCCGCGATGAAAGTCCCGGGTGTGATCAAGGTTATCAAGATCGACAGCAGCCCGGTGCCGTCGGAGTTCCAACCGCTGGGTGGCGTGGCCGTGGTGGCCAGCAACACCTGGGCGGCGATCAAGGGCCGCGAGGCGCTGAAGATCGAGTGGGATGACGGCCCCAACGCCAGTTATGACTCGATCGCCTACCGCAAGGAAATTGAAGCCGCGTCCCTCAAACCCGGCAAAGTGGTGCGCAACACCGGCAACATCGAAGAGGCCATGGGCAGCGCCGACAGCACCCTGGAAGCCTCCTATTACCTGCCGCACCTGACGCAGGCGCCGATGGAACCGATGGTTGCCATCGCCCGATTCAAGGACGGCGTGTGTGAAGCCTGGGCGCCGAGCCAGGCGCCGCAAGTCACCCGCACACGGATTGGCGAACGCCTGGGCATTCCGTTCGATAACGTCACTTTCAACGTCACCCTGCTAGGCGGCGGTTTCGGCCGTAAATCGAAACCGGACTTCGTCATCGAAGCGGCCGTGCTCGCCAAGGAATTCCCCGGCAAGGCCGTGCGGGTGCAATGGACCCGTGAAGACGACATCCACTGTTCCTATTTCCACACCGTGTCGGCCGAGTACCTGAAGGCCAGCCTGAACAAGGACGGCCTGCCTTCCGGCTGGTTGCACCGCACCGTGGCGCCGAGTATCACCGCGCTGTTCGCGCCGGGCATGAACCACGAAGCAGCCTTCGAGTTGGGCATGGGCTTCACCAACATGGCCTACGCGATCCCCAACGTGCGTCTGGAAAACCCGGAAGCGACGGTTCACACCCGGGTCGGCTGGTATCGCTCGGTGTCGAACATTCCCCACGGTTTCGCCATTCAGAGCTTTGTCGACGAACTGGCGCACAAGGCCGGGCAAGATCCGCTCAAGTATCAGGTCAAGTTGCTCGGCCCGGATCGTCAGATCGACCCGCGCACCTTGAGTGAAGAGTGGAACTACGGCGAGTCTCCCGAGCGTTACCCGATCGACACCGGTCGTTTGCGCACGGTGCTGGAAACCGCCGCCAAAGCCGCCGGTTGGGGCCGTGAAATGCCCAAGGGCCGAGGCTTGGGCCTGGCGGTGCATTACAGCTTCGTCACTTACGTGGCAGCGGTAATCGAGGTCGAAGTCAAAGACGACGGCACGCTGATCGTGCACAAGGCGGATATTGCGGTGGATTGCGGTCCGCAGATCAACCCCGAGCGGATTCGCGCGCAGTTCGAAGGCGCCTGTGTGATGGGCCTGGGCAACGCGGTGCTGGGGGAAATCAGCTTCAAGGACGGCAAGGTCCAGCAGGACAATTTCCACATGTACGAAGTGGCGCGCATGTCCCTGGCGCCGAAGGAAGTCGCGGTGCATCTGGTCACGCCGCCGGGCAACGTGCCATTGGGCGGTGTCGGTGAACCGGGCGTGCCGCCGATCGCACCTGCGCTGTGCAACGCGATCTTCGCCGCCACCGGCAAACGCATCCGCGCTCTGCCGGTCCGCTATCAGCTGCAGGGTTGGCAGAAGGCTCAGGCCTGATGGACAGCGTCGATCTGAATGTCCTGCGCAGCGTGCTGGAATGGCGCCGCGCCGGTCAGCGAGTGGTGTTGTACAGCGTGGTCCAGACCTGGGGCACCGCGCCCCGGGCACCTGGCGCAATGCTGGCGTTGCGCGAAGACGGCGTGGTGATTGGCTCGGTGTCCGGTGGCTGTGTCGAGGATGATCTGATTGCGCGGTTGCACGACGGTCGGATTCCACCGGATGGGCCGCCGGTGCAGTTGATCACTTATGGGGTGACCCGTGAGGAAGCCGCACGATTTGGCTTGCCTTGCGGCGGCACCTTGCGCCTGACCGAGGAGCGGGTCGGCGATCCGGCCTGGCTCGTCGAGTTACTGAGGCGCTGCGAAGCCCATGAAATCGTGGCGCGTTCGCTTGATATCGGCAGCGGCGAAGTGGTGTTGCAGCCGGCCAACAAGGCCGATGTGCTGACCTTTGACGGCAAAACCCTGCGGGCCATCTACGGTCCGCGTTGGCGGTTGTTGTTGATCGGCGCGGGGCAATTGTCGCGGTATGTCGCCGAGATGGCACGGTTGCTGGATTTCGAAGTACTGATCTGCGATCCGCGCACCGAGTTCGTCTATGGCTGGGAGGAGCAGCACGGTCGGTTTGTTTCCGGCATGCCCGACGAGGCGGTGCTGACCATCCAGACCGACGAACGGACAGCCATCGTCGCGCTGACCCACGATCCTCGCCTGGACGACATGGCACTGCTCACGGCCCTGGACTCCAAGGCCTTTTATGTCGGCGCGCTGGGTTCGCGGGTCAACAGTTTGAAGCGTCGGGATAACCTGGCTCAGCTAGGCTTGTCAGAAGAGGCCATCGGGCGCTTGCACGGCCCGATCGGCTTGCACATCGGCAGCCATACCCCGGCGGAAATCGCCTTGTCGCTGCTGGCGGAAATCGTGGCGATCAAGAACGGCGTCGAACTCAAGCAGAAGAAGCCGTTGCAGGAGGTGGTATGAGTGAATCCATCGGCGTCATCGTGCTGGCGGCGGGGCAGGGCAGTCGTTTCCGGGAGGTGGCCGGTGCCGAGCAGGACAAGTTGCTGGCTGATTGCAGCGGTCGTGATGGCAAGGTTCGTTCGGTGATCGAGCACGTGCTGGTGAATGTGCCGGCTTCACTGGATAAGCGCATTCTGGTGACCACCGCTGATCGCCCACAGGTGATTCGCATGGCCAAGGCTTATGGCTGCGAAATCGTGCTGATCGAGTCGACGGGCATGGGCGACAGCATTGCGGCCGGCGTGGCGGCGTGTCCGAAGCTGAGCGGTTGGTTGATGGTGCTGGGGGATATGCCGTTTATCCTGCCGTCGAGTATCGAGCAGGTGCTGGCGGGGATTGCTGATGATTGTGTCAGTGTGCCGGTGCTTGAGGGCAAGTACGGGCATCCGGTGGGATTTGGTCGCAGTTTGGGTTCGGGCTTGATGGCGTTATCGGGTGATCACGGTGCCAAGTCGCTGTTCGCACAGGCGAGGGTGGTCGAGGTGGCGGTGGATGATCCCGGTGTGTTGTGGGATGTGGATGTGCCAGAAGCATTGGTCTTCAAGTAGACACAGATCCCATGGGGGAGCGGGCTTGCTCGCGAAAGCGGTGGGTCAGCTTGCATTGATGTTGAATGGAAAAGCGCCTTCGCGAGCAAGCCCGCTCCCACATTGCTTTTGCGGGGAAGTCACCGTCGTGTGATCACCGCCAAATCCTGTGGGAGCGGGCTTGCTCGCGAAAGCGGTGGGTCAGCTTGCATTGATGTTGAAAGTAAAACCGCCTTCGCGAGCAAGCCCGCTCCCACAAGGGATCTGGGTGATTTTCAAAGACATAAAAAAGCCCCGCCTGGGGTTACCAGGCGGGGCTTTTTAGTGGCCGATGGAATCAGACGAGGGGTTTAGGCTCGTGCTCTTTTTCCAGGGCTTGCTCGTGTTGCTCTACCGCTTCCTGAACGGAGCGCGGAGCTTCGTCGATCACCGAAGCAACCGGCTCGGCAGCGACTTCAGCAGCAGGGGCAGGTGCTGCCTCGACCACTTCAGCAGCAACCGGTGCGGGTTCTTCAGCAACAACCGCTTCAACCGGAGCAGCAGCGGCAGCCAGTTCGGCTTCCTTCTGCAGACGCTCTTCTTCACGCTTGCGACGACGCACTTCACGCGGGTCGTTCGGCGCGCGGCCACTAGGCGTCAGCGCGCTGACCGGGGCGGCTTCGACCACCGGTGCAGCCACTTCGGCTACAACCGGGGCTTCAACTGCGGCTTCAACAACCGGTGCTTCAACCACTGGCGCCGGTTCGGCAGCCGCAACCACTGGCTCGGAAACCATCGCTTGCGCAACCTCGGCTTCAGCAACAGGTGCTGGCGCTTCGGCGGCTGCAGGCTCGGCAACCCAGTTGAACGCGGTTTGCTCTTCGCGAACTTCACGAACAGCTTCGGTCACGGTTTCGGAGGCGGTTTCAGCAACCGATTCCGCGACAACCACAGGCTCGGCGGCAGCTTCAACAACAGGCTGTGCTTCACGAACCGGAGCGACTTCGACTTCCGGAGCGGCGGTGGCTTCTACCGGCGTCGTCGCTTCAACGACTGGCGCTTCCACTGGAGCAGTTTCCAGGGTGGCGGCAGTGGCGCGTTCGGCCTGCTCGTTGGCTTGTGCTTCAGCCGGTGCGCTGATCACGGAGCTGGCAACGGCTGCGGTAACCGCCAGGCCGGCGGCCAGGTCGGCAGTGCTTGGCGCTTCGTTGGCTTCGCTACCTTCACCGGACTCGGATTCTTCCGAACCTTCGATCACGTTGCCGTTGGCATCGCGTTGACGCTCGCGACGGTTGCTGCGACGACGCTGGCCACGGGAGCGGCGGCGTGGACGATCGCCTTCGGCGCCTTCCTGACCGTCTTCCTGCAGTTGCTCTTCGCTGGTGGTCAGCTCTTCTTCGGCAACGGCGGCAGCCGCTTGCTCGGCGCGAGGTTGACGTTCTTCACGCGGTGGGCGTGGAGCGCGTTCTTCGCGTGGCTGACGGGCTGGACGCTCTTCAGCGGCAGCCGGAGTCGAAGTGGCAGCAGCGGCCGGAGCGGCATCCAGGGGTTCACGCAGTTCACGAACCGGACGCTCTTCACGATCGCCACGTGGCTTGCGATCTTCACGCGGAGCGCGTGGCGCACGTTCTTCACGAGGGGCGCGTGGTGCGCGCTCTTCACGTGGAGCACGTTCTTCGCGAGCGACTGCTACTGCTGGCGTTTCTTCGCGGGCTTCACGGGCTTCGCGTGGCTCACGTGGTGCGCGTTCTTCACGCGGTGCACGTTCCTCACGAGGCTTGCGTTCTTCATCGCGGCGACCGTTACGGTTGCGGCTCTGCTGACGACCGTTGCGACGCTCTTCATTGCGGGCCGGACGCTCGGTGGTGGCTGGCTTTTCAACCACAACCGGAGCGGCTGGCTCTTCCTTGGTCGCGAACAGGCTGACCAGCGACTTCACCAGGCCTTTGAACAGGCTTGGTTCTGGCGCGGCGACCGGTGCAGCAACAGGTGCGGCGACGACTTCGGTCGGCACCGGAGCGTTGGCACGAGCCGGAGCGGTCTTGACCGCGGCTTCCTGGCGAACCAGTGTGCGGGTCGCAGCGGCGGGCTGGACTTCTTCGACTTCGGCAGCGGCCGCAGCGATTTCGTAGCTGGACTGGCCGACCGCGGCTTCCGGGCTGTCATCGCGCAAACGCTGCACTTCGAAGTGCGGCGTTTCGAGGTGATCGTTCGGCAGAATGACGATGCGGGCACGGGTGCGCAGTTCGATCTTGGTGATCGAGTTGCGTTTTTCGTTGAGCAGGAACGCAGCCACCGGGATCGGCACTTGGGCGCGAACTTCGGCGGTACGGTCTTTCAGGGCTTCTTCTTCGATCAGGCGCAGGATCGCCAGCGACAGCGATTCAACGTCACGGATGATGCCGGTGCCGTTGCAACGCGGGCAGACGATGCCGCTGCTTTCGCCGAGCGATGGACGCAGGCGCTGACGGGACATTTCCAGCAGGCCGAAGCGCGAGATACGGCCGACTTGCACGCGGGCGCGGTCGGCTTCCAGGCATTCGCGGACTTTCTCTTCCACGGCGCGCTGGTTCTTGGCAGGGGTCATGTCGATGAAGTCGATGACGATCAGGAC
>NZ_JBIVBY010000054.1:0-27205 GCF_044746405.1 Pseudomonas sp. NPDC086251
AAGCCGATCGAGGCCGCATAGCCTCGGCCGCATTTGAACTGTTTGCCATCGCCCAACTCGGCAGCCAGGACGGTGGAGGTGATCGGGCCGACACACGGCATGGTCATCAAGCGCGCCGCCAGATCATCTTCAGCGGCCTGGCACTCCACGTCCTTGTCCAGCGCCTTGACCTGCCCATCCAGATAGTTGAAGTGCCCATGCAGCAGCATCAGATTTTTCTTGATGCGTTCAGAAAATGAACTCACTTCAAGCAACGCTGGAAGCTCTTTGATGGCTTTGAAGCCGGCTGCCAAACTGACACCCACCTCCAGAAGGGCTGCGTGAATCCGATTGACGGTCGCAGTGCGGTCTTTAATGAACGACTCACGTATCGAGTTGGACATGGCCAGGGCCTGCTGGGCTTGGGTTTTGGGCGGCACAAAACGCATCGTGGGCCGGGTCGCCGCCTCGCAGATTGCCTCGGCATCAGCGAAGTCGTTCTTGTTGCTTTTCACGTAAGGACGCACGAGATGAGGCGCAATGAGTTTGGGCGTGTGCCCCAGCTTGGCGGCCTCCTGCGCCATGAAGTGGGCGCCACCACAAGCTTCCATCACGACGGTGCAAGATTCCAGGTTGGCCAGATACTGAATGAGCGTCGCCCGATTGAATTTTTTGCGGCAAAGCTCATGACCGCGATCATCTTGCGCATGCAGGTGAAAAGAGTGTTTTCCCAAGTCGATGGCGGCAATAGCTACTTTGTTCATGGCAACAGTCTCCGATGAGCCCCCGGTGAAAGCTTAGTGGGCGATCACAGGGGGCGGCGGGGGTAGCCATTTCATTAGGGGGAGGGCGTCGAGCGTTGTGGGCTAGCGCTCGATGCTGCGATTCCACCGCGCGTTCCATGCCGGGCGCTGTTCGTTGACCTGATCCCAATCGATCGCAATCGCGGTGGTCAGGTACTGTTTCATCGCCTCGACCTGACCGCGGGTCTTGTCAGTGGTCGGGGTGTTCGGGTTGGACGGGATCTGGTCGCCATCCTCAAGCGCGGCGGCTTGCGCTTCAGGTGTCAGCAGGAACGCGGCGAGTTTCTGCGCCAGTTCCGGCTGGGTGTTGTTGGCGATCGCGCATTCGGCGACGTTGAGCACCACGGCGCCTTCCTTCGGTTGTGCGTACTCCACCGGCATGCCCTTGAGTTTCAGGGCGGTGACCTGGGTCGGGGTCAGCGGGAACAGCGCCGCTTCGTCGGTCTGGAGCATTTCGGAAATCTTCGCCGAGCTCGGGATGTACTCCAGCACGTTACGCCCGACCGTATTTGGCCACGCCTTGAAGCCTGGCTCGACGTCGGTTTCGCTGCCGCCCTGAATCCGGTTGAACATCAGGAAACCGTGCAGGCCGAAGGTCGAAGAGGCCATCGACTGGAACACCAGTTTGTCCTTGAAGCGCGGGTCGGCCATGTCCATCCACGAGGTCGGTGCGCTCCAGCCTTTTTCCTTGAACAGCCGCGTGTTGTACGCCAGGCCGGTGACGCCGAGGCTGACCGCCACGGCCTGTTCCTTGATGCGGCCCTTGGCCGGAATCTGCGCCAGCGGTGCGCTGTCTTCGAGTTTGTCGCACAGGCCCATGGCGATGGCGCGATACATGATGCCGTCGTCGAGGAACATCACGTGCATCTGCGGGTTGCCTTTGCTGGCCTGGACCTTGGCCAGAATATCGGCCGAGGTGCCGGGCACGATTACCACTTTGACGTTGTTGGCCTTTTCGAACACCGGCAGCACCTTGTCGGCGTAAAGCCGCTCCATGGTGCCGCCGTTCATGCCCAGGTAAAGCGTCGGTTCGGCCTGGGCCTGGCTGACCGTGAACAGGACGCTCAGGCAAGAGAAACCCAGCAGTGCAGTGCGTTTGACGTTATTCATTGGCGCGACCTTCCTCTATCAAGCAACGGAGATGGAGTGAAACCGGGTGATGGAAAACGCATCCAGCGGCGTGGTTGAGGTACCGCTGCAGATTATTTCGGTGAGCGCCTGGCCCACCGCCGGGCCGATCTGGAAACCGGCGCCGGCAAAGCCGAACGCATGCAACAGACCGGGTTGCGTGCTGCTGTGGCCGATCACCGGTTGGCGATCAGGCAGATAACCTTCGGTGCCGCTCCAGGTGCGAATGGCCTGGGCACCCTCAAGAAACGGGTAGAGTTCGACGGCCTGGCGCAGGATCTCGATGACGGCGAGCTGACCGGGACGGGCGCGAGCGTCGTCGAGGGCAAAACCCTGGCCGCCGCCCAATACGCAATTGCCGCGCGCAACCTGACGGGCATAGATGCCGCCGCCCTCGACGCCGGTGCTGGCGTTCATCACCAAGGGCAACGGTTCGGTGACCAGCATCGCCGGGTGCCCGGCGTGCATCGGCACCGCTTCGCCGAACTGCGCAGCGAGGTTTCCGGCCCAGGCGCCGGCGCAGTTCAGCAGCCAGGGCGCTTGCAGTTCGAGACCGCTCTGAGTGCTGACACGAAAGCGCTGACCGTCGTGCTCCACCGCACTCACCGCGCACTGTTCATGCAGTTGCGCGCCATGCCGACGTGCGGCCTGGGCAAACGCCGGGGACACCAGGCGCGGGTTGGCGTGACCGTCGTCCGGGCAGAACGAGGCACCGACCGCCACCTCACCGACCCACGGAAAACGTGCGCGCAGCTCGTTGCGGTCGAGCACCTGCAGATCGAGGCCGAAGCCCTGACTGCTGGCGGCGTAGTCCTGCAAGGCGTGCAGATCGTTGAGGCTGCGGGCCAATTTCAAGTGACCGCTGCGTTGATATTCGCCGTTGATGCCGATCAGTTGCGGCAGTCGACTCCAGATTTCATGCGCCCGTTGCGACAAGGGCAGTTGCGACAGCGGTCGACCCTGACGACGCACGCCGCCGTAGTTCACGCCGCTGGAATGCGAGCCGCAAAAATCCCGCTCCAGCAGCGCAACACGGCGCCCGGCTTTGCTCAGGAACAGCGCGGCGGAGGCGCCGACGATGCCACCGCCAATGATCACTGCATCGACTTCAATCATGCCTCGACCTCCAGACCAAACGGCAGGGGTTTGATCGGCGCCTGAGCCCGCAGTCGACCGATGTCGGACACATCACGTTGGCTTTCGCAGGCAATGATTTCCGCGGCGGCGGCGCCGCACATGCGGCCCTGACAGCGGCCCATGCCAACGCGGCACTGAGCTTTGACCCGGTTGATTTCCCAATGGCCTTCGCGCACCACCTGACGGATGTCGCCGGCAAGCACTTCTTCACAGCGGCAGACCATCATGTCATCCGCGACGCCAGTGGCCCAGTCTTCGGGAAAGGCGAAGGCCTGCTCCAGACCCTGACGGAAATCGCCGATGCGCTTCAGGGAATGTTCCAGGTGCGCGGGGCGCTCTGGTGGAATCAGGTAGCCGATGTCTTCGAGCAACGCCAGGGCCGCCCGTTCGCCGGCCATTTCGGCGGCGTCGGCGCCCATGATGCCGGCACCATCGCCGGCCAGGTAAACCTCGGCGACACTGCTGCGACCGGCGCTGTCACGTTGCGGCAGCCAGGCGCGGTTGAGCGGGTTCCAGGTGAATGTGCAGCCGAGCAAGTCGGCGAGCTGGGTTTCACTGCGCAAGCCATGGGCGAGGGCGACGGCGTCGCAGTCGATGTGTTGTGAGCCTTTGGCGTTGCGCCAGGTTAGGGATTGCACGCGTTGTTGGCCGTTGACTTGGGTCAGGCTGGCGCCTTGATGCACCGGGATGCCATGGGCGGTCAACCAGGCGCGGTAATAAATGCCTTTGGCCAGTGTGGCCGGTTGTGACAACAGGCCGGGGAGGGCGCGGGCCTGAGCGCTGAACGGTGAACTGTCGAGCACCGCGACCACCTTGGCGCCAGCCTTGGCGTATTGATACGCCACCAAATACAGCAACGGTCCGCTACCGGCGAACACCACGCGTTCGCCAATGGCGCAGCCCTGGAACTTCAGGACGATCTGCGCCGCGCCGAGGCTGTAGACCCCCGGCAGCGTCCAGCCGGGTACGGGGAGAATCCGGTCGGTGGCGCCTGTCGCGACAATCAGTCGGGAGAACTCCAAGCGTGCGGCGCGGCCGTCATGCAAGGTGTCGAGCGCGCCGTTTTCGGCATTCCACACCAGGGTCTCGGGGCGGTAATCGAGGTGCTCGCGCAGTTCGTCGATCGTTTGATGCAACGCGCTGGCCTTGCCGGCTTCGAAGCCGTACAGCTTGACCGGTGAACGCTTGAAATTAGCCGGCTGACGCCGATAAATCTGCCCGCCACCGCGCGCTGCTTCATCCAGCAAAACAGGACGCACACCATGGGCAACCAGGGTTTGCGCGGCACGGATCCCGGCGGGACCGGCGCCGACGATGACAACGGCGTTCATACCCACCTCGACTGTGTGTTCTGGCGGGCCCCATCGCGAGCAGGCTCGCTCCCACATTGGATTGAGGTTGCCCACAGCTTTTGTGCCCGGCGCTGAACCCCTGTGGGAGCGGGCTTGCTCGCGAAGACGGTGGTCCATTCAACAGAGATGTTGGCCGGCAGACCGCTTTCGCGAGCAAGCCCGCTCCCACATTGAATCCTGGGTTGGCAGGTGTGTTGAGTGTTCATACGGAACGCCCCGGTTCGCGGTTGATCTGTTGCCCGGCTTCGAGCAATGTCGAACAGGCCCGGACGCGGCGGCCATCGCCCAGGCGCACCCAACAGTCCTGACACGCCCCCATCAGGCAAAACCCGGCGCGGGGTTCGGCGCTGAAGTCGCTGCCGCGCAGGTGTTCGCTGCAGGTCAGCACCGCCGTCAGTACGGTATCGCCGAGCAGGCCGCTGGCCGGTTGGCCGTCGGGGGTAAAGTCCAGGGCCGGGCGGTCGCCTTCGGCCAGTCGTTTCAGCAGAGCCATGGCGCCCTCATTGTTTACCCACCAGAACCCGATCCAGGCCATACACCCGATCAAGCAAAATCATCGTCAACGCCGTCAGGCCAATCACCAGGGCCGACACCGCCGCCATCATCGGATCGATGGATTCGGTGGCGTACACGTACATCCGCACGGGCAGTGTCTGCGTGGCCGGCGAGGTGACGAAAATCGACAGCGTGACCTCATCGAAACTGTTGATAAACGCCAGCAACCAACCGCCAGCGACTCCCGGCAAAATCATCGGCAAGGTGATCTGGCGGAACAGCGTAAACCGCCCTGCACCCAACGATTGCGCCGCATGTTCGGCACTGCGATCGAGGCCGATCGCCGACGCCAGCACCAGCCGCAACACGTACGGCGTGATCACCAGCACGTGGGCAAAGATCAGCCAGCTGAAGCTGCCGTTCACACCCATCAGCGCAAACAAACGCAGCAACGCCACCCCCAGCACCAGGTGCGGAATGATGATCGGCGACAGGAACAGACCATTGAAAAAATCCCGGCCAGGGAATTCGAAACGTGTAATGGCTAACGCCGCCGGCACCGCAATCAGCGTCGCCAACGTAGCGGCGCAGAACGCCAGGATCAGGCTGTTGTAGAACGCATCGACAAAGTCGGCACGCTCGAACACCGCACGGAACCAGCGCAGGGAAAAGTCCGTGGTCGGCAAACTCAGGGTGTTTTCCGGGGTGAAGGCCACCAGGCAAACCACCACCAGCGGCGCCAGCATGAACAGCACCACCAGGGCATGGAACAGCAGGGCGAAAGGACCGTTCTTGGACATGACGAGTTATCCCAATGACTTCTTGTAGCGGCCTTCGATCATCCGGTTCCACGACAGCATGATCAGCAGGTTGAGCAACAGCAGGGCCACGGCAAACGCGGCGCCCATCGGCCAGTTGAGCTCCGACAGGTACTGGTCGTAGATCAGCGTGGCGACCATTTTCAGCCGGCGTCCGCCGAGCAATCCGGGAATCGCAAAGGAGCTGGCCGCGAGGCCGAACACGATCAAAGTGCCGGAGAGCACGCCGGGCATGATCTGCGGCAGTATCACTTGACGCATCACCGTGAAGTGGCTGGCGCCCAGCGACAACGCAGCCTGTTCGGCGGCGGGGTCGAGTTTCTGCAACGAGGTCCAGACCGGAATGATCATGAACGGCAGCATCACGTGAACCAGCGCAATCACCACCGCGAACGGCGTGTAGAGCAGCTTCATCGGCGAACCGCCGAAGGCTTGCAAGGTCTGGTTGACCAGGCCGTCGGCACCAAGCAACAGGCTCCAGCCGAAGGCGCGCACCACCACAGAAATCAGCAACGGCGTGAGGATCAGAATCAGGAAAATCGAACGCCACGGCGCACCCATGCGGCTGAGGATGTAGGCCTCGGGCACACCGATCACCACGCACAGCAGGGTGGTCAGGGCGCTGATCCACATCGTGCGCAAAAAGATCTCGTAGAAGTACGGATCGCCCAGCAAGCTGCTGTAGTGATCGAGGGTGTAGGCGTCGCCGTTGATCCCCGAGCTGTAGTCGAAGACGTTGAATGACAGCAGCAGCGTCAGGCCCAACGGGATGACCAGCAAGCCGAGGTACAACGCCAGCGCCGGTGCCGACAGCCAATAACCCTGGCGGCCCTGACGAATGGAAACGAGCGTACTCATGCCGGCACCTCGTCGACACTCAGCACCCGCAACAGCGCCGCGTCCCAATCCAGGCCAACGGCCGTGCCTTCGCTCATCGGTGCCGATCCGTCGTTGCGGCGCACCACGCTGAGTTCGCCCAGGGTCGTCGAGACGCCATACAACCATTGGCTGCCGAGAAAGAAGCGGCTGACGATGTTGCCTTGCAGACGGCCCTGACCTTTTTCCCGCAGATCGATTTTTTCCGGACGCAGGCTGAGGGTCAGTTCACCGCCGCTGCGGACCTGGACCACACCTGCGCCATCACGCTCGCCGGGCAACAGATTGGCCTTGCCGACGAACCCGGAAATGAACTCGGTGCGCGGATGTTCATAAAGGGTGTAAGGCGCGTCGATCTGGGTGATGCGTCCGGCCTGCATCACCACCACGCGGTCACTGATGGACAGCGCTTCGGACTGGTCGTGGGTGACCATCAGCGTGGTGATCCCGACTTCGCGCTGGATGCGGCGGATTTCGAACTGCATCTCTTCGCGCAGGTTGGCGTCGAGGTTCGACAGCGGTTCATCGAGCAGCAGCACCGGTGGTTCGATCACCAGCGCCCGTGCCAGCGCAACACGTTGGCGCTGACCGCCGGACAATTCCCGTGGGTAGCGCTCGGCATGCTGGTCGAGCCGCACCAGTTTCAGCACCCGGTCGACCCGTTGCTGCAACTCGCCGTTGGGCACTTTGCGCATGCGCAGGCCGAAGGCGACGTTGTCTTTGACGGTCATGTGCGGGAACAGCGCGTAACTCTGGAACACCACCCCCAAACCGCGACTGGCGGGTTTGGCGTGGGTGATGTCGCGGCCGTCCAGCACGATGCGTCCGCTGCTGACTTCGACGAAGCCGGCGATCATTTGCAGGGTGGTGGTTTTACCGCATCCGGACGGGCCGAGCAGCGAGACGAACTCGCCTTTTTCGACCGAGAGGTTGGTGGCGACGACGGCGTCGATCTCGCCATAACGTTTGCCGAGTCCTTCAAGTTGCACAAAAGCCATAACTGCGCTCCACCTGAGATTGTTATGCGCGGCCTGGGGTCGCGCTTTTTTGTATGGGCAGATACGAAAAAAGGTTGCTGGGTGCGTTGGCGCTCGACGTGGGTCGGCTGCCGCTGTTGTTCGAATCGCCCCTGATGGACGCAGAGTAGGACGAAGACTAGGATGGGCTCAATGGCCTATTTCACTGAAGCGATGACTATTTTCAGTTTCATTCAGTGAGCAAATTAATCGTCGAGAAAACCCATGTCAGATTCCATTGAGCGGAATGAAAACAAAAATGAAGTCGGTGTTGGCGCGGTCTCAAGGCTGTTCGCTGTGCTGCGCAGCCTGGGTGACACCGTCGAGGGCGGGGAGCGCGTGACGCAACTGGCCCAGCGCATCGGGTTGTCGCAACCGACCACCCACCGCCTGCTGCGCAGCCTGATGGACGAGGGCATGGTCGAGCAGGACGCGCGCAGCAAACGCTATCGCCTGAGCCTGGAGTTTTTTGCCCTGGCCGCTCGCGCTGGCAATAGCGGCAACCTGCGCGAATTGGTGCGGCCGGCGTTGCTGCGGCTGTCGGCGTCGTTGGGCGATTCATTGTTTTTGCTGGCGCGCAGTGGCTTCGATGCGATCTGCCTGGACCGCAGTGAAGGGCCGTTTCCGATTCGCACGTTTACCGGGGATATCGGTGGGCGCGTGGCGCTGGGCGTGGGGCAGGGCAGCCTGGCGATTCTGGCGTTTCTGCCGGAGGAAGAGCGCGACACGGTGATTCACTACAACCTACCTCGGCTGAAGGATTTTACCTGTACGACGAGGTGTTCCTGCGCTCGGAAGTCGAGAACGTGCGCAAGCTTGGCTATGCCGGACGCAACACCGGCGTGCTGCAGGGCATGGCCGGGGTGGCCGTGCCGATTCTGGACCGTGAAGGGCGGGCGGTGGCGGCGTTGAGTGTGGCGACCGTAAGTGATCGGCTGGGACCGGATCGCTTGCCGACGGTGGTGGAAATGCTCAAGCGCGAAGCGGCGCTGATCGGGCCGCGGATCAATCCGTTTGATCCGCTGCTGCGCAGGCCTTCGCAGGTGTTTGGGCAGGGTTGAGCACTATTTCCACTACAGCACAGAACGAATGTCGGAGCGGGCTTGCTCGCGAATGCAGCGTGTCAGGCAACACTAATGTCGACTGATACACCGCTTTCGCGAGCAAGCCCGCTCCCACATTTTGATTGGCGTTGCCCGCAATGTTGTGCCCGACACAGACCCCCTGTGGGAGCGAGCCTGCTCGCGATGGACTTCAACGAAGACGCGTTTTTTCTGAATGGACGCGGTGCCTTTGAGTGCATCGCGAGCAAGCTCGCTCCTACAGTGGGGCGGTTGTGTGGTCAGAATTTCACGGTTTGCTTGAGCATCTGCGCCGCTGGCGTATCGCTCGGGCTGACCATTGCGTAGTTGTAGCCGCTCCCCGACCAGTACTCGGCCTGCAACTCGCCATCGCTGCGACTGCCCCTCGGCAACAGGAAGTTTTTCGGCCCCGGCGGGCGCACGTAGAAGCTGACCTTGTGCCCGCTGCGATCCTCGTAAACCACCATCGCCGCCGGCCCTTGCTCGGTGCTGAGCAGGCGCCCGCTGACCGGTTTGAAACCGGCGCCCGAGAGGTCCGGCAAGCGATTGGCCTGAGTGAAATAGCGGTCGAGCCAGCCCTGCATATCGCCGTCGTCGCTGACCTTGTAGTCGGCCGGCAACATCCCTTGCTGGGCAAACAGCCGGTACGCCTGCATCGCATCGGCCATCGGCAGCGCGGCACTGAGCAGGGTCATCTCCCGCGCTTTCCAGCCACTCAACCCGCCGACGCTGACCGCGATCAACAACACGGCGGCGCTGGCCAGGTGACGGCGCGATTGGCGTTTCAGGCGGTGGCGAATCAGCGCCGGGTCGAGGTCCGGATTGGCCGGTTGCTGTAACGCACCACCGAGTGCCGCGCGCAGTTGCTGGGCGTCTTGCTGCCAGGCGTGTACCTGCGCGGCCACTTGCGCATTGCTTGCCAGAAAAGTCTCCACCAGACGTCGGTCGGTATCGCTGAGTTGATGGTCGACGTAGGCGTGCAGGTCACGCTCACTTGGGGGCATGCTGATCATTTGAGTCTCCGCAGGGAAGGGCGGGTGATTTCGCCGTCGCTGAGTTGGCGCAAGGCCTGACGGGCGCGGGACAGGCGGGACATCACGGTGCCGGTGGGGACGTCGAGAATCTCGGCGACCTCCTTGTAGCTCAAGCCTTCCACCGACACCCAGAGCAACAGGGCGCGCTGTTCGGTAGGGAGCTGGTCGAAGGCCTGCAGGGTCGATTGGGCAATCACGGTGCGCTCCGCCGACGGCTGCGCATCGTCACGTCCGGTAAAGAATTCGAGCATCCGCGCGTAACGTCGAGAGCGCCGGTGGGCATCGAGAAACTGTCGATAAAGAATCGAAAACAACCAGGCGCGCAAATCGCCCTCGGGGCGTTTGTCACCCCAACTCGACAGCGCCCGCTCCAGGCTGGCCTGCACCAGATCGTCGGCACTGCTGGGATTGCGCGTCAGCGATACGGCAAACCGGCGCAATCTGGGAATGATTTCTCTCAGCTGTTCGTCGATATCGTTCATGAACTTTTTTCTAGTCACTACGCTAGGGACTAGGAAGACGCCCGGTACCCGAGGTTATTCCACGCCTGAAAAAATAAATACCGCACGAGGGAATAAACCCTCGTGGGGTTCGTCTGCTTGATTCTTCTCACTTGTGGCCGATGGCCCTGGAGTCTTTCATGGTAGATCGCTCATCACCGCCCACCCGGCCACCGCTGAGTACCGCGAGCCTGATGTTGCGCCTGGCCGGCATTGCTGCGGTTGTCGCCGTTGTGGCCGGGGCTTTTGCCTACGTCAACGGCACTTTTGACCCACAACGTCTGACGCCGAAGAAGCTGATCAATGTGCTGGAAACCAACAACGGTGTGCACCCGGGGTTTCGGCGTAATCACTCCAAAGGCGTGTGCGTGATCGGTCATTTCGAGAGCAGCGGCGAGGCGCGCAGCTATTCCACTGCACAGGTATTCAATGACCCGCGGACGCCGGTAGTAGGACGTTTCGCTCTGCCGGCCGGCAATCCTTACGCGCCGGACAACAGCGTGCCGATCCGCAGCCTGGCGCTGCGTTTCACCCAGGCCAACGGCCAACAATGGCGCACCGGGATGAACAGCATGCCGGTGTTCCCGGTGGGCACGCCCGAGGCGTTCTATCAATTGCAGCAAGCCCAGTCGCCAGACCCGGCCACCGGCAAACCGAATCCGGCTGCCGTGCCCGCGTTCTTTGGTTCGCATCCGGAAGCTGCACCGTTCCTGGCCTGGATCAAAACTGCCAAACCGTCGGCCAGTTACGTGACGGAAACCTACAACAGCGTCAATGCGTTTTACCTGGTGAATGCGACCGGGCAACGGCAGGCTGTGCGCTGGAGCATGGTGCCGGTAGCGCAGGATGCAGCGGGCGCAACAGCGCCGGAGGGCGGCGACTTCCTCGAGAAAGACCTGGTGCAGCGCATGTCCGCAGGGCCGTTGCGTTGGCAGTTGAACATCACCCTGGCCAACCCTGGCGATCCGGTCAACGATGCCAGCAAGGCATGGCCCGATGGGCGCAAGGTTCTGAATGCCGGCACCCTGGTACTCGAAAGCACCCAGCCGCAACTCAATGGCGAATGCCGTGACATCAACTACGACCCGCTGATATTGCCGGCCGGGATAGAAGGTTCCGACGACCCGTTGCTCGCCGCTCGTTCAGCCGGTTATGCCAAATCCTACTTGCGTCGCACCAGCGAAGTCAGCCAGTTGCCCGCCGCTAAACAGGAGGCTAAACAATGAGCACTCAACCGACTCATTTCGCACCGCTGGCGCGGCTGCTGCACTGGCTGATGGCGCTGATGATCATCGCCATGCTGTTTATCGGCGCCGGCATGGCTGCCTCGGTGTCTGAACGCCATGAGTGGCTGATTCATCTGCACAAACCCTTGGGCGTTGCGATTTTGCTGCTGGTGATCGTGCGCCTGGGCGTGCGCTTTTCCACGCAACAACCTCCGTTGCCGGCGGATCTTCCGGGCTGGCAGGCGCTGGCGGCCAAGGCGTCGCATGTCTTGCTGTATGCGCTGATGCTGATTTTGCCGCTGCTGGGCTGGGCGATGATATCGGCGGCCGGCGATCCGGTGATGCTCAGCAGCTCGCTGCAATTGCCCTCGATCGTACCGGCTAATGCGCAGGTGTTCGCGTTCCTGCGCAAGGCCCATGGGTATTTGGCGTACCTGCTGTTCCTGACGGTGCTGCTGCATTTGGCGGCGGCGTTGTTTCACGGTTGGGTGCGGCGCGATGAGGTGCTGGACAGCATGTTGCGCGGCAAGGATCGCCACTGATCCCCCGCGTAAACCTGTAGCAGCTGTCGAGCTTGCGAGGCTGCGTTCGGCTGCGAAGCAGTCGCAAAATCAAACGCCGCGGTTATTCAGATTGACCGAGGTGAATGGCTTGGCGACTGCTTCGCAGCCGGACGCAGGCTTCGCCAGCTGCTACCTGGTCAGTGTGAGGCGGCTTCCAGCGGTTGGACTTTTGTGGCCAGTGTTCGCCACCAATAAATCAATGCCACGGCGTTGATGCTCGCTCCCAGCAGGCACACGCCCATCCACCCGGCCCAGGCATACATCGCCGTTGAACCGATCGAGCCCAGGGCGCTGCCAATCGAATAGAACAGCATGTAGCCGGCGGTGAGTCGACTTTGGGCTTCGGGGCGCACGCTATAGATCATGCTTTGGCTGGTGACATGCACGGCCTGCAAACCCAGATCCAGCGTGATCACCCCAAGCAGCAAGGCCCACAGTGAGGACTGGGTGAGGGCGATAGGCAACCAGGAAACCAGCATCAACAACAGTGACAAACCGCTGGTCCATTGACCCCAGCCACGATCGGCCAGATGCCCGGCGCGCGCGGCCGCCAACGCACCGGCGGCACCTGCCAGTCCGAATAATCCGATTTGTGTGTGGGACAACGACAACGGTGGTGCACTTAGCGGCAACACCATCGGCGTCCACAACACCATGGCGCTGGCGAAGGTCAGCAGCGCCAGGATGGCCCGCTGCCGTAACACCGGTTCTTCCTTGAACAAGGTGAACACCGAGCCGATCAACGCGCTGTAGCTGCTGCGGGTTTTGGCGGCTTCATGCTTGGGCAGCACGCGGAACAACAGCAGCGCCATCACCAGCGTCAAACCCGCCGACAACAGATAGATCGAGCGCCAACCGGCCAGGTCAGCCATGCCGCCGGACACTGTCCGGGCCAGCAAAATGCCGACGACGATGCCGCTGGTAATCACACCCACCACACGCCCTCGCTGCGCCGGCACTGCCAACGTCGCGGCATAGGCCACCAGCACCTGAGTCACGACCGCCAGCAACCCGGTCAACGTCATTCCGATCAGCAGCCACGTGCTGTTCGAGGCCAGCGCGATCATCAACAAGGCCAACACTGACAGCAGGGTTTGCGTGACGATCAGGCGTCGACGGTTCAGCAGATCACCGAGCGGCACCAACAGCAATAATCCGACGCCATAACCGACCTGAGTGAGCGTGACGATAATGCCGATGGTTGCCGTATCCATGGCGAACGCCTTGGCCATGGCATCGAGCAGCGGTTGCGCGTAATACACGTTGCCAACGGCGAGTCCGCAGGCGACAGCAAACAGCAGCACCACGCCAGTGCTGAGAATTGGATGATTGGGCTTCATGCCGGGCTCCTAGAGTAGTTTCTAAATGAAACCAGTTGTACGGTAAGGAGTCCGGTTTTATATTGCAACCACATTTGTTGTCGAGAGCGTAGTCATGGCCAAACGTACCCGCATGGAAGACGCCGAATGCCCGGTTGCCCGCTCACTGGATGCCATTGGCGATTGGTGGTCATTGCTGATCGTGCGCGATGCGTTCGACGGCATCCGCCGGTTCGGTGAGTTCCAACGCAACCTGGGCATGGCGAAAAACATTCTCTCGGCGCGCCTGCGGACGCTGGTGGCTCACGGGATTTTCGACCTGGTGCCGGCCTCGGATGGCAGTGCCTATCAGGAATACGTGCTGACCGAGAAAGGCAAAGGCCTGTTCCCGTTGATCATCGGCTTGCGGCAGTGGGGCGAGGCGTTTTTTTATGAGGCGGGGGAGGCGCGTTCGCGGGTGGTTGACCGTGCTCATGGTCAGCCCGTGCGACGGTTGGAGTTGCGCGCTGAAGATGGGCGGTTGCTGGGGCCGGAGGATTGTGTGCGGGTTGTGGATGAGTGAAACGTCGTTGGTGTAAAGCCTCGCACACCTGTCAACTTTGACAGTTACGCATCCCGGAAAAAGCACGTTCAATGCTCAAAGACTGCAGTGGCCCCGGAGGGGGCCAGTCGAACAGCACTGATCGTGTTATTTCGGGAGATGGACCATGTTCGAGATTGCAGGTATGCGTTTCAGCCAGCGTGTTTTTTTAGCGCTGTCGATTGTGTCGTTGGCGGCGTTGCTCGGCGCCTGTGTGCATTCATCACCACCTGATCCTGGTGGGTCGAAAAGTTGGGTTGTGGAGAATGTGGCGAGTAAATCGACGGCAGAACTGTATGCGGATGTGATTAAACCAGGAGTGTTTGAGCGGTCGAGTTCGAAGGTGATTGATGGTTATACGGTTGAAAGCGGTAATTTGCGGATGCCGGATAAGTCTCTGGGATCATTGGTTACGGTGAGGTCTGCGGATGGGCGTTTGACTGCCCTCGTCGAAAGGACAGGATTGCGAGGTTTGCTGGTTATTAACAAACAAGGAGAAAAAACGTTTACTCCGGATCGTGCCAGTGTCAATTTACGAAATGATGTAGAGGTAAATGCTGCTGAGGAAAGAAAACTTCCCAACTCAAGGTCACAGACTAAAGATTCTGTAATCGTTGATATGCTTATTGGTTATTCTCGGTCCGCAGTGACCTCAGTTGGAGGTGATGCCACGTCCCACGCATTGGCATTGGTGGAGAGTGCGAATTTGGCCCTTAGACAATCATTGGTAACATCAGTCTCATTGAAGTTAGTGGGCGTCCAGATTGTTGAACAAAATTACCCGATTACTGGTGACGTGTTAGATAATCTTCAAAATGTTTTTTCTGAAGGTGTGCGGGCATTTGGTCCGGACATGTTATACGCAGTTTTTTCGGGGCATCCTGATGACGTTTCTGCTGGTTTGGCTTATATGCCTGGCAGATTGGCGATGAGTTTGCCTGAAGCGTGGATGTTTCGTCATGAGATAGGACACAATGCCGGCGGGCTTCACTGTCCCTCTGAGCCTGGGGCTCCTGTACCCTATGGTCATGGCTATAACAACGGGAAATCAAATACTGCTCAATGTGGTGAAGAAGGAGTTTATTACTCAACACCAGCAGTGATTGATCAGTTTGGTTTGCCAAAAGGTGACGCAGCTACTGCCGATATGGCGCGCGTGTGGCGGGAAAATGCTGAACGCCTGTCTTCCTATTATTCAGTGGCAGCGCCTACGAACTTCAAAAAAACTGGATCAACATTAACGAAAGTTACATTCGGCTGGAGTCCTTCGAGTGAAGCTGTTCGGTATGACATGTACCGTACGGTACTCTCTGGTACGGAGGTAGTGAAAATAGCGGAGACCACGAACTTGACCCATACCGTGTCAGATACAAGCGGTAAAACAATCTATTATGTTAAAGCAGTTAATGCGATAGGGAAGGAGTCTAACTTGAGTAATGGTGCTTCTCGATAATTTATTAGGTGACGTGACTTCATGAGAAGTCATGTCACCCTTACAATTACCGCAGCACTTCAGCCACCTCGGCCACCGTCGTCAACACATCCTTCCCCAACTGTTTCGAACGCTTCCCCGACCACCCAGTCAATGCATTTGGCGCGTCATTATTGTCCTTGAACGGCATCTCCAGGGTCAGCGACAAGCAGTCGAATTTCTCCCCCACGCTGTTGCACGCCAGCGTCATGTTGGCCTTGCCCGGCAAGTCGCGGGTGTAGCCGTGCTTGGTCTGGAAGTCTTTGGTCAGATGCTTTAAGTGATCGCGGAAGTGAGTTTCGAGCTTCTCGATCCGCGGCGTATAACCCGGGTTGCCTTCGCAACCGGCGGTGAATACATAGGGGATTTCTTCATCGCCGTGGATGTCGAGGAACAAGTCGACGCCGTACTTTTCCATCTGCTGTTGTACGAAAAACACTTCCGGGCTGATTTCCTGGCTGGCGCTCTGCCAGGCGCGGTTCAGGTCCTGGCCCATGACGTTGGTGCGCAGGTGACCGTGGAAGGCGCCGTCCGGGTTCATGTTCGGCACCAGGTACAGGTCGGCACTGGCCAGCAGTTTGTTCATGACCGGATCGTCGTGATTTTCCAGGCGTTCGATCACGCCTTCCATGAACCACTCGGCCATGTGTTCGCCGGGGTGTTGCTGGGCAATCATCCAGACCTTGAGCTGACCTTCGGCCCCCGTGCCCTTGCGCAGCAGCTGAATGTCACGCCCTTCAACGCTCTTGCCGGTGGCCAGCAGTTCGGTGCCGGCCTTGGTCAGGGCCTGTTCGATCAGCCAGTCGTGACGGCCGCGGCTGTAGGGCTCGAAGTAGGCGAACCAGGCGTGGGTGGCGGTGGCTTCGAGACTGAAACGCAGGCAGTCGCCTTCGAAGATGGTCGGCACCCGGAACCAGTTCACGTGGTCGTAGGAAGCTACCGCCTGATAACCATCCCACGCCTTGTTGTAGGAAGATTTGCTGGCATTGTTCAGACGAAACCAGTGCTCCTGACCGACATGCAGACCGCTGGCCTTGAAGTGGAACCACTGAAAGTGCGGGCTGCGCGTGTCTGGCTTGATGGCCAGCAGTGCTTGCAATGGGTTGCTGATGTCCAGCACTTCAATGTTGCCACTGTCGAAGTTGGCACTGATGTCGAAAGACGATTTAGCCACGGTCATAGTCGATTCCTGAATATGATTTTATGGCTGCTACTTTACACGCTGGGAAGGGATTAGGCGGGCGGAAAAAATCGCTATACGAATGTTGAGGGGTCATTTTTTTCAGATGGTCGAAGGCATAGGTGTGACAAAAATTAGACTACATGACTTGGTTTGAGTCTAGCTCTCAACGTCTCAAATTTGATATTACGCAGTGCGCGTTCCAATTGTGCTGGTCGATTGAGTGGTGCAACTCCTTGAAGTGCCTTGAGATTTGAAGTGGCAGCAGCGAGATACGATCGAAATTCGTCAATGGCGGTTGCTAGATGGAGCAGCAAGGTAGCGTGCATGAGTAGACCCAGCTTGATAGTATCCGACTGCCGGCGTGGCACACAGATTGAAAGAACGCTTATCTAAAAAATTGGATGTAAGTGGGCGTCCAGCTCATCTAAAAACAACTATTTTTACAACGGCTAGTGCGGCGGCTCCATCTCGCTTTTTGGGAGTGACCTGGTCTTGTCAGGCAAAATACTATCCCATGCTTTCTTCCTTTGTTTTTCCTGCAATTGAAGATCATCCAATAAGACTTTTGGAGTTGTAATATCATCAGGGTCGCGAATATATATTGGGGCGAAAGCGAACATAACGTCAAAGGCCGCAAGGCCGGGAAGGGTTCGGCGACCGTTGAGTAGCTTAAGCATAATACGTACGCGCTGGAGCCAACTTAAACCAATGTGACTACTTCCTTGGTCAATATGAACCATGAGATTCAATGCGGCAGATGCATCGATGATCTCTTGTGTGCTCATATTAAATATCAAATGTGGTGGAGCGCATTGCGACAAGATGCGTTGTGTAAAGAGCGTCAATAAGGGGGCTGCCAATTTCCTCTCTTCCCACCAAATACTTCGCATGAGCAGTACATCATAGATACTTCGTGTCAAACTCTCGCAGCGCTTTTGATTTTTATCGGACAGAGCCTCGTACATAAGCCAGACTAGAGCAGCTAATGCATCCAGATTGGCGATTTTTTTTAATTTGGAAATTAGGGTTTTTGTAACCCGAGCTCGCTCAAAGTGTCCTTCCACATCTTCTGCTTGCTTAAGCAGTACCGCGAGAACCTCTGGATTCAAGCGCTGAAGGTAATTTTCGCTCAGAGTGCTTCGGTTTGGCTTAAGTTTCAATATATCCCATAAAGGATGATGTAGCTCTCGTAAAGAGCCATGTAATATTAAATCAACCATCTTTAATAATCGGCATTGGGGAGTGTGCAATCCAATTTCGTAATTCTGCCATTTGCATCGATAACTCGTCTTGTCACTGTTGCTGCGCACTTTGAAAGACTGGGGTTCAAAAAATTTTTCGAGTGCATAGGCCTTATTTAGCTTGCTGCGCTTGCGTACTCCTTCGTACCAAAATATTACTCTCACAATTTCAACCAAATCACGATTTGGGGCTATTTTTTTTGCTATATCAACATTCTGCATCGCAGTGCGAAATTTAGTGTGCAGTTCTAAGATTTCTTCAAAATCAATCATTTACCTCACCTCCTTTTACGAAAGTACAGTAATAATTTACGATGAGATTGTAGCAGCTTTGTGTAGATATTCTGTCTAGTATTACCTGCGGCGGAGAGATGTATGTGTGTTAAGCACTATATCTGTCGGTATCGAAGAAGCTGATGGAGCGGTCAAATTGAATGCGATTAAGTGGTGAAGAACCATGAAGTCAGATGATCAAGGAAAATACTCTTTCGCGACGGTTTACCCGTCACCCCTGTTTCTTCGCAATGCTGGGTATGAGAAGGTCGCACACATCCCCGCTATTTTTGACTCGCGCCCGTCTTATCACCGACTCGGTAGCCGTTTCCTAATAGATCGCGGTTTAGGGCTATGGGATCCACGTGGTCGTGGTACAGAGCAAATCCCTATACCGCCATCCTTTGAGAGCATGCAAAATTATGCGGAGCGGCTTTGCAATGTTCTAGAGTGGTGTGAAGTCACTGGGTGCGAACCGATGACGCTTGAGTACAGTCAGGACCTGATTGGTAAGTACCAGGCGAACATGCTGAGTGGCGCATGGTCTCGTGACAACAGACCATTGGCTGAGGCAACCGTCAACGTTCGCGTTGAGATCGCTGTCGAGTATTTGACGTGGGCAGCCGACAAGGGATTGCGACCCCTATTCGTAGTTCCCAAAGTCGTACGCACCTACATACCTAATTACCCCAGAAATTCATATGGTTTTGAGCCGAAAGCGGTCGACGCGAGAAAAGGAAAGCTTCATGTAAGCAAGCGATTAATAAATTTTCCATTGGACGTAGAAATTGCCATATGGCGTGCACGGCTTATCAATAAATCAGTTAGAGGACCTACAGAGGCGCTGATCGCAGAACTGATTATGGAAACGGCCATTAGGCGCGAGGAGGCGGCTTGCTGGCGGATTGACACTTTACCTTTGGATCCAGATAAGTGGAGTATCTTAAATCCTTATTCCGCTTACGAGAAACAGGCCATATTACTGGAGATAAAGTTCGGCACAAAAGGAAAGGAATACGGGCGGAATCATGGCGATAAAATTGGGCCTTCAGGTACGATTCGGATACCTCTTCCATTGGCGAAAAAGCTGCATGATTATCGTGAAAAACAACGACCTCAAGCACTCGATGTAGCTATCAGAGAGGGGGGCACCGTTTCTGATCAGCGGCGAATCCGAGAAGAAACGGTCCATCTTTTCCTAAATCCGCTGACTGGTAAGCGCTACACCGGCAACAGCATCTATGAATCATGGTGAAGCGTTGAGCGTCCTAAATGCTGGTCGCCACATATCGCTCGTCACTATTGGGCATGCACCCTACTCTGGCGGCGGATGGAAGATCAGCGAAACCTACTGGAGATAGCGCTCAAAACTAATGTAGACGCATTGATCATTCAGTCGTTCCAAAGCACGGCGCTTTCAATCATAGAGCTCGAAATCCAACCGCAACTGAGGCATGTCTCGCGTGAAACTACTAAAATTTATTTACAATGGGTCTTCGATCAGATTGGAATAAATCTCAATCTGCACGAACGATGGGTCGATGTATTACGGGAAGCTGACGATGATATAAAATTATGAGCATCCGCTGCCATAATAAAGACCATCTGCTTAAAAATGCAGGTAGTGGCGCTGAATCATTAGTGATTAAATCTCCACCGGAGACTCATAATCCATTGCAGTTCTGGGTTGAACATCCGGCTCAAAATACCCTAGTTGATCTAACTATTCTCGCAGAAGGCCAGACTAAAGGAGTTGATTGCAGCGGTAGATGGAAGGGGGATTTTTCTGGAAGACCCCAACTTATCCGTCAGATGGAACCTGCAATTAAGGCGAGTTTATTAGGGCTTTCGGCAGCGACCGTAAGAAATCGCATGCATGCGCTTCGTACTTGGTGGCGCCTGCTTGATCATGTGGAGAAGGCTGCCGAGCAAGAAGGTGAGTCAAGGTTTAAAGTTGAAGATGTGCGTCAGCTAACAAGAGTTCATAGTATTTATGCATGCCAAAATAGAATGGATTCCTGTGTTTTTAATTTCTTCGTTTGCACTGCGAATGCTACTCTGACAGAGCTCGGATTACCAAAGCTTTACTGGGACTCACCGGAAAGTCCGAAGATAAGCCGCAATTTGCCGCCTCAGGCTGATACAGATGTATTACGTATGGCGCTTAAATATGCTTGGCAGAAGGTAAGAAAAAAAAGGGAGTTAATGGATCGTGTTCGTGAAGCCAATTTCATTCCGAAAACGGCAGAAGAGTCCGATTTTCTTAAACATTGGCTTTACTTTAATAACATTCAAATTAGTTGCAATTCAGTACTACCGGCTTCTGAACAGATTCGCGGTAAAATGACTTTTAGGAAATTTAAAGATTCAACAAATTTGGCGCTTTGCACTTTGCGTGAGACATTATTTCCTAACATGTGGGAAACCCATACCGCATTTCATATGTGTTTGGCGAGCACCGGTTGGAATGTGTCTGTGTTAGCTACGCTGGATGCAAGTATCGAAGAGTCTTTTTTACGCAATCACCCTCAGGACGAAAGCCGCTATACATTGGTCGGCACAAAAGCCCGGGCTGGCGGAAAAGAGCAATATGTGAACGGCTTATGGAAAACTCTCTGGGGGCCGGGTCCAATTATTCGTGCTTGGCTCAAATGGGTAGTTCCGATTCGCAAACTATTGCAGGCCGAACTTCTCATTGCGCAAGAACTGTACAAAATAATGTGCCAATCTGGAGCGTCCCATGGCGAATTGGCTCGGCAACACGTGGAGGTTCAGCGCCTTGATCGGGGATGCCGAAGTATATGGCTCTTCGTTGGCGGAACTGGCCAAATAGGGTGGGTGGATTCAAAGTGTGAGCGCCATTACCTCAATGGCAATTCTGTAACCTATCTTGAATATCTTACTTTTGAAGTCAACGAAGAAAGAATTGTGCGCGGGGAGGCTCCACTCGCTGTAGTAAAATCATCGGATTTTCGCGATATTTTTGCTATGTATATTTGGCGTCAGAGTGGCAGCAACATATTAGCAGTGATGCGACTGTTGAACCACGCCCGACTGCGAACTACACAGCGCTATGTTGACAATAATATTCTTAATGCCGAGCGAGATCAAAAGGTCCGAACATTTCTCGATGACTTGTTTAGTGAACTAGGGCAGGGACGACTAGATATTACGATTCTCGCTCATCGGCAGCAGTTTGGATCTGTGACGCCGGAGATGGAAAAGCGTCTAGATGATTACCGAACTTTGGAACGCAGTAGGTTGCGCTTTGGTTGCAAAAACCCATACAACCCGCCAGCCGCGATTCAACCTGATACCGACGGTAGTAAGCGATGCGGGCAACAACGGTTGTTATGTAATGCAGGCGTGATCCTTCCCGAGTCTTTAGAGGGAGTAGCGATGCGAGTAGAAGAGTTGAGGGTTATCCAGCGGTCAGTTTCAATAGAGGCATGGCTCACGTCGGATTTTTCGCAAGAACTCATCAATGGGCTTAATGTACTCAAACTCTTCCCTCTCCATGACGTTCTCACCGCAGTTGAACGATGGACATTAGCTATCGCTTCTGGTGCGCACCGTGTTCCAGGTTTGCGTTTTGATATTAATCGAGTGGAGGTCATATGAGCTCTAATGACGTTCATCCGACACTCGGCGGCGCAAAGGTATCTGATCCTTATTGCCTATATGACGACGCACGAAACATCTTTGTCGAGGAGAAACTGCAATATTTGGATCGCATTAATGTGGTTCGCTGCCAGGAATTTCTAGGGCATGGCGACCAATTTGGGGTTTGGGAAACACCAGAAAGCCTTATTGGCCGTCAGTTGACTCGCAGAGACGCGGTTTTGCTACTGAGAGAGCGTTTGATACGCTATCTCCCCCTCGATCTTCCGCGCACAGCGAATTTGGAGATTCTTCTCGACGAGGGCGTATTAGTTATGACTCGCTACGCCTTACTAATGCGCATGGGACCTTCAACATTTCACAAACGCTATGGAAACAGTTCTCTCGACCCCACCACAATTTTGGGTCAGCTCCAAATAGATTTACCCTTAATTCTTGCAGCAGGGATAAAAAGAAAACTTGAAGAACATTCATCCGATGTATTAGGATTAGTACGCTGCTTAAGTCCTGAAGATTTAAAGAAACTAAATCTGCACGAACGTTGCCGCCTCACGCTGAAACGGATGGCGATGCTCGCCAGTAAAGGTCTGTGGAATGAAACTCCAGTTATCGCAGATACTGGGAAGACTACTAACCCGAAAGGCGGCGCAATGTCGCGATCCTCGGAAGAGAAATCTAATCCATTTCTGCCAATACCTAACGAATACTTGACGGAGATGGGGCCGCGCATATTATGGATTGTGCAAGATCTCGGCCCAAACTTAATCGCTTTGGCGGAAGCTCTCCCCGAGCTAATCGATATGAAACTCAAAGGTCGTAAATTTCGGTTAATTCTGCGGCGTTATTTCGACCAGAACATCTGGCGCGATCGGGAGGGTCTACCGATACTCCAACCACCATTTCGGTTTCAGATCGGAGGTCGTACGGGCGCGCACTCGATTTCGAGAGGACGCGTTAGTCACAAAGACGAGTGGCCGCCGCGTACATGGCAACATATTCTGACTCTAATGGTCACATTACAAAGTGCCCACCTTTGGATTGCGTTACTTGCGATGGCTGGACGTGTTCAGGAGATCCTGACCTTAAAACGAGAATGCGTGCAGTTGACTCGAAGCGGCGATGAAAACATTGTCGGCAAGACCTACAAATTGAGCAAAGTCTTGGCCGGTGAAGTCCGTGATTGGCCGGCACCTGAGATTCTTGTTCAGGCGCTAGCCCAGCAGGTTCAACTGGTTAGTGCCTGCGAGAGTGTTGAGTTGTTAAGGGAGCGAAACGATGATTGCTCTGTAACACCGCAGGTTAAAGCCGATCATCTATGGGCCTCTTTGGGTACCGGCCCTTGGGCAGATTCAGAAAAGCAACTAATGGATGTCAATCATGCCTTAAAAAAGCTTGCTAAGCGCCTTGATATGGCGCCGGATCCAGGCGGTGCAAATTTGCATACGCACCGCTTCCGTAAAACAATTGCGCGTCTGGCAGCCTTGGCCATTGTCGATAGCCCTCGTGTGCTAATGCAACTTTTCGGACATCGTGACATTGCTATGACGTTGCACTACATTCTGACCGATAAGGCATTGCAGGTTGAGATAGAACAGGTAGCACAGGAGTTACGGATCATGCGTTGCCAAGAGGTTATCGAAGATATTCATACTTCATTACATAATTCGGGATTACCTTTTGGAGGTCATGGAGGTGGCGCTGCGCCGAATATAGTGGAGTCAATAAAGACTCAGGAGGAAATTCTCCACCGTCAGGGCCGACTATGGAACGCTGATGCCGCGTACGAATTGGCGGTGATTCTAACCAATAAAGGACAATATTTCCGTGTGGTCAAGCCAGGTGTGCTATGTACTAAGCCCTCGAGGCAAGCCAGTCCGTGCAACTGCGGTTCAGACTGTGAAAACCGGATCGAAGAAAAAACCGCACGACGAGACGTCCAGGCGATTGTCCCAATCTTGATCAATCAGGGTCAGCTGGCACTGGAAGAAAACCGGCTATTATTGGTCGCAAATATAGTCGAGCAGTTGGAAGAGGAACTGGAACGCTTTGACGACATTGCTGCTGCTTGGAGTGCCAATCCCGAGTTGATAAGCCTTCGGGAGGCAGTGAAGTCATAATGGTCAACAAATTCCAAGTTGCCGCGCTGGCTCGCGGCAAAGAGCGGACAGAGGAGGTCGAGCACAAAGTTCTTGCGGCCATGGACACCATAACTACCGAGATCAAAAATAACGGCGGAATTTACCCCCATAACGGCGGAGCCGTGAGTAAAAACGAAGTCGCGCGACGGGCAGGTATCGGCAAAACTACGTTCTTCACCACCAAGCAAGCCGAACTGAACACCCGTGTGGAGATGTGGCTCGACTCTCTCAAAAAAAAAGAAACTGTCGGCCGCATGCGGGTACGCCTCTCTTTTGCGGAACGAATCAAGGCTTGGGAGACCAAGTACCATGCTCTCGAGAACGCTCACATC
The DNA here is from genome assembly GCF_044746405.1 of Pseudomonas sp. NPDC086251. Lineage (NCBI taxonomy): Bacteria > Pseudomonadati > Pseudomonadota > Gammaproteobacteria > Pseudomonadales > Pseudomonadaceae > Pseudomonas > Pseudomonas sp. NPDC086251. The sequence continues at coordinate 24,168 of NZ_JBIVBY010000054.1, forward strand.
AAGACAGAACTCGACCTCCAAAGCGCACAAGCCGACCTGGAGGAGGCGCTCGCGCTGATAGGGAAACTCCGAGACCAAAACGCTGCGCTTCTCGAGCAATTGCATATGGCTGGGGCATCCAAAGTCATACCCATCACGAAAAGGACGTAGCGACCCCGCAGCGGCTGTTGTCGCGCAGCATGTGGAGAGACTAGCCCCCTCATCTGTCTGATCTTCAATCTGCGGCGAAAGAGTTAGGCGTCTGTTTCAAACAATATTCGCTGTAACTGCATGAAAGCACTACGACCGACCATCCGAAGAAATACCTGCGTTCCTTGGACGTCTAAAATTTACAAGGGGGATCACTTCAACGCATTTCTTACAAATCGAGAGGTTTACGATGAAAATCGTATCTTCACTGGCGTTGGTGGTAGCGGTCGGGTGGATCTCCGGGTGTGCAACTACACCAGACAGTCAGATTACCTCCGTTCCCCTAACCGCCACGGTATATAACCCCGGGCATTTTGCCCAAGCCACACTGGCCCCAATGGGCAATCAAACAGACATCCGGCTGTTCATTGGTGGGGTGCCGCTTGGTACCGGTTCTCCCGCGCGCTTGTACACCTACGTATATTCAGGAAGTTGTGCCAGCCTAGGGCCGAAACCTGCCTATGAGCTGAATCAGAGTGTGAACGCGCAGTTTTATACGCCGGAGTTGGGCGCCCGCGACAGCCGCGGTATCCACCTGCGCAAAAGCGTTCCCTTGGCTTACGCCGCACTGCGTTCCGGCGGTTATGCATTGGTCGTACGAGGAAGTCCGGCCGATGGCGGCCACGATATTTTCTGCGGAAATTTGGGCTGAAAAAGCTGCTCATGCGAGTCGCGAAACGGTAAGGCATAAAAAACGCCGCTCATCTCACGATGGGCGGCGTTTTCATTGAGGTTTCACGTCAGGCTTGAACGACGGGAATGTTGGCGTTCGCAGCCGCTTCACGGAACTCGGCGATCTGGTCGAAGGACAGGTAGCGGTAAACATCGGCCGCCATGCTGTCGATCTTGCCGGCGTATTCCATGTACTCCTCGACGGTCGGCAGGCGACCCAGGATGGACGCAACGGACGCCAGCTCAGCCGAAGCCAGGTAAACGTTCGCGCCGTCACCGAGACGGTTCGGGAAGTTACGGGTCGACGTCGACACCACAGTGGCGTTCGGCTCTACACGTGCCTGGTTACCCATGCACAGCGAGCAGCCCGGCATTTCCATGCGTGCGCCAACCTTGTCGTAGATGCCGTAATAGCCTTCTCCAGTCAGTTGATGAGCGTCCATTTTGGTCGGCGGCGACAACCACAGACGGGTTGGAAGCTGACCCTTGACCTGATCCAGAAGTTTACCGGCAGCGCGGAAGTGACCGATGTTGGTCATGCACGAACCGATGAACACTTCATCGATTTTCTGATCTTGAACGGTCGAAAGCAGACAAGCGTCATCCGGATCGTTTGGCGCGCAGAGCACAGGCTCTTTGATCTCGGCCAGGTCGATCTCGATGATTTCAGCGTATTCGGCGTCAGCATCGGCAACCAGCAACTCAGGGTTGCCAACCCAGGCTTCCATCGCTTGCGCGCGACGTTCCAGAGCCCGAGCATCGCCGTAGCCTTCGCCGATCATCCAGCGCAGCAGGGTGATATTAGAGATAAGGTATTCAGCAATGGCTTTTTCCGGGAGCTTGATGGTGCAACCGGCGGCGGAGCGTTCGGCGGAGGCGTCGGACAGTTCGAAGGCTTGCTCGACGGTGAGGTTGTCCAGTCCTTCGATTTCCAGGATGCGGCCGGAGAAGGCGTTCTTCTTGCCTTTCTTCTCGACGGTCAGCAGGCCAGCCTGAATTGCGTAGTAAGGAATGGCATGAACCAGGTCACGCAGGGTGATTCCTGGCTGCATCTTGCCTTTGAAGCGCACCAGGACCGATTCCGGCATGTCCAGCGGCATGACGCCGGTGGCTGCGGCGAACGCGACCAGACCGGAACCGGCCGGGAACGAGATGCCCATCGGGAAACGGGTGTGCGAGTCACCACCGGTACCGACGGTGTCCGGCAGCAGCATGCGGTTCAGCCACGAGTGGATAATGCCGTCGCCCGGCTTGAGCGAAACGCCACCTCTGTTGCGCATAAAGTCTGGCAAGGTGTGATGGGTCGTGACATCCACAGGCTTTGGATAAGCCGCGGTGTGGCAGAAGGACTGCATCACCAGATCGGTCGAGAAGCCCAGGCACGCCAGATCTTTCAGTTCGTCACGGGTCATGGGACCAGTGGTGTCCTGAGAGCCGACGGTGGTCATTTTCGGTTCGCAGTAAGTACCTGGACGAACGCCTTTGCCTTCTGGCAAACCGCACGCCTTGCCGACCATTTTCTGTGCCAGGGTGAAGCCCTTGCCGGTGTCGACAGGTGCTTCAGGCAGTTTGAACAGGTCGGTAGGGCCCAGGCCCAATTCGGCACGGGCCTTGTCGGTCAGGCCGCGGCCGATGATCAACGGGATACGGCCGCCAGCACGAACTTCGTCCAACAGCACCGGGGTCTTCATTTCGAAGGTGGTTAGGACTTCGTCGGTGCCGTGTTTGCAGACTTTGCCAGCATGCGGGTACAGGTCGATCACGTCGTCCATGTTCATGTTGGTAACGTCGAATTCGATCGGCAGTGCGCCGGCATCTTCCATGGTGTTGTAGAAGATCGGAGCGATTTTGCTGCCGAAGCAGAAACCGCCAGCACGCTTGTTCGGTACGAAAGGAACGTCGTCGCCGAAGAACCACAGTACCGAGTTGGTTGCCGATTTACGCGAAGAACCGGTACCGACCACGTCGCCGACGTAGGCGATCGGGAAGCCGGCATTGCGCATTTCTTCGATCTGCTTCATCGGACCGGTAACGCCTTGGGCGTCAGGCACGATGCCTTCACGGGCCATTTTCAGCATGGCGAGGGCGTGCAGCGGGATGTCCGGGCGGGACCAGGCATCCGGGGCAGGGGACAGGTCGTCGGTGTTGGTTTCGCCGGTGACCTTGAACACGCGCAG
>NZ_JBIVBY010000055.1:0-26655 GCF_044746405.1 Pseudomonas sp. NPDC086251
GTTTCCCCATGTGAGAGTAGGTCATCGTCAAGATTAAATTCCGAAACCCCTATCTGCGAATGCAGGTAGGGGTTTTGTTTTGCCCGCAGGAAAGTTCGTACAACAACATCGGACGGCTCCCGGCTGTCACAGTCTCCCGACAATGCTAAGGTTCGGCCCTAGCTTTTGTATTTTCCCAAGGAAGCCTTTATGCCGGACGCGACGTCCCTCAGTGCTGGTTTTATGGTGGTTCACGGTAACCGCCTGGACGAGTTGCGCAGCCTGGTGGTCAGCTGGATGCGGCGCTACCCGCTGGCTCCCTTGGAAAATGAAATCGCCCTGGTCCAGAGCAATGGCATCGCCCAATGGCTAAAGCTGGCACTGGCTGAAGACCCGGAAGATGACGACATGGGCGGTTGCGGCATCGCCGCAGCCATCGACGTACAGTTACCGGGTAGCTTCATGTGGCAGCTCTATCGCATGGTGCTTGGGCGCGACGAAATTCCGGTCAAATCGTTGCTCGATAAAGCGCCGCTGACCTGGCGTCTGATGCGCCTGCTCCCGCAGTTGATCAACCAAGCGCACTTCGAGCCTCTGCAGCGCTTCCTGACCAATGACACCGACTTACGTAAACGCTATCAGCTGGCTGAGCGGCTGGCAGATTTGTTTGACCAGTACCAGGTGTACCGGGCCGATTGGCTCGAAGACTGGGCAGAAGGTCGTCATCAGTTACGAAATGGCAGAGGCGAAGCGAAACCGCTGACCCCGGCCAACTGCTGGCAGGCAGAGTTGTGGCGTGCGCTGTTGCTGGATGTCGGAGAACAAGGCATGGCGCAAAGCCGTGCCGGCGTCCATCAGCGGTTTATCGAACGCATCAACAGTCTCGCCGTGGCACCCAGTGGATTGCCTTCGCGGGTGATCGTTTTCGGGATTTCATCACTGCCTGCCCAAGCCCTGGAAGCTCTTACCGGACTGGCTCGTTTCAGTCAGGTTTTGCTTTGCGTCCACAACCCCTGTCGTCACCATTGGGCCGACATCGTCGCCGATAAAGACCTGTTGCGGCATCAATACAAGCGCCAGGCCCGCAAGGCAGGAATGCCGGTTGTACTCGACCCGCAAACCCTCCATCAGCACGCCCACCCGCTACTGGCGGCATGGGGCAAGCAGGGACGCGACTACATCAATCTGCTCGACAGTTATGACGATCCCAACAGCTATCGTTCGGCATTTCGCGATGGGCGTATCGACCTGTTCAGTGACAATCAGCCACAGAACATGCTCAATCAGCTACAAGACGACATTCTTGAACTGCGTCCCCTGAACGAGACCCGCGAGCGCTGGCCCGCTGTCGATCTGCCAACGGACGAGTCGATCCGTTTTCACATTGCCCATAGCGCGCAACGCGAAGTCGAGATCCTCCACGATCAGTTGCTCGCACGCTTCAGCGCCGATCCGCAGCTACGTCCTCGCGACGTGATCGTGATGGTTCCGGACATCGACAGCTACGCTCCGCATATCCGTGCGGTATTTGGTCAACTTGGACGCAATGATCAGCGCTTCATTCCCTTCACGCTTGCAGACCAAGGCCAGCGCGGCCGCGATCCGCTGCTGATTGCAGTCGAACACCTGCTCAAGCTGCCTGACAGTCGTTTCCCTGTCAGCGAGATCCTCGACTTGCTCGATGTTCCAGCGCTACGCGCCCGCTTCGGTGTAGAGGAGCGTGACCTGCCAACCCTGCACCGTTGGATCGAGGGTGCAGGCATTCGCTGGGGGATGAATGCCGAGCAGCGCGCCGGGCTCGGACTGCCAGAGGAGCTGGAGCAAAACAGTTGGCGTTTCGGCTTGCGACGGATGTTGCTCGGTTACGCTGTGGGCAGCGCTAATGCCTGTGAAGGCATCGAACCCTACGACGAGATCGGTGGGTTGGATGCGGCGCTGATTGGTCCATTGGTCGCGCTGCTGGATGCGCTGGAAATTGCCCATCGGGAACTCTCCCAACCGGCACCACCCAAGCAATGGGGCTTGCGATTGCAAGCACTGGCGCAGTTGTTCTTCCAGGCCAGCAATGAGCATGACGACTACTTGCTGGCCCAACTCGAAGAGCTGCGTGAAACCTGGCTGGAGACCTGCGAATCAGTCGGCTTGCACGATGAGTTACCGTTGACCGTCGTTCGTGAAGCCTGGTTGGCCGGTCTGGATCAGGGGCGCTTGTCCCAGCGTTTTCTCGCTGGGGCGGTTAACTTCTGCACGTTGATGCCCATGCGGGCGATCCCGTTCAAACTGGTCTGCCTGCTCGGCATGAATGATGGGGATTACCCGCGCGCGCAACCGCCACTGGACTTCGACCTCATGGGCAGCGATTACCGCCCGGGCGATCGCTCCCGGCGCGAAGATGACCGCTATCTGCTGCTCGAAGCGCTGTTGTCAGCGCGTGACCAACTCTATATCAGCTGGGTCGGCCGCAGCATTCGCGATAACAGTGAGCGCCCTGCGTCGGTGCTGATTGGCCAATTGCGCGACCACCTGGCCAGCGGCTGGCGATTGCCTGATGCAGACGAAGATTTGCTTGAGGCCCTGACTCAGGAGCACCCATTGCAACCCTTCAGCGCCCGCTACTTTCATGAAGGCGATGAACTGTTCAGCTACGCCAATGAATGGCAGGTGCTTCATCAGCTCACTGAGCCTGCGACTGATAGCGAGGTGCTTGACGCCTACGTTCAGGAGGAGCCGCTGAGCCTTGGTCAATTGCAGGATTTCTTGCGCAATCCTGTGCGACATTTCTTCAGTCAGCGGCTGAAAGTGTTCTTCGAAGCAGCAGACGTCCCCTTGGCCGATGAAGAACCATTTGTACTCGACGCGTTGCAACGCTACAGCCTCAGCGACAGTTTGCTGGAGGCCGCGCTGGGTCATCCGGATCATGCGGATCAGGCGCTGGAAGCACAGGCCAAACGCCTGCAAAACAGCGGCCTATTACCAATGGCCGGATTCGGTGAAAGTCTGCAGCGAGAATTGATAGAACCGTTGCCGGATCTGCTGCAGCGCTATCAACAACTCCTGGCGTTATGGCCAACACCACTGACCAGCGCGCTACCGGTGAATCTTGAACTTCAAGGCCTGCGCCTGGAAGGTTGGCTCAGCGGCCTGCATCAACGGGCCGATGGTGGATTGCTCTCGGTCACGACGATCCCCAACAGCATAGGCTCGATCAAGTCACGCAAATGGCATCGGCTGACGCGGCCTTGGGTCAATCATCTGGTCGCGTGTGCCAGTGGAATGGCAATGACCACTGCGTTGGTGGCCAGTGACGACAGTCTGCTGCTCGGTCCGATGGAAGAGAGCACTGCATCGCGGATTCTCGGCGACCTGTTAATGGCTTGGCAAACGGGCATGCGCCAACCACTGCCGGTTGCCGTGAAGACTGCCTTCGCTTGGCTGGGGCAAACCGATCCGGTCAAGGCCGAGGTCGCCGCGCGCAAGGCTTATGAAGGCGATGGCCTGACCACTGACGGCGAGCGTCGCGAAAGCCCGGCGCTTAGCCGTCAGTTTGCCGACTACGATGCACTGGTTGCCGACGAGACGTTCCCCGATTGGTGCGACGCGTTATATCGGCCGCTGCTTGAAGCCTCCTGGCGTTCATTGACCAGCGAGGAGGCACGCTCATGATCACAAAAACACCGCTGGCCCTGGCATTCCCGTTGCGCGGTAGCCAGCTGATCGAGGCCAGCGCCGGGACCGGCAAGACTTTCACTATTTCCGCACTTTATCTGCGTCTGGTCCTTGGCCACGGCGGAGGGTCGACAGGTTTCGGGCGTGAGCTGTTGCCGCCACAAATCCTCGTTGTGACGTTCACCGATGCGGCGACCAAAGAACTGCGCGAACGCATTCGCACACGCCTGGCTGAAGCCGCACGGTTTTTCCGCGATGAGACACCGGCACCGGATGGCCTGATTGCCGAGCTCCGTGACGAGTACCTTCCCGAGCAGTGGTCGGGGTGTGCAAACCGTTTGGACATCGCCGCGCAGTGGATGGATGAAGCGGCGGTCTCGACCATCCACAGTTGGTGCCAGCGCATGTTGCGCGAGCACGCCTTCGACAGCGGCAGCCTGTTTACCCAAACCCTGGAAACCGATCACAGCGATTTGCTGGGCGAGGTCCTGCGCGATTACTGGCGGCTGTTCTGTTACCCGATGCAAGGCGATGCGCTGAACTGGGTGCGCGGCAATTGGGGCGGCCCGGCGGCATTGCTGCCGCGTGTGCGCGGGTTGTTCGCCAGTGAACGCGACAGCGTCGAAGGTAAACAGCCCGCCGAACTGATCACCGAGTGCCTGCTTGAGCGAAGGGCTGCCTTGCTCGAACTCAAGATGCCGTGGCGTCAGTGGGCGGACGAGTTGCTTGCTATATGTCATGAGGGCGTCGCGAGCAAGAACGTCGACGGACGCAAGATGCAGGCACGGTACTTCGAGCCCTGGTTCGAAAAGATCAAAGCCTGGGCCGAGGACGAAACGCTCGAGCAACTGGATATCGGAACCGGTTTCACTCGCCTGACTCCTGATGGCATGGCTGAAGCCTGGAAGAAGGGTGAAGTGCCCAGTCATCCAGGGCTGGACGCCATGCCCGGCCTCAAGGTCCGTCTCGATGGATTGCCGACGCCCGATGCCGCGGTTCTGCAACACGCGGCACAGTGGGTCGGTGCTCGGTTCGAAGAAGAAAAGCGTCGTCGCGCAGAAATGGGTTTCGACGACATGCTGCTGCGCCTCGATGCGGCGTTGCAGTCTGACGGTGGCGAGCGCCTGGCCACCCTGATCCGTGAGCAATTCCCGGTGGCACTGATCGATGAGTTCCAGGATACCGACCCGGTGCAGTACCGGATCTTCGAGAGCATTTATCGCATTGAAGACAACAACCCGGAGAGCGGTCTGTTCCTGATCGGCGACCCGAAGCAGGCGATATACGCCTTCCGTGGAGCTGACATTTATACCTACCTGCGCGCGCGCCAGGCCACCACCGGCCGCCTGCACACCCTGGGCACCAACTTCCGTTCCAGTCATGGCATGGTCAGTGCGGTGAACCATGTTTTCGAGCGTGCCGAGTCTCGCGAATCCGGGCGTGGCGCATTCCTGTTTCGTGAAAAGAATGGCGAAAATCCCGTACCGTTCCTGCCCGTCGAATCCCAGGGACGCAAAGAAACGCTGTACGTCGATGGCGAGCGGGTTGCCGCCCTGAACATCTGGCACCTGTCCGCCGAGCAGCCATTGTCGGGTGTGGTGTACCGACAACAATTGGCGGCCTCCTGCGCCGGTGTCATCACCGACTTGCTCAATGGCGGGCAACAAGCTCGGGCGGGTTTCCTGCAGGACGGCAAGGACTTCAGGGGCGTGCTGCCCGCGGATATCGCGATCCTGGTTCGCGACGGTAAAGAAGCTCAAGCCGTGCGTGGCGAGCTTTCCGCCCGTGGCGTGCGCAGCGTTTATTTATCGGATAAAGACTCGGTGTTCGCCGCCCAAGAGGCCCATGACCTGCTGTCCTGGCTCAAGGCCTGCGCCGAGCCGGATGTCGAACGGCCGTTGCGAGCCGCGTTGGCCTGCATCACCCTGAATCTGTCGCTGGCAGAACTGGAACGCCTGAATCAGGACGAGCTGGCCTGGGAAGCGCGGGTCATGCAGTTCCGTGGTTATCGCGAGCTCTGGCGCAAGCAGGGCGTATTGCCGATGCTGCGGCGATTGCTGCATGACTTCCAGCTGCCTCAGGCGTTGATCGCGCGCAGCGATGGCGAGCGGGTGCTGACCAACTTGCTGCACCTGTCCGAACTACTGCAACAAGCCGCCGCCGAACTCGATGGCGAACAAGCGCTGATCCGGCATTTGTCCGAGCATCTGGCGTTGTCCGGCCAGGCCGGCGAAGAACAGATACTGCGTCTGGAGAGTGACGAACAACTGGTCAAGGTCGTGACCATTCACAAATCCAAGGGGCTTGAGTATCCCTTGGTGTTCCTGCCCTTCATTTGCTCGGCGAAACCTGTGGATGGCAGCCGTCTGCCGTTGCATTACCACGATGCCAACGGCAAGGCCCAAGTGACTTTGACGCCAACCCCCGAGTTAATCGCCCAGGCCGATGATGAACGTCTCGCCGAGGATCTGCGCTTGCTCTATGTGGCCCTCACCCGGGCGCAACATGCTTGCTGGCTCGGCGTGACGGATCTCAAGCGCGGCAATAACAACAGCTCGGTGCTGCATCTTTCCGCGCTGGGTTACCTCTTGGGCGGTGGTGCGCCACTCACCGAGTCGGCAGGGTTGAAGCGCTGGCTGGAAGACTTGCAACAGGACTGCCCAGCGCTGAGCTACGGTGAACTGCCTGAAGCGACCGCCGAGCACTACCATCCACCGCGCAACGAAGCGACCTTGCTCGCTCCGCTGGTTCCCAAGCGTAAGGCCAGTGAAAACTGGTGGATTGCTTCCTACAGTGCCCTGCGTATTGGCGAGAGCATGAGTGTCGGCGCTGATGAAGCGCCGGAGAGCCCGCAAGCGCAAAAACTCTTCGATGACGAACGTCTCGATCCGCAAGCACCACGGGAAGTGGTCGCTGGCGGCGCTGACATCCATCGGTTTCCGCGTGGTCCGAACCCAGGCACCTTTCTCCATGGTTTGCTTGAATGGGCCGGTGACGAAGGTTTTGCCGCCACACCGCAATCGATCGAGGACGCCATTGGCCGCCGCTGCAATCGCCGGGGCTGGGAAGGCTGGATCACTACGCTGAGCGAGTGGCTGCAGCACCTGCTCAAATCCCCGCTGCATATCGGTGCAGGACAGGCTCCCGTGGTGTTCGAGCAACTGACTCACTACCGCGTCGAGATGGAGTTCTGGTTCGCCAGCCATAAAGTCGATGTACTCAAGCTCGATGAGCTGGTGCGCCAATACACCCACAACGGTGTGGCCCGAGTAGCGGCCGAACCGGTGTTGCTCAATGGCATGTTCAAGGGTTTCATCGACCTGACGTTCGAGCACGACGGCCGCTACTACGTCGCCGACTACAAATCCAACTGGCTGGGCGTCGATGACACGGCGTACACCGAGCAGGCCATGGAGCAGTCGATTCTCGACAACCGTTACGACCTGCAATACGTGCTGTACCTGTTGGCTCTGCATCGCCAACTCAAGGCACGACTGGTTGATTACGATTACGACCGGCATGTCGGGGGTGCGTTGTATCTGTTCCTGCGGGGTACGCGCGCTTCCAGCCAGGGCGTGTACTTCGCCCGTCCGCCAAGAGAATTGATCGAGCGTCTGGACCGGCTGTTCCAGGGCAAGCCAGAACCCAAGGCCGAACCCGCCTGGGAACAGGGAGTACTGCTATGAGTCGCACCTTCGCCGATCTGCTGCCCACGTCACTGGCGGACGAAAGCCTTGCGGATCTGGCGCCGTTGAGTCGCGCCGATGACCTGCTGTTGTTACTCACCCGGTGGGTCGAGCGTGGTTGGCTGCGAGCGCTGGACAAAGCCTTCGTTGCCTTTCTGCATGAACTCGCACCTGACGATGATCCGCTGGTGCTGCTGGCGGCCGCGTTGACCAGTCATCAACTGGGCCATGGCCACGTCTGCCTGGACGTGTTCGAAACCCTGAAAGAGCCGGACTTCGCTTTGTCGCTACCGCCGGAAGGTGATCTGCACAGTGGCGCGATGTTGTTGCCGTCGCAATTGCTTGAGGCGCTGGACGGTGCCCATTGGTGCAAGGTGCTGGCCAGCAGCAGGCTGGTCGCGTTGGCGGTTGATGGTCGAGAGGCCGCGCAGCATCGGCCTTTAGTGCTTTCCGGCAAACGCTTGTACCTGCGTCGCTACTGGGCTTACGAGCGGCGGATCGACAACGCGTTACGCCAGCGCCTGGCCGAACACGAAGCAACACCGAGTGACTTGTCCCAACGCCTCACCGCTCTGTTCGGCCCAGCCAAGCCGGGTGAAGTCATCGACTGGCAGAAACTTGCCTGTGCCCTGGCGACCCGCAGCGCGTTCAGCATTGTCACGGGCGGCCCGGGGACCGGCAAGACCACGACGGTCGTGCGCTTGCTGGCCTTGCTCCAGGCACCGGCGGTGGAGGCGGGCAAACCGCTGCGCATTCGTCTCGCCGCACCTACCGGTAAAGCCGCGGCACGGTTGACGGAGTCCATCAGTCAGCAGGTCAGGACGTTGAAAGTTGCAGAAGCCGTGCGGGAAAAAATTCCATCTGACGTCACCACCGTGCACCGTCTACTTGGCAGCCGCCCCGGCACCCGACATTTCCGACATCACGCGGGTAATCGCTTGCCACTGGATGTGCTGGTGGTGGACGAAGCGTCGATGATCGATCTGGAAATGATGGCCAATCTTCTTGATGCGATGCCGGCTCATGCGCGTCTGGTGCTGCTCGGGGACAAGGACCAACTGGCGTCCGTGGAGGCCGGTGCGGTGCTGGGCGATCTGTGCCGCGACGCCGAGGCGGGTTGGTATAGCCCGCAGACCCGCCAGTGGCTGGAGGCCGTCAGTGGTGAAAGCCTGGATGCCAGCGGTTTGCAGGAAGATACCAGCGGTGCTCATCCACTGGCCCAGCAAGTGGTGATGCTGCGTCACTCTCGGCGATTTGGCGAGGGCAGCGGTATCGGGCAGCTGGCGCGTTGGGTCAACCAGCAGCAGCCTGAAGAGGCCCGCAAGTTGTTGGCGGCGCGAAGCCACGACGACGTGTTTTCCCTTCCCCTCAAAGGCGAACAGGATCGGGCATTGGAGCGCTTGTTGCTAGACGGTCATGGTGACGGACCACAAGGCTATCGGCATTACCTGGGTCTGCTGCGCAGCCTGCGGCCGTCGCTCAATAACACGCTTGATGATCCTAGCTGGACCGATTGGGCTCGCCAGGTATTGCAAGCCTTCGACGCCTTCCAATTGTTGTGCGCCGTGCGCAAAGGTCCTTGGGGCGTGGAAGGGCTGAATCAGCGAGTGACCGAGGCGTTGCTCAAGGCCCGGCTGATCGATAGTGACCAGCAGTGGTACGAAGGTCGACCTGTGCTGATGACGCGCAACGACTATGGCCTGGGTTTGATGAACGGCGACATCGGTATCGCGCTCAAGCTGCCGGAGCGCGATGGCCCCGAGGCAGGGAAGCAGGTGCTGCGTGTAGCGTTTCCGCGCAATGATGGTCAGGGCGGCGTACGGTTTGTTCTCCCGAGCCGTCTCAACGATGTCGAAACCGTGTATGCCATGACGGTGCACAAGTCCCAGGGTTCGGAATTTGCCCACACGGCGTTGATTCTGCCGGAGGCCCTGAACCCCGTGCTCACCAAGGAACTGATCTACACCGGGATTACCCGGGCGAAAAACTGGTTCACCCTGATCGAGCCGCGTTCCGGCGTGTTCGAAGAGGCGGTGCGACGCAAGGTCAAACGCTTGAGCGGGTTGATGCTGGAGTTGGAGGAGGGCGGCCAGGCGCGTGATTGAAAGGGGCGACACCCGATGACGGAAACTGTCTGAAGTGCCGTACTGCGCGGCCTCGCTGGCACTACAGCGCTGTGCTATCGTTGCGGCACTATTTCGTTCAGATCCAGAGAATCCCTGCATGAAGGTGGCTGTTCGGGCGACGGAGCGCGTCGTTGGCTGCAAACACGTGTTGCTTGCAGGCCTTCTCTGTTTACTGAGTGGCGTGGTTTTCGCTCAGTCGCAAATTCCCGTCAGCATGGCCGACCAGCGTGCCAGGTCGGTCACCCAGGTGGTCCTCGGGATTCTCAGCTATGCCCGCTGGCCTGTTGAGCCTGCGCAACTACGCCTGTGCATCGTGGGGCCCACCGAATACACCGACGACCTGGTCAAAGATACGACCCAGGCGACTGGCCGTCCTGTCACGGTGAGCCGGCTGCTGGCCGATAATCCAGCCATTGCAGGTGAATGCGATGCGGTCTATATCGGCAAACTGAGCAGCGACGAACGCAGCCGACTATTCGCCTCATTGACGGGGCGTCCCGTGTTGAGCATCAGCGAGGCCGACGTTCAATGCACCGTCGGCAGTCTGTTTTGTCTGCGGGTCAGCGATGATCAAGTGTCTTTTGAGGTCAACCTCGACTCCGTCGCGCGCAGTGGCGTGCGCATTCACCCTAGCGTGCTGCAACTGTCCCGCCGCAAGCCGGCGGCGCCATGAATCCAGCCCAAAAGAGTTATCGGCCAACCTTGCGCTCGGTCATCGGCCGCGGTCATTTGACCGTCGCGCTGGTGGGTGTGGCCATGGCCAGTATTTCACTGACACTGCTTGGCGTACTGGCCTTGCGAGTCTATGCCGACCACAACCTGCACCTGATCGCACGCTCGATCAATTACACCGTGGAAGCCGCAGTGGTGTTCAACGATAAAGCCGCTGCCACCGAGGCGCTGGCGTTGATTGCGTCCACTGAAGAAGTGGCCGATGCCCAAGTGCTGGACGTGCAGGGCCAGGTGTTGGCGCGCTGGCAACGGCCGGAAACCGGCTTGTTTTCCGACCTTGAAATGCAGATTGCCAAAGCCTTTCTGGAAAAACCGATCAGCATGCCGATCGTCCATCAAGATCAGGAAATCGGCAGCATCCAGCTCACGGGGCACGGGGGCAGTCTGCTGCGTTTTTTGCTCAGTGGTCTTGTCGGCATCGTTCTGTGTACGGCCGTCAGTGCCTGGGTGGCGCTCTATCTGGCGCGTCGACAACTTCGCGGCATCACCGGCCCATTACGCAGCCTGGCGTTCGTGGCTCACGCCGCCCGCAGCGAGCGAGCCTTCGATCAGCGTGTGCCACCCGCCGCCATCGCCGAACTCGACAACCTGGGCAATGACTTCAATGCCTTGCTCGATGAGCTCGAATCCTGGCAGAGCCACCTGCAAACCGAGAACGAAACCCTCGCCCACCAGGCCAGTCACGACAGCCTCACCGGGTTGCCAAACCGGGCGTTTTTCGAAGGTCGACTGATGCGCGCGCTGCGCAATGCCAACAAGCTCAATGAGCGAGTCGCGGTGCTGTTTCTCGACAGCGACCGGTTCAAGGAAATCAACGATAACTTCGGCCACGCCGCGGGCGATGCCGTATTGGTGGCCGTGGCCAAACGGGTTCGTGCGCAGCTGCGTGAAGACGATCTAGTGGCGCGCTTGGGCGGCGACGAATTTGCCGTCCTGCTGACGCCGCTGCATCAGGTCGAAGACGCCGAGTGGATTGCCGACAAAATCATCGCCAGCATGGAAGTGCCGATCCCGTTGCCGGGCGATACCGAAGTACAGACTTCCCTCAGTATTGGCATCGCCGTGTACCCCGACCATGGCGCAACACCAGGCGCCCTGCTCAATGCCGCCGACGCGGCCATGTACCAAGCCAAGCGCCTTTCCCGAGGTGCGCAGCACACGGCCGGGTCGGAGCACCCTGTCGCCGATGTTCACATCAGGAGCTAATTCCGTGTTCTCACTCACCCCGCGTTCCCTGCGATTTTTCGCGATCACCCTGTTTTTGGCGTTGCTCACCTTGAGCGGTTGCCAGACAACACCGCACAAAGGCCTGACCCCGGCGCAGGTCGCTGTGCTCAAGCAGCAAGGTTTTGAATTGACTGACGAGGGCTGGGCGTTTGGTTTGTCCGGTAAAGTGCTGTTTGGCAGTGATGACGACAGCCTGAATACCGCCAGTACCGAGATCGTCGCGCGCATTGGCAAAGCGTTGCAGAGTGTTGGAATCGAGCGGGTTCGGGTGGATGGCCACACGGATGCCTCGGGCAAGGAAATCTACAACGAGCAGCTTTCCGTGCGCCGCGCAAAAAGCGTCGAAAAGGTCCTGGCCACCGTCGGCCTGAAAGAACAGAACATCCAGCTACGTGGCCTCGGCAGCAGTGAGCCCGTCGCCTCCAACGACACTGCGGCCGGTCGAACCGAGAATCGCCGGGTGTCGATCGTGGTGAGCGCCGAATAATCGGCGAACGGCCTTTAAATCAATTGTTGTTTTCGGGGATTTCATGCCCCGACAGATGAACAGAGCGCGACGATTTCCACATGGGAAAAATAATAAATTACTGCCGAAACCACTATTGGAAAAAATGGCTTCGCAAGCACAAGTGCAAAGTGGCGGGCGGGGTTTCATCGCTTCCCGCAAAAACCACATTGATACTGGAAGAAAATGTTTCGCTCGGTGGTGTTGTGGTCGACGCCAAAAAACTGAGCATTGGCGCTCACACCTATATCCGAAGTGGCTGCGTGCTGTCCGCTGTTTCCTCGATCGGACGGTTTTGCTCGATTGGCAACAACTGCTTTATCGGACAGGATAAAAATACTCATCCCTCAGACTGGGTCAGTTCACACCCCTTTCAATTCACCAATACCGCTCTGTCCTTCGAGCCAGAGATTGTTGATGTAACAATTGGCGACGATGTATGGATCGGGCATGGCGCCATGATTATGGAAGGTGTCACGGTGGGAACAGGCGCCATCATCGCCACCCGCGCACTGGTCATTCACGATGTGCCGCCCTATGCGGTCGTCGCCGGGTTTCCAGCCAAAGTGGTCAAGTATCGGCACCCGCCAGAGGTGGTGGCGCAATTGTTAAGCAGCAAATGGTGGGAGTGTAATGTCGATTTTCTCCTGAGCTTGCGCCTGGATGATCCCAGTATCTCTTTGCCGATGATTGCGGATTCGCGTGATGCCAATCTGGCGACTTACAAGCAGTTGGAAGTCACCAGGAAGGGTTGTCGATTGGTTGCGGCCAACAATCATTGATAACTCAATGTTCAATCTGCAAATCGAAAGTCCCGCATTTCACTCGTCTTTGAATCCCGACAATCCCTGAGCAGCGCGCCATTCTTTGAGCGTACGGGTGATGCCTTCGGCTGAATCGTCTGCATCGTCTTCGGGGTAAAAGATCAAGTCAGATCCTGCTGGATGTTCACAGATTGTGTTGAAGTGATGCACGAGCTTGTTCTCTTCCTCTTCGCTTGCGTCGTTTCCGATGATCCGTTGAAGCAGCTCTATGAATTCCTGTTCTGTGTAGTCTGAAACGCTGTTTTTCAAAGTCATTGTCTGTCTTCCTTGTGAATCTCTACGTGTCGTTTCGGCGTCATTATCGCAAGGTTGTCTACGTCGTACACCGCGCCGCCATACTGAATGTTTTGAATGTGATGGATTTCGTAGCGAGCGTTTTCACCGTTGTGTTCTGATCTTTGGGCGAATGGTGCTTTGCCGTTTCGTAGCTTGCTTTGGTTGGTGGGTTTGAACTGGCTGAATAGCTCGGGGTCATTTCCTACGGCAGTCCAGAACGCCTTCCTGAAAGCATCGAAGCTGCTAAAGCTCTTGCCGCTGAGTTGACTGGCAATTCTTGTTGGTATGGGTGCACCTAGGCCAGCACTCGCCCCAGCTAACCAGATGCCAGTCACGTCTTTTCCTTGTCCTGTTACGGTGCCGGGATCGAGACGAATATTCATCACGATGTACAACGGCTGCACACCAGAATCAGCCGGGAACACCAGAATGAAATCTTTGTACGCGTCTGGGTAAATCGGACTAACGATGATGTTATCAGCCTGTTCAGTGGGCGGATAAATCCAAATCTGTGGCGCCTGTGGTGCGCCTTCTAACGTTGGAATTCCTAAAGTGCTGGACGGGTCAGCAACTGGTGTCCATATCAAGGTTATACCGTCACCAAAGTCAGCCACTTGCTGGGAGCCTTGGGTAACGAACTGCACTACGGGAATCATTTCCCAGTCACGGCGCTTCTGGGTGTTGTACCCGTATCCCTTCAAGGTGCCATCGGCTTGTTGTTCGACGTGCAGGCGGACACGTGTACGTCCTTCTTTAAGCGACTGGAGCTGTTCTTCTGTATATAGGCTGCTGTCGCCCAGGCTGGATGGCCACAGCAATGCAACCACTCCCGCCAATGCACCAGCAACAACACCAGAACTAGCCCCGGACGCCACAGCACCAGCCGTACACAAACCACCACACGACACGCCGCCAGCAGTGACAGCGGCGCCGCCTAATAGAAGTCTTCCCAGTGAAACGGGTAGAGAGCCACTGATTTTCTTGAGAGGAATGTTTCCTTGTGCATCCGTTTCACGGCCACCCAGCAAGGCAAACTCGCCATACTGGCCAATCGCATCGGTAGGAATGGCGCCGCTGGGACTGATGTAGTTAATGGTCCCATCTGGCAGCATGCAACTTTTGGCGAAAACGCATCCGCGTGGAGCCACTTCATCCCGCTTCTTGATCGTATTCCTACGTGCGTCAGCTTCCCGCTCGTTCCTTTCGTTCGCCTCCACTGTTCTTGCCCACGCCGCCTGTGCTTCCTCTGTCGCCTCTGCATGTAGCCTGTTGCCGTCTATCCCATTGCATCCCAGATAACTCGGGAATAGGTTTTCAACCGCCATAACACCCCCTGTGCGAATTGACGATCCATGTTGCGCCGTTTAAGTGCGACAGGACGCTACTTCATGGGTGTTTGGCGTGTCTGTAGGACGATTCTCAAAAGTTATGAAAAGTCGTCAGTGGCTGCTTGAGAGGGGTGACTCCATTGGGTGGGGCAGAATGCAAGCATCGGAGTGTTACAAGTTGGTATCAAACGCCGATACAAAGTATTGGCAAAGGCTGTGGACCTCTTTACGACTCCGCTACCTGATTTCCTTGAAAATCTTCAGTCGGCGAACAGCATCTCGCGAGTCTCGCCCAGCAACAACGGGCCATTCAGTTCAGTCACTTCGCGGATGTAATCCCACAACAAGGTAATCCGCTTAAGCTTCCTCAAATCCTCCCGGCAATACATCCAGAATTGTCGGGTGATGTTGATCTCCTCCGGCAATACCGGCAGTAATCGCGAATCCTGAGCCGCCAGGAAACACGGCAGAATCGCCAGCGATCGCCCCTGCTGCGCCGCCACGAATTGTGCGATCACGCTGGTGCTGCGCAGATTGGCCGTTGCACCCGGTAGCACATTGGCCAGGTACAGCAGCTCCGAGCTGAATGCCAGGTCGTCGACATAACTGATGAACGAATGTTTGGCCAAATCGGCCGGGCGGCGGATCGGTGGGTGTTTGTCCAGATAGTCCTGGGTCGCGTACAGCTGCAATTTGTAGTCACAGAGTTTGCAGCAGACGTAAGGGCCGTGTTCCGGGCGCTCCAGGGCGATGACGATGTCGGCTTCGCGCTTGGACAGGCTGATGAAGTGCGGCAGCGGCAGGATGTCCACCGAGATGGCGGGGTAGGCGTCGACGAAATGGCTCAGCTGCGGGGTGATGAAAAAGCTGCCAAAGCCCTCGGTGCAGCCCATTCGCACGTGTCCGGACAACGCCACGCCAGAACCTGATACCTGCTCGCACGCCATGTGCAGGGTGCTCTCGATCGATTCCGCGTAACCCAGCAATCGCTGACCTTCAGCGGTCAAAACGAAACCGCTGGTCCGGGATTTTTCAAACAGCAACGTGCCCAATGCCGCCTCCAGCGAGCTGATGCGTCGCGAAACGGTGGTGTAGTCCACCGCCAGGCGCTTGGCCGCGGTGCTGGCCTTGCGGGTGCGGGCGACTTCGAGGAAAAACTTGAGGTCATCCCAGTTCAACGAACCTAAAGACGTGATGTTTTTTTGCATGATGGACCGGCTTTTATGTGCGTTCTTATTAGAAGTTTGCACATCTATACTCCAAAAACAGTCCGACAACCAATTCGCGACACACGCTTCATCGCAAGGCGATTTTCTCGCCTTGGCTCCCAAGATAGCTCTCTTAATAAGAACAACGTCCCGGAGACCAACATGAACGCTTCGCTCACGCCAAACGAAACCACTGTCCAAACGGTAAAGCTGTTGATCAACGGTGAATGGGTCGAGTCCCAGACCACCGAGTGGCACGACATCATCAACCCGGCGACCCAGCAAGTGCTGGCCAAGGTTCCGTTTGCCACGGCTTCTGAAGTCGACGCCGCCATCAGCGCCGCCCAACGCGCCTTCCAGACCTGGAAGCTGACGCCGATCGGCGCGCGGATGCGCATCATGCTCAAGCTCCAGGCGTTGATCCGCGAACACTCCAAGCGCATCGCCGTGGTCCTGAGTGCCGAACAGGGCAAAACCATCGCCGACGCTGAAGGCGATATCTTCCGCGGCCTGGAAGTGGTCGAACACGCCTGCTCCATTGGCAGCCTGCAAATGGGCGAGTTCGCCGAAAACGTTGCTGGCGGTGTTGATACCTACACCCTGCGTCAACCAATCGGCGTGTGCGCCGGCATCACCCCGTTCAACTTCCCGGCGATGATCCCGCTGTGGATGTTCCCGATGGCCATTGCCTGCGGCAACACCTTCGTCCTCAAGCCGTCCGAACAGGACCCGATGTCGACCATGCTGCTGGTGGAACTGGCGATCGAGGCCGGCGTTCCGGCGGGCGTGCTTAACGTCGTGCATGGCGGCAAGGACGTGGTGGACGCGCTCTGCACGCACAAGGACATCAAGGCTGTTTCCTTCGTCGGTTCGACGGCGGTCGGCACCCACGTTTACGACCTGGCCGGCAAACACGGCAAACGCGTGCAATCGATGATGGGCGCGAAGAATCACGCGGTGGTGCTGCCGGACGCGAATCGTGAACAAGCGCTGAATGCGCTGGTGGGCGCCGGTTTCGGTGCGGCCGGGCAACGCTGCATGGCGACCTCGGTGGTGGTGCTGGTGGGCGCGGCCAAGCAATGGCTGCCAGACCTGAAAGCGCTGGCGCAGAAACTCAAAGTGAATGCCGGCAGCGAAGCGGGTACGGACGTGGGTCCGGTGATCTCGAAAAAAGCCAAGGCGCGAATTCTCGACCTGATCGAAAGCGGCATCAAGGAAGGCGCCAAGCTTGAGCTGGACGGTCGCGATATCACCGTTCCTGGCTTCGAGAAGGGCAATTTTATCGGCCCGACCCTGTTCTCCGGCGTCACCCCTGAGATGAAGATCTACACCCAGGAAATCTTCGGCCCGGTGCTGGTGGTGCTGGAAGTCGCGACCCTCGATGAGGCCATCGCACTGGTCAACGCCAACCCGTTCGGCAATGGCACAGGCCTGTTCACCCAGAGCGGTGCGGCGGCGCGTAAATTCCAGACCGAAATTGACGTCGGCCAGGTCGGTATCAACATCCCGATTCCGGTGCCGGTCCCGTTCTTCAGCTTCACCGGTTCGCGGGGTTCGAAACTCGGCGACCTCGGCCCGTATGGCAAGCAAGTGGTGCAGTTCTACACTCAGACCAAGACTGTCACCAGTCGCTGGTTCGATGACGACAGCGTCAATGACGGTGTGAACACCACCATCAACTTGCGTTAAGGAGCCGGACATGAAAATCGCTTTTATCGGTCTCGGCAACATGGGCGCGCCGATGGCGCGCAACCTGATCAAGGCCGGCCATGCTCTGAACCTGGTCGACCTGAACAAAACCGTTCTGGCCGAGCTTGAGCAACTAGGCGGCAGCATCAGCCCTTCGGCGCGTGAAGCGGCCCAAGGTGCCGAGCTGGTGATCACCATGCTGCCCGCCGCTGTGCATGTGCGCAGCGTCTGGCTGGGTGAAGACGGTGTGCTGGCGGGCATCGGCAAGGGCGTGCCGGCAGTCGATTGCAGCACCATCGATCCGCAGACAGCACGTGATGTCGCCGCGGCGGCCGCCAAGCAAGGCGTGGCCATGGCCGATGCGCCGGTCTCCGGTGGTACCGGCGGTGCAGCGGCGGGGACACTGACCTTTATGGTCGGCGCCACGCCTGAACTGTTCGCCACCCTGCAACCGGTCCTGGCGCAGATGGGCCGCAACATCGTCCATTGCGGCGAAGTCGGCACCGGGCAAATCGCCAAGATCTGCAACAACCTGTTGTTGGGGATTTCCATGGTCGGCGTCAGCGAAGCCATGGCGCTGGGTGACGCGCTGGGCATCGACACCAAGGTGCTGGCGGGAATCATCAACAGTTCCACCGGGCGTTGCTGGAGTTCGGAGATGTACAACCCGTGGCCGGGCATCGTCGAAACCGCGCCGGCCTCGCGCGGTTATACCGGTGGCTTCGGTGCCGAACTGATGCTCAAGGATCTGGGGCTGGCCACTGAAGCGGCACGTCAGGCGCACCAACCGGTGGTGCTCGGCGCGGTGGCCCAGCAGTTGTATCAGGCGATGAGCCTGCGCGGGGAGGGTGGTAACG
This sequence comes from Pseudomonas sp. NPDC086251, assembly GCF_044746405.1. NCBI lineage: Bacteria > Pseudomonadati > Pseudomonadota > Gammaproteobacteria > Pseudomonadales > Pseudomonadaceae > Pseudomonas > Pseudomonas sp. NPDC086251. Next base: position 18,104 of record NZ_JBIVBY010000055.1, read on the forward strand.
ACTTCTCGGCGATCATCAACAGTTATCGCAAACCGCAGTAACCGGGCTTGAAACCTGTGGGAGCGAGCCTGCTCGCGATGGGGCCGGCACATTCAACATTGGTGTTGATTGACCCACCGCTTTCGCGAGCAGGCTCGCTCCCACATGGGCAGCATGTCCCTATAGATATTTACCGGGAGATCACGTCGGGTGATCGCCCGGTTTTTTTGCATCAGGCAAACACGAAATACTTGCGCACGGTTTCAACCACTTCCCACGTGCCTTTCATCCCCGGCTCGATGACGAAAATATCACCGGCACGCAGATGGATCGGCTCTTTGCCTTCCGGGGTGATGATGCAGTAGCCCTCGCGGAAATCGCAGTATTCCCACTTCACGTATTCCACGTACCACTTGCCCGGCGTGCAGATCCAGGTGCCCATGATCTTGCTGCCGTCTTCGCTGGTGTAGGCGTTGAGGTTGACGGTGTGCGGGTCGCCTTCGAGTTTTTCCCATTTGCAGGCGTCGAGCACTGGCAGCGGGTGAGTGTCGCGAAGAACGGTAATCGGTGCGGACATGATGACTCCGAGCGTTAAGGAGAACTGAAGTGGCACCGTATAGGGCTTGGCCCGGCCCCAGTTGTCTGTGCTCGACACTGAGCTATCCAGAAACGCTGTGAGCGAGGTTGGTTTGGCTGTTGAAACCAGCAGCTGACGTGTTGAAATTTCCTCTCTGTAAATGACCGATTCCTGGCAGTTTGTGCGAAAGCCCCGGGCCTTTGTGAACGTTTTTGCAAGAAAATGCACAGGGTTCACTCGTATCATTCACTTCGGAAAAGGCCGAGAGCGTTGCAATGAAAAAAACAATGTCGTGGTGGGACATCAGCCCGCCCTTGAGTACCGCAACACCGACCTGGCCCGGTGACACGCCGTTTCAGGAAGAGCGCGTCTGGAGCCTCGGGCCAGAGTGCCCGGTGAATGTCGGGCGCATCACGCTGTCGCCGCACACCGGCGCCCATGTCGATGCACCGCTGCATTACAGCGCGGATGGCGCCGCCATTGGCGAGGTGTCGCTCGATGTCTACCTCGGACCTTGCCGGGTGTTGCATTGCCTGGACAGCGGTCGACTGGTGCAGCCCGGGCAAGTGCTGGGGCGCCTGGACAACCTGCCCGAACGCGTCCTGCTGCGCACGTATCGACAAGCGCCGCTGACCATCTGGGACCCGGATTTCACCGCGGTGGCCAAAGACACCGTTGACCTGCTCGCCAGTCTCGGCGTACGCCTGATCGGTATCGACACGCCATCGCTGGACCCGCAGCAATCCAAGACCATGGAGGCGCACAACGCCGTGGCCCGCCACGGCATGTCCATTCTCGAAGGCATCGTGCTCGATGACGTCCCGGAAGGCGATTATGAGTTGATCGCGCTGCCGCTGCGCTTTGCCAACCTCGACGCCAGCCCGGTCAGGGCCATTTTGCGTCCACTGAATTCACCGTTACGTGAGGAGCCTGCTCAATGAGCCAATGTCCCTATTCACCGGGCAGCCAGACAGACGAATGGCATAACGCCGAACTGAATTTTTCCGACTCCATGAGCTACGGTGACTACCTGGACCTGGGGCGCATTCTCAGTGCGCAACACCCGTTGTCGCCGGACCATAACGAGATGCTGTTCATCATTCAGCACCAGACCTCCGAGCTGTGGATGAAGCTGATGTTGCACGAGCTCAAGGCGGCCCGTGAACACGTCCGGCTGGGAGAATTGCCACCGGCCTTCAAGATGCTGGCGCGGGTCTCGCGGATTTTTGATCAACTGGTGCATGCATGGACGGTGCTGGCCACCATGACGCCCACCGAGTACCACTCAATCAGGCCTTTCCTGGGACAATCGTCGGGGTTTCAGTCGTTTCAGTACCGTGAGATCGAGTTCATTCTGGGCAACAAAAGCGCGACCCTGTTGCGCCCCCACGCCCATCGTCCGGAGCTGTTGCAGGCACTCGAAAAGGCCATCGCCACGCCATCGCTGTATGACGAAGCGATCCGCTTGATGGTCGGCGCCGGCCTGACGATTGACCCGCAGCGTTTCGAGCGTGACCCGACCAGCCCGACGCAGCATGACGCCTCGGTCGAGGCGGCCTGGCGCGAGGTCTACAAGGATCCTTCGCGTTATTGGGATCTCTATCAACTGGCCGAAAAGCTCATCGACCTTGAAGACTCTTTCCGCCAGTGGCGCTTCCGCCATGTCACCACCGTTGAGCGGATCATCGGCTTCCAACCGGGCACGGGCGGCACTGAAGGGGTTGGTTATCTGCGCAAGATGCTCGATACCGTGCTGTTCCCGGAATTGTGGCGAGTACGTTCGACCCTCTAAGCACCGATCCCTTGTAGCAGCTGCCGAAGGCTGCGTTCGATTGCGCAGCAGTCGCAATTCGGTGGACGCGATCCGCCTGAAAAAATGCAAATACCGATTTTACGACTGCTGCGCAGCCGAACGCAGCCTTCGGCAGCTGCTACATAGAGCGGGCGGCGCATGAAGTTGTTTGTTCCAAAATACAAAAGCCCCGACATTCAATGAATGCCGGGGCTTTTTGTTGAGCGTCGGTTTATTGCGCGACGGGCAAGCCGCGATCGCGCGCCACACGCATGCGGTAGAACACGTAGATGATCAATACCCAGACCGGGATGGCGATCACCGAGGCGCGTATGCCCGGAATCATCCACATCACGCAGATGATCATGGCCATGAACGCCAGGCACAGGTAGTTGCTGAAAGGAAACCAGAACGACTTGAAGCTCGGCACGATGCCTTGCTGGCCCATGATTTTGCGAAACTTCAGGTGGGTCAGGCTGATCAGCGTCCAGTTGATCATCAGCGAGGCGACCACCAGGGCAAACAGCAACTCCAGCGCTTCATGCGGGGCCAGGTAGTTGACCAGCACCGACAGCAGGGTGATCAGCGCCGAGATGCCCAAGGCTCGCAATGGCACGCCTTGTTTGTTCAGCTTCATCAGCGACTTTGGTGCATCGCCCTGTTCGGCCAGGCCGTAGAGCATGCGACTGTTGCAGTATACGCCGCTGTTGTAGACCGAGAGCGCGGCGGTCAGCACCACGAAGTTGAGGATGTGCGCGGCGGTGTCGCTGCCGATCAACGAGAAGATCTGCACGAACGGACTGCCGCTGTAGGCATCGCCGGACGCGCCCAGGGTTTGCAGCAGTTGATCCCACGGGTACAGGGACAGCAGCACGGTGAGTGCGCCGACGTAGAAGATCAACACGCGATAAACCACCTGGTTGATCGCCTTGGGAATCACCTTCCTCGGTTCGCTGGCTTCAGCGGCGGTAATACCCACCAGCTCCAGGCCGCCGAAGGAGAACATGATGAACGCCATCGACATCAGCAAACCGTTGGTGCCGTTGGGGAAGAAACCGCCGTGGCTCCACAGGTTGCTGACCGAGGCCTGCGGGCCGCCGGAGCCGCTGAACAGCATGTAGCAGCCGAGGACGATCATGCCGACGATCGCCACCACCTTGATGATCGCGAACCAGAACTCCATCTCGCCGAAGACTTTGACGTTCATCGTGTTGATCAGGTTGACCAGCACAAAGAACACCGCCGCGCTGACCCAGGTCGGGACTTCCGGCCACCAGAACTGCACGTATTTGCCGACGGCCGTCAGCTCGGCCATGCCCACCAGCACGTACAGCACCCAGTAGTTCCAGCCGGACAGGAAGCCGGCATAACCGCTCCAGTACTTGTGGGCGAAGTGGCTGAACGAACCGGCCACCGGCTCTTCGACAATCATCTCGCCCAACTGGCGCATGATCAGGAAGGCAATGAAACCGGCAATCGCATAGCCGAGGATCATCGACGGCCCGGCCGACTTGAGCACGCCGGCGGAGCCCAGGAACAGCCCGGTGCCAATGGCCCCGCCCAAGGCGATCAGTTGAATATGACGATTTTTCAACCCCCGCTTGAGCGTTCCCTGTTGCAAGATTTCATCCGCCATCTCGTTCCCTTCTGGTTATTGTTGTCAGGCCTGATTTGAAAGATCAGATATTACTCTCGGTGAACTTTTCGTAATACAGGTGAACGCCTTCCAGTGCCTGGGTTTGCAACCAGCTCTTGATCGATTCGACCATCGGCGGTGGCCCGCAGACGTACATGTCGACCGGTGCATCGCGCAGTTCACTGGCGTCGAAATGCTCGGCAATGTAGCCGCGTTTGCCGGTCCATTGCGGCGATGGATCACTGACGACTTCGGTGTAGCGAAACCCCGGAATGCGCTCGGCATAAGCCTCGATGCGTGCGCGCTCGCACAGATCGGCGGCGTCCCGCACGCCGTAGTACAAATGCACCGGCTGGCCGCAGCCGCGTTCGGCGAGTTCGTCGAGCATGCCCAGTAGCGCGGAAAGTCCGGTGCCGCCCGCCACCAGGATCAGCGGCTTGGCGACATGCCGCAAATAGAAGGCGCCCAGCGGTGCCTCCAGGACGATTTCGTCGCCCACCTGGCAGCGTTCACGGATGTAGTTGCTCATCACCCCGTCGGGCAGCAGGCGAATCAGGAATTGCAATTGATTGCGCGCACTCGGTCGATTGGCAAACGAGTAGGAGCGTTTGCTGGCAGTCCCGGGAATCATCAACCGGGCGTATTGCCCCGGCAGGAAATCCAGTGGGTTGGTCGTGCCGAGGTCCAGATACAGGATCGCGGTACTGGCCGAGATTTGCCGAACCTCAGTCACCGTACCGCTAAGTTGCTCGGGCCCCGAGGCGTTGCACAGGCTGGAAGCGAAATCGAAGTAAAACGCCGCGTCGGATGTCACCCGCGTCTGGCAGGTGAGCATTTTGCGTTGTTGCAGGTCCTGGCTGGAGAGCGCTTCCTCATCCACATAATCCTGGCTGTAATCGCCCGATTCGCAGCGCCCCTGGCACGTTCCACAGACGCCTTCGCGGCAATCCAGTGGAATGTTGATGCCGTTGCGCAGGGCGGCGTCGAGCAGTATTTCGTTGGGCTGTACGGGAAAGAACAGCGTTTTGCCATCGGCAAAGCTGAACGCGACCTTATGGTTCATGCCCCGGTCTCCATGGTTCAGAGGTGGTAGAAATCGAGCACCGAGTTGATGGTGTCGTTGAGCAGCAGGACATGCTTGCGGGTGATCAGCCAGCTGTCGGCGTGAGGCTTGAGGCGATAGGTCGCTCGGCCGTAGAACTGCTCGGATGTGGCCAGGCGATAGAACAGGGTGTGCCAGTTCAGACGCACCTCAAGGTCGCCGTTTTCGAGTTCGCTGATGCGCACGTTGTTGATCAAGTGCAAGGTGCGTGGCATCGGCGTCGAGGATGCGGACTTGCCCGTGCGCAGGCGAAAGACGCGGTCCTCCAGGCCTGAACGGTTGGGGTAATAGATCAGCGACATTTCGCGCTTTGGGTCGCGGGTGTAGACGTGTTCCGAGTCCCATTGCGGCAAGTGAAATTCGCTGTGCTCGTCGAACAGCTTGATGTACGCGTCCCAGTCCTGGGCGTCGCACAGCTCGGATTTGCGATAGAAAAACTGCTCGATCTGATACTGCAATTGCGCATTCATGTTCACACCTCACGGAGCTTCAGGGATTTCGCGTCCAGGCCATCGAGCAGAAATTTCTGCCAGTTGCTGTGCTGGTTGACGTAGAGCCCTTCGTGGGTGAATTCGGTGCCGGTCATGGCCGGGGCGATGCCGATCGATTCGCTGTTGGGCGTGGCGCCGGTGGCCCATTGGTGACTGCCCCGGGAAATATCGCTCCAGCGTTCCAGACGCGCCTGGAAACCACGCTGCGCTTCGCGAAACTCCACCAGGTCATCCGGTGTGCCGAGGCCCGAGACATTGAAGAAGTCTTCGAACTGACGAATGCGGTTTTCGCGATCGGCGTCCGACTCGTTTTTCACGCCCAGGCACTGGCTGATGATCTCGGTCTTGTTCCAGGCCACCGGACGGATGATGCGCAGTTGCGAGCTGATCTGATCGAGGAAAAACAGGCTCGGATAAATGTTCAGGTTGCGCAGGCGATGCATCATCCATTCGGCCTTTTCCTGGCCGTGTTCTTCGATCAGGCGCGGCATGATCGTGGCGTAACCGGAGCGCACCGACGGGTTCGGCATGTCACTGAACAACAGGCTGTGGCCGTTATCGAAAGCGAACCAGCCGTCATCGGTGTTGGCGTCGCCGGCACCGAGTTTGCTGTAGTCGAGGGTGCTGCCGCTGCTGGTGCCGTTCTCGCTGTTGACCTGCTGGCGGTGCTGCACGGTGGCCACGTAGTTGTAGTGGACGGTGCTGACGTGATAACCGTCGAGGCCGTTTTCATTCTGCAGTTTCCAGTTGCCGTCGTAGGTGTAGGCCGACTTGCCGGGCAGCACTTCCAGCTCACCGGTCGGCGACTGGGCGACCATCATGTCGAAGAACACTTTGGCGTCGCCGAGGAAGTCTTCGAGGCTGTTTTCGGCATGCACATCCAGGCTGATAAACACAAAGCCCTTGTAGCTCTCGATGCGTGCTTTTTTCAGCCCGCGAGTGGCCTTGTCGAAGCCTTCCGGGTATTCGCCGGGCGCCTTGACCTTGACCAGGCGGCCGTCACTTTTGTAGCACCAGGCGTGGAACGGGCAGGTGAAGGTCGACTGGTTGCCCTTGCCGACGCGGGTCAGGGTGGTGCCTCGATGCTGGCAGGCGTTGATCAGCGCATTGAGCTGGCCGTCACCGTCGCGGGTGATGATCATTGGCTGGCGACCGGCGCGCATCGTGACGAAATCGTGATTGTTGGCCAGCTCGCTTTCGTGGCAGGCGTAGATCCAGTTCTTCTCGAAGATCAGTTCCATCTCCAGGTCGAACAACTGCGGTTCGGTGAAAATGTCCCGGGCGATCCGGAACACGCCGTCTGCCGGACGGAAGTCCAGGCAGCCTTCAATAAATGCTTTCCACTGCTCGACGTTTTTTTCGCCACTCATGAGGGTGTACCTGTTTTTATTAGGGCTAATCGGGTGTGCTCATTAGAGGGAGTGGGGCGGGGCGGGGTCTATCCGGTTTGTCGACGAAGGCAGTCCATAAAATTGGTCGGGTAACACCCGTGTGGCGTGCTGGGCAGCGAATACCCAGTCGCCGCACCACGCGATAAACGGCTGCACCTGTTTGCAGCAATCAGGTACTGTTTTGCCAGATGTCGAGTGCTGTTCGATGGCGCTTCCCAGCTTAAAGCCGGGTGCGTTATCCGCTTAGTTGAGGATTGCTATCCGCTAAGTGGGCACCGCCGATTTGTGGCTTGGAACTTGCTCTTTTCAAGCCTGATACGCGCCGTCAGAGCGCGCTGAAAAATACCGCCGTGGGTGCACTGTGATGAGTAGCAAAACTGATGCGCAGTTTCGCGACATTCGTATTGATAGCTGTGACGTCGAGGGTGCGCGAAACTGGATGTCCGGTATCTGCGGACCGCATCGACTCGTGACGAGTACACCCGAGCGAATCCGCTTTCATCACAGCGCCAATGTGTTCAAGTCGATGGCCACGACGCTGGGCACGATCGAATACGGCACCGACGTCACGGTCGATATCGAAGACCCCGAGCACTTCAGCAGTTACAGCCTGAGTTTGCCCTTGGTGGGCGAGCAGGAGCTGAGCAAGAACGGCTGCGTGTTGAAGTCCAATCGCGATCAGGGGGTGATCATTTCACCGAACGAAAACCAGCTGCTGGCGATCTCCGGCGATTGCCGCAAAGTCCAGGTGGTGATCACCCGCGCGGCGATGAGTGAGTCTCTGGAAAGCCTGTTGCAACGACCGCTGGATGCGCCGCTGCGGTTCGAGTCGGTGATGGATGCGGTGGACGGGGCGTCGGCCTCGTGGTGGCGCATGGCGCGTTATTTCATCGCCGAACTGGAGCGCAGCAGCGAGCTGTATGACCAGGTGGCCTTTACTCGGGACGTCGAAAGCTCGTTGATCAAAGGCTTGATCCTGGCGCAGCCGAATAATTATTCCGAAGAACTGCGGGACGTGTTGGGCGTGAAGTTGCCGGGTTATCTGATCAGGGCTCGGCAGTACATTCACGATAATGCTCGGGAAGCGCTGCACCTTGAGGACATCGAAGCGGCGGCTGGGGTTTCGCGCTTCAAGTTGTTCGAGGCGTTCAAAAAGTACTTTGCGTTGTCGCCGATGGTTTACCTGAAGAAGTACCGGTTGAGCGCTGTGCGTCAGGACATTCTTGAGCATGGCTCTGCGCGCAATATTTCCGAGATCGCCATGGGGTGGGGGTTTACACACCTTGGGCGGTTTGCTGCGGAGTATCGGAAGTTGTTTGATGAAACGCCGAGTATGACGTTGCAGCGGAATGAGGCTCGGCGGATGCGGTGATTTTTTTCACGGGTACATATCCGTTTCTGCGGTAACGGCCGCTGGCGGTTCCGCTTTTACAGCGGGTCACTTTCGAAAATCCGGAAGCCGGCCCAGTCGAAAGTAACCAAAGCGCTCTGCCCCTCCATTCGGTGCCTCGCTTAGGCTCGGCATGCCCTCACTCCGGCATTGCTCCGGGGGCCCGCCGCCATCGGCCATCCATGGCCGGGGGC